>NZ_JACCWG010000277.1 GCF_013697775.1 Ramlibacter sp. | reverse complement strand
GCGCCAGCCGGCGCAGCTGGCGTGCGTCCAGCGGCGCGTCGGTGGCGACCACCAGGATGATCGAGCCTTGCTCGGCCAGCGCCTGCGGGCCGCTCAGCTTGCGCGCGATGCGCGCACCGGCCGGGTCGCCCGCGATGGTCAGCTGCGGCAGCAGGCCGAAGTTGCTTTGCACCAGCACGCCAATGGTGACTTCGCCGTGGCCCGCAATGGCCACGCGGCGCGATGCCGTGCCGATGCCGCCTTTCAGGCCGAAGCTGGACATGCCGCGCCCGGCGCCGACCGCACCCTGCGCGACTTCCGCACCCGCGCTCTCGCAGGCGGCGAGATAGTGTTCCTCGCCGACCGCCAAGCGCTGGATGTCGTTCAGGTACCCGTCGTTGCACTCGAACACCAGCGGGTTCACCGTGGGCAGCGCGCGGCCGGTCTCCGGGTTGGCGCGGATGCACTGGCGGATTTGCGCCTGCGCGACGGCCGCCACCGCGAAGGTGTTGGTCAGCGCGATCGGCGTTTCCAGCACGCCGAGTTCCTCCACCTGCACCAGGCCGATGCTCTTGCCGAAGCCGTTGAGCACCACGGCCGCCGCCGGCACGCGGTCGCGAAACGGGTCACCGGCGTGCGGCCGGATGACGGTGACGCCGGTCTGCACCGGACCGTCGGCCAATGTGTGGTGGCCGACGGCCACGCCGTGCACGTCGGTGATGGCGTCGCGCGGGCCTGAAGGCAGAGTGCCGATGCGCGGAGCGGTCGTCACGGCCATGGCGTCAGCCGCGCTCGATGCGCGGGTCCAGCGCGTCGCGCAGGCCATCGCCCAGGATGTTGAAGGCCAGCACCGTGAGGAAGATCGCCAGGCTGGGGAACAGCGCGATGTGCGGCGCGTTCACCATGTCGGCGCGCGCCTCGTTGAGCATGGCGCCCCATTCGGGCGTGGGCGGCTGCGCGCCCATGCCCAGGAACGACAGGCTGGCCGCGGTGATGATCGAGGTGCCCAGCCGCATGGTGAAGTACACGACGATGGCCGAGATGCTGCCCGGCAGGATGTGGCGCATGACGATGGTCCAGTCCGACGCGCCGACGCTGCGCACCGCCTCCACGTAGGTCATGTTCTTCAGCACCAGCGTGTTGCCGCGCACCAGCCGCGCGAAGGCCGGCACGCTGAACACCGACACGGCCACGATCACGTTGACCATGCTGCTGCCCAGGATGGCCACCACGCCGATCGCCAGCAGGATGCCGGGAAAGGCGAACAGCACGTCGGAGATGCGCATCACGATGCGGTCCCACCAGCCGCCGTAGTAGCCTGCCAGCAGGCCCAGCGCGGTGCCGACGATGCCGCCCAGCGTGACCGAGAGGAAGCCCGCCGCCAGCGACAGCCGCGCTCCCCCCAGGATGCGGCTGAAGATGTCGCGGCCCAGCGCGTCCACGCCCATCCAGTGCGTGGCGCTTGGGCCCTGGTTGATGCGGTCGTAGTCGAAGAAATTCTCGGCGTCGTAGGGCGCGATCAGCGGCGCCAGGATGGCGATGGCCACCAGCAGCATCACGAAGGCCAGCGCCGCCAGCGCGACGTGCTGCTTCTTGAACTTGCGCCAGAACTCGCTCCACGGCGTGCGCACGGTCTGCGGGGTCGTCATCGGTAGCGGATGGTCGGGTTGATGAAGCCGTAGAGCACGTCGACGACCAGGTTGATCAGGATGAATTCCAGCGAGAACAGCAGCACCAGGCCCTGGATCACGGTGTAGTCGCGCATGTCCACCGCATCCACCAGCAGGCGGCCCAGGCCGGGCCAGTTGAACACCGTTTCCACCACGATGGAGCCGCCCAGCAAAAAGCCGAACTGCAGGCCCATCATGGTCACCACCGGGATCAGCGCATTGCGCAAGGCGTGCTTGGCGATGACGGTGCGCTCCTTCAGGCCCTTGGCCCGCGCGGTGCGCACGTAGTCTTCCTGGATCACCTCGATGAAGGAAGCGCGGGTGAAGCGCGCCATCACGGCCGCCACCGCCGCGCCCAGCGTGAGCGAGGGCAGGATGTAATGGCGCCAGCTGTCGGCGCCCACCGTGGGCAGCCAGCCGAGCTGCACCGAAAAAACCTGCATCAGCAGCATGCCGAGCGCGAAGGCGGGAAACGAGATGCCCGACACGGCAATCGCCATGCCGACGCGGTCCGGCCACTTGTTGCGCCACACCGCCGAGGCGATGCCGATGCCCATCCCGAACAGCACCGACCAGGCCATGCTGGCCAGCGTCAGCAACAAGGTCGGCATGAAGCGCTCGCCGATCTCGGTGCTGACCTTGCGGTGTGTGCGCAGCGAGGTGCCCAGGTCGCCTTGCAGCAGCCGGCCGAAGAAATTGAGGAACTGCTGCGGCAGGGGCTTGTCCAGCCCCAGGTCGCGCCGCACCAGCTCGATGGTCTGCGGCCCGGCGTCCGGCCCCGCCGCCAGGCGGGCCGGGTCGCCCGGCAGCAGGTGCACAAACAGGAACACCAGCACGGCGACGATCAGCAGCGTCGGCAGCAGGCCGAGCAGCCGCTTGAGGATGTAAGCAGCCATCGCGTGCCGGTTCCTGTTGTGTCCGCCTGCCCGTTTACTTCAGGTCGACGTCGTCGAAGTTGAACGACGCGTCGGGCATCACGTGGAAGCCGCTCAGGCCCTTGGCGTGCGCCGACAGCAGCTTCTCGGTCACCAGGAAGGCCCAGGGCGCGTCGTTCCAGATGCGCTTTTGCGCATCGGTGTACAGCTTGGTCTTCTCGGTGCCGCTGGTGGTGTTCAGCGCCTTCTTGATGTCATCGTCCACCGCCTCGTTCTTGTAATAGGCCGTGTTGAACAGCTTGGGCGGGAACGACTCGGAGGCCAGCAGCGGGCGCATCGCCCAGTCGGCTTCGCCGGTGGAGGACGACCAGCCGACGTAGTACATGCGCACCGGCGCCGTGGCCGGGTCCTGCGCGCTTTCCACCTTCTCCACGCGCTGGCCGGCTTCCAGGGCCTGCAGCTGCACCTTGATGCCGACCTGGGCCAGCTGCTGCTGCAGGAACTGGATCACCTTCTGGCCGGTGGTGTGGTTGTAGGCCGACCACAAGGTGGACTCGAAGCCGTTCGGGTAGCCCGCTTCCTTCAGCAGCGCGCGCGCCTTGGCCGGGTCGTAGGGCCACGGGCCGAGCTTCGCCGCGTATTCGACGCCGTTGGGCAGCACGCCTTCGGCCGGAATCGCGTAGCCGGAGAACGCCACCTTGGCCAGCGCTTCCTTGTTGATCGCGTAGTTGATGGCCTGGCGCACCTTCGGGTTGTCGAAGGGCTTTTGCTGCGTGTTCATCGACAGGTAGCGGTGCACGATGGACGGCGCCGCAACCAGCTCCAGCGTGGACTTGCCCTTGAGGATCTCGGCCTGCTCGTACGGCACCGGGAAGGTGAAGTGCGCTTCGCCGGTCTGCATCATGGCGGCGCGCGAGTTGTTGTCGACCACCGGACGCCAGGTGATGGTTTCCACCTTCGGGTAGCCCTTGCGCCAGTAGCCGGCGAACTTCTCCACCTTCAGGTAGTCGCTCTGCTTCCACTCGACGAACTTGAACGGGCCGGTGCCCACCGGGTTCTGCGCCATGCCTTTGCTGCCGAACTTCTGCATGGCCGCGGGCGACATGATCACGCCCGACGGATGCGCCAGCGAGTTGATGAAGGGCGAGAAGGGTTCGGCCAGGGTAAAGCGCACGGTGTACGGGTCCACCACCTCGGTCTTGGCGATGTTCTTGTACAGCGTGTAGCGCTTGAGCTTGTTCTCGGGATTGGTCACGCGGTCGAAGGTGGCCTTCACCGCCTCGGCGTTGAAGTCGGTGCCGTCGTGGAACTTGATGCCGTGCTTGAGCTTGACGATGTAGACCAGCCCGTCCTTGCTGGCCTCGTGACCCTCGGCCAGCACCGGCACCATCTTCATGGCGCGGTCGAAGCCGTACAGGCCCTGGTAGAACGACTTGGCCACCGCCTGCGACAGGGTGTCGTTGGCGTCGTACGGGTCCATGGTGGTGAAGGTGGACGCCACGGCGGCGACCACGTCCTTGGCGGCCCAGGCCGGGCCGGTGAAGGCGGCCGCCAGCGCGAAGGCGGCTGCTGCGGGTGCGAGAGTGGATTTCATCGGGAAGCTCCTGGGTTGAAACGGTTTTTGGTGATCATTCCATGTTGCCCACGCGGTGGCGCGCCACGTAGTGGTCCGGCCCCACCTGCACCAGCGGGCGCACTTCGGGCGCGTCGCCCACCGCGCGCACCGGGCTCGGCACCTCGCCTTCCAGCAGCTCGCGCTTGCGGTTGCGCCGCGTGGGGTCGGCCACCGGCACTGCCGCCATCAGGCGGCGCGTGTAGGCGTGCTGCGGATTCTCGAACACCGCGCGGCGCGGACCGATCTCCACGATCTGGCCCAGGTACATGACGGCGACGCGGTGGCTGACCCGCTCGACCACGGCCATGTCGTGCGAGATGAACAGGAAGGCGATGCCCAGCTCGCGCTGCAGGTCGAGCATGAGGTTGACGATCTGCGCCTGGATCGACACGTCCAGCGCGGACACGGATTCGTCGGCGATCACCACCTTGGGGTTCAGCGCCAGTGCGCGCGCGATGGCGACGCGCTGGCGCTGGCCGCCGGAGAACTCGTGCGGATAGCGCTCGGCCACTTCCACCGGCAGGCCGACCTTGCGCAGCAGCCAGTCCACCCGCGCCCTGGCCTCCGCGCCCTTGGCCACCTTGTGCACCAGCAGCGGCTCCATGATGGAGAAGCCCACCGTCACGCGCGGATCGAGCGAAGCGAACGGATCCTGGAAGATGAACTGGATGTTGCGGCGCAGGGTCTGCAGCTGGCTGGTGGGCAGGGCGCGGATGTCCTGGCCGCCCAGTTCGATGGCGCCGCCTTCGCTCTCCACCAGGCGCAAGAGCGACCGGCCGGTGGTGGACTTGCCGCAGCCCGATTCGCCGACCAGCGCCAGCGTCTCGCCCGGGCGGATGCCGAAACTGATGTGTTCCACCGCGTGCACGCGGCGCTGCACGCGGCCGAACAGGCCGCTGGGGATGTCGAAGCGCGTGACCAGGTCGCGCACGTTCAGGATCGGCGCGCTGTCCGCGCGCACCGTGTCCTGGGGCTGCACCGCCTCGGCGCCGGGCAGCTGGAACTTCATCGGCAGTTCGCTGCCCTGCATGGAGCCAAGCCTGGGCACCGCCGCCAGCAGCGCCTGCGTGTAGGCATGCCGCGGCCGCGCGAAGATGGCATCGACCGTGTCTTCTTCCATCTTCAGGCCGCCGTGCATCACCAGCACGCGGTCGGCCACTTCGGCCACCACGCCCATGTCGTGCGTGATGAACACCACGCCCATGCCCATCTCTTCCTGCAGCACGCGGATCAACTGCAGGATCTGCGCCTGGATGGTCACGTCCAGCGCGGTGGTGGGCTCGTCGGCGATCAGCAGCGACGGCCGGCACGACAGCGCCATGGCGATCATCACGCGCTGGCGCATGCCGCCCGACAGCTGGTGCGGGTAGCGGCCCAGCACCTGGCGCGCCTCGGGAATGCGCACCAGCTCCAGCATGCGCAGCGCCTCGGCGCGCGCTTGCGAAGCGTTCTTGCCCTGGTGCACGCGGATCGATTCGGCCACCTGGTCGCCGGCGGTGAACACCGGGTTGAGCGAGGTCATCGGCTCCTGGAAGATCATCGCGATGTCGGCGCCGCGGATGCCGCGCATCGTGCCCTCGCGCGCTTGCGCCAGGTCCACCACCTCGCCGCCGCGGCGGCGGAACGCCATGCTGCCCGACACGATGTGCCCGCCGCCGTGCTCCACCAGGCGCATCAGCGCCAGCGAGGTGACCGACTTGCCCGAACCCGATTCGCCGACGATGGCCAGCGTCTCGCCGCGGTCCACGTGGAACGACAGGCCGCACACCGCGTCCACCGTGCGTTCGGCCGTGGTGAAGCGCACGGCGAGGTCGTCGACCTGCAGCACGCGCGCCTCGGGCATGGCCAGGGGCATGTTGCCGTTGCCGCTCACGCCGCCGCCTTGCCGCGCTTGCGCGCCGGGCGCGTGTCGTGCCCTGTCTCCAGCCACGGCAGCACGGATTCGGTGAGCTGCGTCGCGGCCTTCACCGTGCCCTTGGTGCTGTGCGCCACCGCGCTGCACAGCGCCTCGATCAGTGCGGCCACGGTGGCTTCGGAGTTGGCGAAGTACTGGCAGTCGGCCTGCGCGTACAGCGCGATGCTGGCCAGGGGTGCCAGCGGCGAGGTGACGCGGTCGGTCAGCGCCAGCACCGGAATGCGCGCCTCGCGCGCGCGGCGCGCCAGCAGGATGGTGTCGCTGAAGTAGCGCGGAAACGAAATGGCGACCACCAGGTCGGCCGGCCGCGCCCGCGCCAGCACGCGCGCGGCGTACGACGGGCTTTCGATGTTGGCCAGCAGCTGGACGTTGTCGCAGTACGGGTCCAGGTTGCGCTGCATCAGCCCGCCCAGCCAGCTGCTGGCGCCATAGCCGATGATGTAGATGCGCTCGGCCGCCAGGATGGCCTGCACCGCCTTGCGGGCGCTGGCCTCGTCCAGCGCCTGGCGCGTGGCCTCCAGATTGCGCTGGATGTCGCCCAGCACGCCGCCCAGCACCTCGGCCACGCTGGCGTTGCGGGCCAGCTTGGTGCGCAGCTTCTCCACCGGCGCCAGGGTGCTTTCGAAGCCCAGCACCAGTGCCGCGCGGAATTGCGGATAGCCTTCGAATTCCAGCGCGCGGGCAAAGCGGTTGGCCGTGGCCACGGAGACCTCGACGGTTGCGGCCAGCTCGTCGATGGGCATGGTGGCCGCCTGCAGCGGGTGCGCCAGCACGTAGTCGGCCATGCGCCGGTGCGAGCGCGTCAGCGACGGCAGCATCCGCGCGATGCGCTGTGCCATGGTCGAGTCGTCGGGGAGGGCCGCCATTGGAAGAGAGTGCCGGGTTCGCGCGGATGATCGTTAATTTACAATTCGGCGCATCATAACGAAATAAATTCTCATCGCCACCGCGAGGACCGACATGACCCAAGCCATTCTCGCCTTGCACGGCGGCGCCGGCACGATCGCGCGCCAGCGCATGACCTCCGACAAGGAGCGCGCCTTCGTCGACGCCATCACCGGCATCCTGGCGCGCGGCCAGGCGCTGCTGGCCGAGGGCGCGCCGGCGCTGGAGGTGGTGACGCAGGTGGTCGTGCTGCTGGAGGACTGCCCGCTGTTCAACGCCGGCCACGGCGCCGTCTACACCAGCGCGGCCACGCACGAGCTCGACGCCGCCATCATGGACGGGCACACGCTGGCGGCGGGCGCGGTGG
>NZ_JACCWG010000249.1 GCF_013697775.1 Ramlibacter sp. | reverse complement strand
AACCCCAAACCATTCATCTGGACAGCCAGTGCTTCGGACATCCTGGCCAAGGTCACCAGAGCCAAGGCTGCATTGGCTGCGATCTCACGATAAGTACAGAACAGAGGCGCGCACCACACTAGATCAGCAAGGCGGGCTACAGTTCCCTGCGATGTCGCGCCGGCCACGCAGCACAACTCTGGCGCGCCGCGCGCCAAGTCGATGAGCGCAGCTTCACGCTCGCGCAACGGCATCAGTGCACTGTGCAGGCCCGGCGAGTACACGCCATGCACCCAGAGTTCCCGTCGCAGCAGGCGCTGCCGCACCGCCTCGGATACGGCAAGCAGGTCGTCCAAGTGCAACTGGATGCAGCCCAGCACCGAGCCGCGGTCCAGCCATGTTTCAATCTCTTCCCGGCGTGGCGAGCACAGCCCGAGCCGGCAGCCGTGGATGCGCGCCTGGGCACTCAGGGCGTCCAGCGTCGCGGGCGGCAGCACCAGTGGCGGCGCATGCAGGAACAGGTGCTCCGGCGTATGCGGCACAAGCGCCCGCACGGCTTGCATGATGCCGCGGCGCTGCTGGTGCAGCTCCCACCATGCGGCCGTGTTGCGGCCGCGACTGGACCTGAGCGGTGGCATCCCCCGCCACGCATCCAGCGGCCCCGTGCTGCGCAGTACACGCTTGAACAGAAAGCGCGCGAGTGGCTCGGGGCAGCTACCAAACTTGGTCGACACGCGGATGCCCTCGCCTGTCAGCGATTCAAGCAAGTGTGCGGCAAAGCCGGCTCCATAGTAGGGCGCCGTGTCGAAGCGACGCAAGCCGGCATCGCAGGCGGCGCGCAGCACCTCTTTTGCCTGCGCCTGCGACACACGAGAGCCAAGCGTCGCAGAGCCCATGACAACGCGGTTCATGCGTATCGGATTTGCAGGGCGAGCCGGTTGCCGGTACGCGGCACCAAGGCACGGTGGAAGCAGGATGTGTCCTCCAGGAAGCCCGAACCTGCCGGCCCTTCGATCACCATCGCCCGATCCCGCCCATAGCAGTTGTAAATTTCCACGTCCTCTTGCCGCGCGCTCTGCAGCAAATGCCTCAGCCACTTGCCCTTGTGCGTGCCGCGCATCAGCTCGTGAGCGCCAGTATCTGCATCAGTGTCGGTGAGATAGAAGAAGACGTAGGCAAAGCCGAAGTCGTGCACGTCATAGTGGAACATCACCGTCTGGAAGCGGCTCTCGCGATAAGCTGTATCGGCACGCACGACCAAGCTTTCGTTAATGCGGGTTTCGATACGCGCGGGCGGTCCGCCGAGAAATCGCGAGACGGTTGCGAGTAGCAACGGATCGCGCGCGACCTCCAGTGCCAGCGCCTGCAGCGCTGGCGATACGTAGTCCACCATCAGCATAGGCTCCGGCGCCTCGGCGTTGCGGAGCAGCTCATCGGCCGTCAACTCGGCGCGGTTTCCATGGTGCGCGCGGCGGGTGGATGCGGCTGCAGCGCCACGCAAAGCCGCGAGGGACGCTGGCTGCAGCTTTAGACCGGTGAACACGCTCTCGGCATCGAGGGCACGAAGAGCGTGCCTTGGATCAAACGGCTCCACGTGTACCGGCTGCTGGACGGCCCGCGTGAGGCTCCGCGCCGTCACGAGCAACGTCATGCGCTTGAACTGGCGGCGCACGCGACGAACCGTTTGGAAACGCCCCACTGCATACCGCAATGTGTCCAGCCAGCCCCTGGCGCGCAGGCGCTCCACTATATGCGACGAGATGTATCCGAATTGCATGCCGCATTGGAGCCCTGGTGATTCGTGCTCGTCAAGCCCCCACGCGACCGCACATCAGCCGCCGTGCGCGAGCCGCCGCGGCCTCAGCACCAACGGCCGCTCGACTGCCAAGTACACCCCCCAACCTGCCATCGCCGTCGCCACGGCACACGCCCCGACCAGCAGGTCGCCCAGGTCGGCAGGCAACCCCAGGGCGCGCGCCAGCTTGTAGAAGGCCGGCACGCTGAAGAACTGCGCAAGGTAGATGCTGTACGAGGCGTCGCCGATGCGCGTCCACACGCCGCGCGACACCTGCCGCAGCACCGAGCAGCCGGCCACCAGCAGCACTGACGGAAGGCCGTACACCAATGCGCTGTTCAACGGCGCATCCTTGAACGCGAGGGTTGCCAACAGCAGCGCGGCGCCCATCGCCAGCATCAGCCCGCCGACCGGCACGGCGATGCGACGGTTCACCACCAGCCAGCCAGCCACCATGCCCAGCGCGAATTCTAGCGGCAGCATGTTGTTACCGATCACCGCCCAGGCGGTGACCATGCCGCAGGCCGCCAGCACCGCCGCATTGAGCGACGGCAGCGCGATGCACGCGGCGAACACCACGTAGAACAGCATTTCGAATTCCAGCGACCAACCCAGGTACAGCACCGGCATCGCGCCGTAAAGGGGCTGCGAGAGGAAGGCCAGCGACGCGGCGATTGCGCCGGGATCGGCCGGGCCGTGGTTCACCATCCGGGCCGGCAGCGCCACGCTGGCCGCCACCGCCAGCAGGGTCAGCACCCAGTACAGCGGCACGATGCGCCGCACGCGGTTGGCGAGGAAGCGCGCCGGCGTGCGCGCCGCCCGCGCCTGGATGTAGACCATGATGAAGCCGGAAATGACGAAAAACAGGTCCACGCCGTGGCCGCCCCAGCCTTCCAGGAAGCCGAGCCCGCGCACCGGGAATCCGTAGGCGCGGCCGGTGCCCATGGCGTGGAACAGCACCACCATCAGGGCGGCTGCCGCACGCAGCACCTGCAGGTTGGTGAGTTCCGTCTTGTCGTTCGTCGTTGTCGTCATGCGCAGCATTCGGCCAGACGCGGTTATCGCCGCGTGGCCGGGCCGCGTCAAGCCGCGCGCGGCGCGGCGCTCAGGCCACGGCCTTGGCCGAGTCGAGCTGCGCCTGCTCGCGCTCCTCTTCGCGCGCCAGCTGCGGCGCCGATTCCTCGATGTGACGCGGCCGCGGATCGTGCTCCAGCACGTCGACGCTCTTGCGCTTCATCTCCACGCTGCCGAACATGGTGGCGAAGGCCACGTCCTTGGCATCGCGCCCGGTGCCAATGCGCACCAGCCGGTCCACCGGCGCCATGCCGGTCGGGTCGAACAGCACCCAGCGGTCGCCCAGCCAGGCTTCGAACACGGCGTGGAAGTCCTGCGGCGGCTCGTCGAACCAGACGTAGCCGACCACGATGCGCGCCGGGATGTTCAGCGCGCGGCACAGGGTGATGCCCAAGTGCGCGAAGTCGCGGCAGACGCCGGCGCGCTGCACGAACACCTCCTGCGCGGTGGTGGTGGAGTTGGTGCTGCCCGGCCGGTAGGTGATCTCGTCGTGCACCCAGTCGACGATCTTGCGCACCCGCTCGATGCCGGGCGGCAGCTGGCCGAACATCTTCTGCGCCGCGGTGCACAGCACGTCGGACTCGCAGTAGCGCGTGGGCAGCAGGTAGCGAAAGATGTCGTCGGGCACCCGGCTCACGGGCACTTCCGGCAGCGCCGGGTCGGGCAGCTCGGTGTGCACCTCGACTTCGGCCTTGTAGTCCACAAGCAGCGGGCCGGGCATGGCGTCGAAGCGGAAAAACCGGTTGCCGCTGCGCGCGTCGGTGAAGTGGCGCGGCGACACGCCCGAGGACAGCGCCAGGCGCTCGCTCAGGATGTTCTGGGTCGGCCAGTTGGCGGCCTCCAGGTTGAAGCAGAAGTGCGTGGGCGCGAGGACCTCGTACTCCAGGACGGTTTCGACGGTGGACAGATGCATGGGACGCAGGCTCCTTGTCGGGCCATGCTAGGGATGCGCCGTACGGCCGAGAATCGGTCCGCGCCCCGCCCGGCTGTAGGACGCGTCTTTGCTCCGCGGTTGCATGGCGAAGAGCCATCGCCGCACCGATGAGCAGGCGACCACCCCGCCGGCAAGACCGGCCGCCCACTTGAGAACGCGCGCCATGGCGCCATTGTGGAGGCAAGGTTTTGCGGCCTTGCCGTAGACTCGTTTCCACCGGCCACCGCCTTGCGCGGCGGCAGTCCCACCACAGGAGCTTTCATGGACACCCCCGAAGAACACGCGGCACCCCAGGCTGAAACGGCAGAGCCGCGGACCAACTTCCTCGAAGAAAAGGCGTTCAAGTCACGCACGCTGATGATCTTCGGCAACATCAACGACAAAGCCGCCGCGGACATCACGCGCCGCCTCATTGCGCTGGACACCGACGGCAGCGCGCCCATCACCGTGCTGGTGAGCTCGCCGGGCGGCCACCTGGAGTCGGGCGACGCCATCCACGACATGATCCGCTTCATCAGCGCGCCGGTGAACATGGTGGGCACCGGCTGGGTCGGCAGCGCCGCCACGCACCTGTACCTGTCGGTGCCGAAAGAGCGCCGCTTCTGCACGCCCAACACCCGCTTCCTGATCCACCAGCCGAGCGGCGGCGCGGGCGGCCCGGCCAGCGACATCGCGATCCACGCGCAGGAGATCATCAAGGCGCGCGAACGCATCGCCCGCACCATCTCGCGCGAAACCGGCAAGCCGCTGGACACGGTGATGAACGACATCGAGCGCGACCTCTGGCTGTCGGCTGAAGAAGCCATCGCCTACGGCCTGGTGTCGCGCATCGTCAACAACAAGACCGACCTGCCGCGCTGAAGGGAGCACGACAATGACCACCCTGTTCGATCCCATCCAGGTCGGTGCCTGGCAGCTGCCCAACCGGGTGGTAATGGCGCCGCTCACGCGCAACCGCTCGCCCGAGGCCGTTCCCCAGCCACTCGCGGCCGAGTACTACAGCCAGCGCGCTGGCGGCGGCCTGCTGATCACCGAGGCCACCGCGATCAGCCCGACGGCGCAGGGCTATGCCGACGTGCCCGGCCTCTACAGCGAAGATCAGCTCGACGGCTGGAAGAAGGTGACCGACGCGGTGCATGCCAAGGGCGGGCGCATCGTCACCCAGCTGTGGCACGTGGGCCGTGTCTCGCACGTCGACCTGCAGCCCGGCGGCGCCAAGCCGGTGGCGCCCTCGGCCATCGTGGCCAAGACCAAGACCTACCTGATCAAGGACGGCGTCGGCAGCTTCGCCGCCACCTCGGAGCCGCGCGCGCTGGACGCCGGGGAGCTGCCGGGCATCGTGCACGACTTTCGCCATGCGGCGCGGCATGCGGTCAGCACCGCCGGCTTCGACGGCGTGGAAGTTCACGGCGCCAACGGCTACCTGCTGGACCAGTTCATGAAGACCGGCGCCAACAAGCGCACCGACGACTACGGCGGCTCCATCGAGAACCGCGCCCGGCTGATGCTGGAAGTCACGCGCGCCGTGGCCGAGGAAGTGGGTGGCCAGCGCGTGGGCATCCGCCTGTCTCCGGTGACCCCGGCCAACGACGTGAACGACGAGGCGCCGCAGCCGCTGTTCGACTACCTCATGCGCGAACTGGCGCAGCTGAACCTGGCCTACATCCACGTAGTGGAAGGCGCCACCGGCGGTCCGCGCGAGCTGGACGACCGGCCGTTCGACTATGCCGCGATGCGCAAGGCCTACCGCGACGCCGGCGGCAAGGGCGTGTGGATGGTCAACAACGGCTACGACAGCCGCGAGATGGCCGAGCAGGCCCTGGCCAAAGGCGCCGACCTGGTGGCGTTCGGCCGCCCCTACCTGGCCAACCCCGACCTGGTGGAGCGCCTGCGCCGCGACGCGCCGCTGAACGCGCCCGACAAGGCCACCTTCTACGGCGGCGGCGCCAAGGGCTACACCGACTATCCGCCGCTGGCGCAAAGCCAAGCGGCTGCCTGACCAGGTTGTCTCCTTCTCCTCCCTCTCCCGCAAGCGGGAGAGGGCAGGGGTGAGGGTC
>NZ_JACCWG010000245.1 GCF_013697775.1 Ramlibacter sp. | reverse complement strand
CTGCGCGTCACCGAGGTCGCGTTGGTCGAGTTCCAGCTCAGCGTGTAGCTTTGCCCAGCCGCCATCGGCGACGGCGTGCGCGAGGCGCTGATCGTCGGCGGCGGCGCGGTCGTCATGGTTTCCGTGTACGTCGCCGTCCCGCCGGCGCCGCTCGCGGTCCACGTGCAGGTGGACGGGTAGCCCGCCCAGGCCGCCTGGGCAGTGCCGGTGGACGTCCCGCTGACCGTCGGCATGGCGGAGTTGTCGGTGAAGCCGGTGCCGCTGGCCGTGCAGGTGCGCGCCACCGAGGTCGCGTTCGTGGAGTTCCAGGTCAGCGTGTAGCTTTGCCCGGCGACCATTGGCGATGGCGTGCGCGAGACGCTGATCGTCGGTGGTGCAGCCGACGTCGTCATCGTCTCCGTGAACGTCGTCGTGCCGCCGCTGCCCGTCGCCGTCCACGTGCAGGTGGAGGGATAGCCCACCCACGAAGGATCGGCGCTGCCGGTCGATGTGCCGCTGACGGTCGGCATGGTGGCGCTGCCGCTGAAACCGGTGCCATTAGCCGTGCAGCTGCGCGTGACCGACGTCGCGCTGGTCGCGTTCCACGTCAAGGTGTAGCTTTGGCCGGCCACCATTGGCGACGGCGTGCGGCTCGCGCTGATCGTCGGCGCGGCGGGCGACGTGGTCATGGTTTCCGTGAAGGTCGCGCTGCCGCCGCTGCCGGTTGCGGTCCACGTGCAGCTGGAGGGATAGCCCACCCACAAAGGATCCGCTGTTCCCGTCGAACTCCCGTTGGACGCGAACGTCGAGTTCCCGGCAAAGCCCGTGCCTGGCGCGGTGCAGTTGCGCGACACCGAGCTGGCGTTGGTGGAGCTCCACGTCAGCGTGTAGCCTTGCCCCGCTACCATCGGCGACGGTGTACGCGAGACGGTGATGGTCGCGGGTGCCGAGGTCCGCATCGTCTCGGTGAACGTCGCCGTGCCGCCGTCGCCCGTGGCCGTCCACGTGCAGGTGGAGGGGTATCCCACCCAGGCGGGGTCGGGCGTTCCGGTGGATGTGCCGCTGACCGTCGGCATGGTGGCGCTGCCGCTGTAGCCGGTGCCGCTGGCCGTGCAGCTGCGTGTCACCGAGGTCGCGTTGGCCGTGTTCCAGGTCAGCGTGTAGCCTTGCCCAGCCACCATCGTCGACGGGCTGCGCGAAACGCTGATCGTCGGTGGTGCCGCCGAGGTGGTCATCGTTTCGGTGAACGTCGCGGTGCCGCCGCTGCCGGTGGCCGTCCACGTGCAGGCAGAGGGGTACCCCACCCACAGCGGATCGGCGCTGCCGGTCGATGTGCCGCTGACCGTCGGCATGGTGGAGCTGCCACTGAACCCGGTGCCGCTGGCCGTGCAGCTGCGCGTCACCGACGTGGCACTGGTTGTGTTCCAGGTCAGCGTGTAGCTCTGCCCCGCCACCATGGTCGAGGGCGTGCGCGAGACGCTGATCGTCGGCGCCGCGGCCGAAGTCGTCATGGTTTCCGTGAACGTCGCCGTGCCGCCGCTGCCCGTGGTTGTCCACGTGCAGGTGGACGGATAACCCACCCAGAGCGGGTCGGCCGTTCCGCTCGAAGTCCCGCTGACGGCAAGCGTCGAACTGCCCGCAAAGCCTGTTCCGGTCGAGGTGCAGCTGCGCGACACCGAACTTGCGTCGGTCGAGCTCCACGTGAGTGTGTAGCCCTGGCCTGCGACCATCGTCGAAGGCGTGCGCGAGACGGTGATGGTCGCGGGGGGCGAGGTCGTCATCGTTTCGGTGAACGTGGCCGTGCCGCCGGTTCCCGTGGCCGTCCACGTGCAGGTGGACGGATAGCCCGCCCAGGCGGGGTCGGCCGTGCCGGTGGATGTGCCGCTGACCGTCGGCATGGTGGCGCTGCCGCTGAACCCCGTACCGCTGGCCGTGCAGCTGCGCGCGACGGAGGTTGCGTTCGTCGTGTTCCACGTCAGCGTGTAGCTTTGCCCTGGAACCATGGGCGAGGGCGTGCGCGAAACGCTGATCGTGGGCGCCCCGGACGCCGTCGTCATGGTTTCCGTGAACGTCGCGCTGCCGCCGCTGCCTGCCGCGGTCCATGTGCAGGTGGACGGATAGCCCACCCAAGCCGGGTCGGCGGTGCCGGTGGACGTGCCGCTGGCCGTCGGCATGGTGGAGTTGCCGGCAAATCCCGTGCCGCTGGCCGTACAACTGCGCGTCACCGAGGTGGTGTTGGCCGAGTTCCAGCTCAGCGTGTAGCTTTGCCCCGCGACCATCGGCGATGGCGTGCGCGTCACGCTGATCGTCGGCAACGCCACAGTCGTCATCGTCTCCGTGAACGCCGCCGTGCCGCCGGCGCCCGTGGCTGTCCACGTACAGCTGGATGGATAACCCACCCAGGCCGCACTGGCCGTGCCTGTGGAGGTGCCGCTCACCGTCGGCATGGTGGAACTGCCGGTGAATCCCGTGCCGCTGGCCGTGCAGCTGCGCGTCACCGAGGTGGCGTCAGTGGTGTTCCAGGTCAGCGTGAAACTTTGCCCCGCGACCATCGGCGACGGAGTGCGCGACACGCTGACCGTCGGCGGCGCGGCCGAAGTCGTGACCGTCTGCGTGTAGGTCGCGCTACCGCCGAGGCCTGTCGCCGTCCACGTGCAGGTGGAGGGATACCCGACCCAGGCGGCACTCGCGGTTGCGTTGGACGTGCCGCTCACCGTGGGCATGGTGGCGCTGCCGCTGAACCCGGTGCCGCTTGCCGTGCAGTTGCGCGTCACCGACGTTGCATCCGTCGTGTTCCACGTCAACGTGAACGGCTGCCCTGCCACCAGAGGCGACGGAGCCTGGGACGCCGAGATGGTGGGTGGGCCGACGACGGCGACGGCGACGTTGGTGGTCGGCGCACCGAACCAGCCCGACGTGCCCTGGATCATCTTCCATTGGAAGTTATAGGTGCCCGCGGTCAGCGGCGCCGTTACTTCAAAGGCGAAGGTGTAGTTGTCCTTGCCGCGCGCGACATAGGTGAGCACGGGAACGCGCGACAAACCCCAGGTCTGGTTGTTCGCGGGGCTCTGCGAGCCCAGCTGGAAACTCGTCGGGGACCAAGTGTTCGTGCCGTTGTTGAAAAGAGTGATGGAGACGTTGTACTTCTGCCCGCTCACCATCGTCGCCGGCACGCTTTGCGAGACGAACGCGGCGTTGTTCTGCGCCTGTGCAAGCGACGATGCAAGAAGCAGCGCCAGCAGGGCGAAGGCTCGGCGCAGGAAATGACCAATGCCTGTTTTCATTCTTGATCCTGGGATGTGTTGTTCGGTCACGGCGAAACGCGTTGGGCAACGCGCTTGCCACCCAGGTAGATGTATTCGACGAGCTTGTTGGACTGGCTCGGTGTGTACTCGACCAGCTGGTTCCCCCTGGAGTCGTAGAACTCGTAGCTGGTGACGCCGCCTTTCGTGACGGACACCCTCCGGTTCAGGCCGTCATAGACATACGCGATTTTCAGCGCCGGGTCCGAGCAGTTGATGCACGTGAGGTTGGGCGCGCCCTCATAGGCGTAGCTGTTCCCCGCACCGGAAGTGATGTTGCCGTAAGCGTCGTAGCCGTACGAGGCAGCGCGGTACCCGGAAACGCTGCTGAGGCGGTTGCTGCCGTCGTAGCTGTAGATCAGGCTGAACGTGCCGAACGATTGGCTGGTGATGTTGCCGCCGCCGCTGTATGCGATCGTTCCCCCACCCCAGGGCCCGCTGGCGCTCGCCAACCGATCGATATCGTCGTAATTCAGCGTCCGGGTGTAGCTGCTGTCCGTGAAGTCGCTGATGCTGGTCAGGTTGCCGACGCCGTCGTAGCCGTACAAGCTGTTCGAGTAGAAAGTGCCGCCTTTTTGCGTGCTGAACGAACTGGGCCACAAGCGCGTGCCCTGCCCGTAAGCGGTGACGGTTCCATTGCCATAGTTGATCTGGCTGATCTGGCCCGACGGCCAGTAGGACACGCTATTGACGTAGCCCGAAACCTGGGTCGGCCGGCCCAGCACATCGGGCGAGTAGCTGACGACGCTGCCGGACCGCGGATAGGTGATCGAGCTCAGCTGATCCAGCGTGTTGTAGCCGTACGTCGCGGCCAGCGTGATGCCGTTGATGGTCATCGACTCGTTGGTCAGGTTGTCGTTGGCGTCGTAGCTGTAGTTGCGGCTCACCGCGCTCGTCGTCACCGACTGGAGCTTGCTGGTCCTGGTATAGCTCTGGGTCACGGCTGGCGTGCTGCCCGGATACGTCACCGACGCCAACCGGTTCTGGCCGTCGTAGCCGAACGTGGTGAGGCCGGAGCTTCCGACCGTGCGGGACGTCATGTTGCCGGCGGAATCGCGTCCATAGGTCGTGTTCCCCGTCTCCGGATTGGTGACCGACGTCAGGTAGTAGCTGCCGTTGTATCCGTAGGTGCGCGTGATGCCCGCCTGCGTGATGGAAGTGACCAGGTCCCGGCTGTTTCGCGCCATCGACAGATTGGCGGCGGACACCGGCGACGCAATGCCCATCAGGAACTGCCGGTCGGGGTCGCCGTAGGCGCGGTACGTGGACGTGGTGGACTTCGTCCGCTCATTGGTCACGGTCTTGCTTGCCGCGCCGTACGCGATTGCCTGGTATGTACCGTCGGCGCTGTGGCTCACCCTGGTCAACCGGTTCAAGATGTCGTACTGGTAGCTCGTGCCGGCCGAGGAAGCCGGGTCGGACGCGAAGGTCGTGCGCCCCAGCGCATCCACGGTGTACGAACGCGCGATGCCGCCCAGCGTGATGCTGGTGGTGCGGCCGAAGCCGTCGTACTGGGTCGTCTCCGTCAGGGAGCCGCGCGTCGCGGTTTTCGATGCCGTGCCATATGAGATGGTCGCGGAACTGCCGGCGGGGTAGTCGATGGACTTGACGCGATTCAAGCCGTCGTAGGTATAGGCTGTCGTTCGCGACTCGCCGTTGGTTTCCGACGTGACGTTCCCCGCGTCGCTGACGACACGGGAGATGAAAATGCCTTCCGGCTGGGTTTCGGATTGGGCGATGCCGCGCTTGTAGCTGGAATAGGAAGAGGTCAGGGACCTGGGAAGCGTCGCGGAGGAAACGTTTCCCTGGCCGTCGTAGCTGTAGGTAGTGACAACGCCATCGCGGGTGATGGACGTGAGGTTTCCGTTACCGTCGAAATTGCGGGTGACCGAGCCGCCGCTGAAGCTTTCGTTCTGCACCTGCCGGATGATCCACTTGGAGGTGTCGGTGTAGTAGCCAAGCGTCGTCGTTCGACTTCCGCCGTTCGGTCCGGCCTCCGACACGCTGGTTGGATTCCCGTAAGTATCGAACGCGCTGTAGCTGGTGGTGTACGTCGCGCCATCGCGGGTGATGGACTTCTGTTGCAGCACCGGTGCATTGGTCGAGTTGTTGTCCACCTTGGTGACGAACTGGCCAGGGCGAAAGTAGGTCTCGTTGGAAATTTCCTGCTTGGTCCAGGTGTAGTTTTCCGTCTGCTCGGCATCCGACCTGGACGTGAGCAATCCCACCATCCATACGGTTCCGGAGCCGGAATAGAGCGGCCCGATGTGTTGGTAGGTGATTGCGCCTGCGGGCGTGGTCACCACTGTCTTGTCATAGACGCCGTAACTGCCTGGGGTGTAGCTGAAGGACCAGGTGCCGCCTGTGCTCTGCGACTTGGAACTCACGACCGTGGTGCGCGCGCTGGGGTTGCCCTGCGGGTCGAAGTACGCGAAAGCGTACCCGTAGCTGATCGTTCCCCCCTGCGGGTACGTGACCTGGTTCACGGCGAAGCTGCCCGCCGTCGGATCGATCTGCTGGTTGTAATTGTAGTTCCAGTACGTTCCGTCCGGGCGCGTCACCCGCGAGAGAAAGTACTCTCCGCTGTAGCCCGTCAGCGGCGTGTACGAATAGTCGACCGTATTGCCCGCGGCACTGATGGAGCTGATGCGGCGGTTGACGGTGCCACCTTCCAGGTAACTGAAACTGGCCGAGCGGCCGTCGCTGGCGGACAGGCCCGTGATTTGCGGCCTGCCTGCCGCGGACGTGTAGCTGATCGTGGCGTAGTTGCCGTTCCTGTCCGTGATCCGGGTTGTGTACCATGCATACACGTTGTTGACGCCTGTGCCGACGTTGTACATCTGCGTCATGTCGTACCGCCTTCCATCCGGCGAATAGACGATGAGGCCTCCGGATCCGGAAGCACAGTCCGCCCTCCAGCGCTGCGTGGTCAGCATCTGCGGGCTGGTGCCGCCGGTGAAAGTGAGCAACTGGCGGCTGCCGTCCTGCAGTTCCAGCACCGGGTTGCCCACGATCGACGGAGAATCGTTGGTGCACACAGAGGTGTTCCCGGTTTTGAGGACCCGTCCGAAGTGGACGGTCCAGCCGACCCCGGCGTGCGAGTCCTCGGCGGTCGGGTGAGCCGGATCGACCGACGCGCTGTTGTACGACCGCACCACATCGATGTCGAAGCCGCCGTTGCCCGGAAGGTGCATGTCCACGTAGTGCAGCTGCAGTGCGCCCGTGAAGGGGTCGATGTGTTCGCTGAACGCCTGGTTGACGTAACTGCGGTTCGGATACAGGCCGGGGTCCCGATAGAAATCGGGAACGACTTCCTGCGCGAACGCCTGGGCTGTGAGCAGGAGGAGCAGCCACGCCATCATGGTCTTCGTTGTGCGCAGCCATCGATCTGCCGAGGAGCGCAGCCTCACGACAAGATCCGCCACACTGCACGCCCCCACTGTGTTGAAGTCCTGCTTCGCCGGGCGGGCGTGCTTGTTGGTGCGCCGTGCCGGTGCACCACATGTTGCGAACTCTGCCATGACTACCCTCAATTCCAGGGTCGCGACCTTAGCTCATCCGCACGCCGGTCACAAATGGCAAAAGTTCACAAGGCCTTCGGTTGACACATCTGCGAAAGCAGGGCGCGCTTGCCGCAGGTCCATCCATCAGGGGTTTATCATCGCGGACCATGCTCGAGCAACGCATCCAGCAGCACTTCATCGACAGCGCCGACCTGAAGTACCAGTCCGCGCAAGTCCTCAGCAAGCCCATCGCCGCCGCCGTGCAGGCGATGCTGGCCTGCGTCACCAGCGGCGGCAAGGTGCTGGCCTGCGGCAACGGCGGCTCGGCGGCCGACGCGCAGCACTTCGCGGCCGAGTTCGTCGGCCGCTTCGAGCGCGAGCGCCCGGAGCTGGGCGCGATCGCGCTCACCACCGACAGCTCCATCCTCACCGCCATCGCCAACGACTACGACTTCGAGCGCATCTATTCCAAGCAGGTGCGCGCGCTGGGCCAGGCGGGCGACGTGCTGCTGGCGCTGTCCACCAGCGGCAATTCGCCCAACGTGCTGGCCGCCATCGAGGCGGCGCACGAGCGCGAGATGTCGGTGGTGGCGCTGACCGGGCGCGGCGGCGGCCAGATGGCCGCGCGGCTGCGCGAGACCGACGTCCACATCTGCGTTCCGCACGAGCGGACCGCCCGCATCCAGGAGGTCCACATCCTCGCGCTGCACTGCATCTGCGACGGCGTGGACGCCCAGCTTCTCGGAGAACAGGAACCCCCGACATGACATCGCTTCTCCCCTCCTCCCGCCTGCTGCTCACCACGCTGGCGGCATCGGCCCTGGCGGCGGCGCTGAGCGCCTGCGCGCCGCTGATCATCGGCGCCGCCGCCGGTACCGCGCTGGTGGCCACCGACCGCCGCACCTCGGGCACGCAGCTCGAGGATGAGCGCATCGAATTGCGCGCGGCCAGCAGCCTGCGCGGCGCCTTCGGCGAGCGCGCCCACATCAATTTGACCAGCTACAACCGCCAGGTGCTGCTGACCGGCGAGGTGCCGAGCGACCAGGCCAAGCAGCAGGCCGAGCAGATCGTGGCGCGCGTGGAGAACGTGCGCGGCACCTTCAACGAGCTGGGCGTGATGGGCACCACCAGCCTGCAGCAACGCTCCAACGATGTGCTGATCACCGGCAAGATCAAGGCCTCGCTGGTGGACGCGCCCGACGTGCAGGTCCATGCCTTCCGCGTGGTGACCGAGCGCGCCACCGTCTACCTGATGGGCCGCGTGACGCAGCGCGAAGCCGACCGCGCGACGCAGATCGCGCGCAACGTGGGCGGCGTGACGCGCGTGGTGCGGCTGTTCGAAACCGTCAGCGAGGAAGAGCTGCGCCGCAGCCCGGCGCCACTCGCCCCCCCCGCCAACGCGCCGCGCAGCTGAAGCCGCCGATCTAGCGCAGGCGGCGGATCAGGCTGGACGTGTCCCAGCGGGCGCCGCCCTGGGCCTGCACGTCGGCGTAGAACTGGTCCACCAGCGCGGTGACCGGCAGCCGCGCGCCGTTGCGCTTGGCTTCGTCCAGCACCAGGCCCAGGTCCTTGCGCATCCAGGCCACGGCGAAGCCGAACTCGAACTGGTCGGCGATCATGGTCTTGCCGCGGTTGTCCATCTGCCAGCTCTGCGCCGCGCCCTTGCCGATCACCTCGAGCACCTGCTCCATGTCCAGCCCGGCCTTCTGGCCGAAGGCGATGGCTTCCGACAAGCCCTGCACCAGCCCGGCAATGGCAATCTGGTTGACCATCTTGGCGAGCTGGCCGGCGCCGCTGTCGCCCAGCAACGTGAAGGCGCGCGAGAACGCCATGGCCGCTGGCCGGGCGGCGTCGAAGGCCGCCGCGTCGCCGCCGCACATGACGGTGAGCAGCCCGTTCTGGGCGCCGGCCTGGCCGCCCGAGACCGGGGCGTCGACGAAGGACAGGCCGCGTGCGCGGGCCTCCGCGGCCAGCTCGCGCGCGACGTTGGCCGAGGCGGTGGTGTGGTCCACCAGGATCGCGCCCGGCTTCATGCCGGCGAAAGCGCCGTCCGGTCCCAGCGCCACGGCGCGCAGGTCGTCGTCGTTGCCGACGCAGCAGAACACGATGTCGGCGTCGGCCGCCGCTTCGCGCGGCGTCGGGCGGGAGCCGCCGGTGAACTCCTTGCACCACGCCAGCGACTTGTCCGCGCTGCGGTTGTAGACCGTGACCTTGTGGCCGGCCAGCGCCAGGTGGCCGGCCATGGGAAAGCCCATCACGCCAAGGCCGAGGAAGGCGACTTTGCGCGGCGGGGTGGGTTCGTACGTCTTGGGATTCGTGGAAGGCATGCTGCTGCTCCTGGGCGTGCGGGCAATTGTAGGGACCCGCCATTGCGAATAGAGTGTTAGGGGACCCCCTGAACACACCGGCGGCCCCGTGCGGCTTAATCCGTGCACCGCAATCACCTGGAGCACCCATGAAAAAGAAGTTCGCCGCCGTTGCCACCGCTGCCGGCCTGTTCGCGCTGCTCGCCGCGTGCACCACTACCACCGGCGGCACCGCCGCGGCGCCGGCCACCGGTCCCATGGGCTTCTTCGTCACCAGCGCGGGCAGCGGCAAGGGCGCGGATCTGGGCGGGCTGGCGGGCGCCGATGCGCACTGCCAGCAGCTGGCGACCGCGGCCGGCGCCGGCGGCCGGACCTGGCGCGCCTATCTCAGCGTGGCGCCCACCATGCCGGGCGGCACCTCGCCAGGCGTGCCCGCGGTCAATGCGCGCGACCGCATCGGCAGCGGCCCCTGGCACAACGCCAAGGGCGTGCTGATCGCGCGCGACGTCGGGCACCTGCACGACGGCAACAACATCTCCAAGGACACGGCGCTGGACGAGCGCGGCAACCTGGTGCGCGGCCGCGGCGACAACCCCAACGAGCACGACATGCTGACCGGCTCGCGCGCCGACGGCACTGCCTTTGCCCCGCAGACCGACACCACGTGCAAGGCCTGGACCCACAGCGGCCCCGACGGCTCGGCGGTCGTCGGCCACCACGACCGCAACGGCCCGCTGCCCGAGAACTGGGCCAAGTCCTGGAACTTCTCGCACCAGACCTCAGGCTGCACGCAGCAAGGCCTGGTCAGCACCGGCGGCGCGGGACGCTTCTACTGCTTCGCAAGGTAATCACTTTGAAATCGCTGCGCGATTTCAAAGTGGGTTGAGGATTGGTGCGAGGCGGCCCGGCGAAGCCGGTTCCGCCTCGCAAGAGGGAGTGCGCTGCACGTTGTTCCGCGCCCTCCAGCGCCAGCGTCGCTCCGCGCCGTCAGACGATGGCTAGATGTTCGGTCCCAGCTGCCAGGTCGGAGCTCTTCGCGCGCTGGCTGTTCAGTTTGATTTGCAGGCGCAGGTCGTTCACCGAGTCGGCGTTGCGCAGCGCGTCTTCATAGGTGATGACGCTGTTCTCGTACAGGTCGAACAGCGCCTGGTCGAAGGTCTGCATGCCCAGGTTGCGGCTCTTCTTCATGATCTCCTTGATCTCGGAGACCTCGCCCTTGAAGATCAGGTCGGAGATCAGCGGCGTGTTCAGCATGATCTCCACCGCCGGCGCGCGGCCCTTGCCGTCCTGCTTGGGAATCAGGCGCTGCGACACGAAGGCCTTCAGGTTGAGCGACAGGTCCATCAGCAGCTGCGTGCGCCGCTCCTCGGGGAAGAAGTTGATCACGCGGTCCAGCGCCTGGTTGGCGCTGTTGGCGTGCAGCGTGGCCATGCACAGGTGGCCGGTTTCGGCGAAGGCCACCGCGTGCTCCATGGTTTCGCGGTCGCGGATCTCGCCCATCAGAATCACGTCGGGCGCCTGGCGCAGCGTGTTCTTCAGCGCGGCTTCCCAGCTGTCGGTGTCCAGCCCCACTTCGCGCTGCGTCACCACGCAGTTCTTGTGCGGATGCACGAATTCCACCGGGTCCTCGATGGTGATGATGTGGCCGTAGGAGTTCTCGTTGCGCCAGTCGATCATGGAGGCCAGGCTGGTGGACTTGCCCGAGCCGGTGGCGCCCACCAGGATGCACAGGCCGCGCTTGGACATCACGATTTCCTTGAGCACCTGCGGAATGCCCAGGCCATCGATGGTCGGCAGCGTCTGCGGGATCACCCGCAGCACCATGCCCACCTTGCCCTGCTGCACGAAGGCGTTGACGCGAAAGCGCCCGATGCTCGGCGGCGAGATCGCGAAGTTGCACTCCTTGGTGCGTTCGAACTCCGCGGCCTGCTTGTCGCTCATGATCGAGCGCGCCAGCGCGAGCGTGTGGCCGCCCTGCAGCGGCTGAGGCGACACCTTGGTGATCTTGCCGTCGACCTTGATCGCGGGCGGAAAGTCGCCCGTGATGAACAGGTCGCTGCCATTGCGGCTGATCATCAGCTTCAGCAGGTCGTTGATGAATTTACTCGCCTGATCGCGTTCCATGGCGCTATTCCTTCGCTGTCTCTTCGTTCAGTTCAACGCCGCTCGGACAGGCGGGCTCCCACGACGCGCAAGCGCATGGAGAGCTTGCGCGCCAGCAGCGCCACCAGGGAGGCTGCCAGATGCGGCTGCTCGCGCATCATCTGGTCCATGGCCTCGGCGCCGAGCACGGCGATGTCGCATTCCGTCAGGCTGATGCATGCGGAAAACCGCATGCCGCTGTCCAGCAGCGACATCTCGCCCAGGATGTCGCCGGGCCGCGCCTCGGTCAGGCGCATCTGCTCGCCCCAGGGCTGCAGCCGGTCCACCGCGATGGTGCCGGACAGCAGCACCACCATGAAGTTGCCGTATTCGTCCTGGCGCACGATGTCGCGGTCGGCCGGCACGAAGGCGAAGTCGAAGAACTTCTCCAGCCGCCGCACCGCCTCGGCGTCCAGCCGGCCCATGTACTTATCCTTGGCCCACAGCGCCTGCAGCTGGCCCATGCCGCGCGTGCCCGAGATGCGCTTGGCGCCGACCTCGTTGGCGCGCGCCTCCCAGGGAACCAGCATCGAGGGATCGACGCCCTGGTCGGCGAAGGCGGTGGTGAACAGCAGCGAATCTTGCACGTCGCCGCCGCGCGGGGACGCGCGGCGCAGCAGGTCGAGGACGCCCTTCATGGTGTGTGTTCCTGCCGTTCTAGCCGGGGAAGTTCTCGGGGATCTTCGCCTTGCTGCGCGCCTCGGCCGGGCTGATCAGGTTGCGCTTGACCAGGTCGGACAGGTTCTGGTCCAGCGTCTGCATGCCGAAGCTGTTGCCGGTCTGGATGGCGGAATACATCTGCGCCACCTTGGCTTCGCGGATCAGGTTGCGGATGGCCGAGGTGCCCAGCATGATCTCGTGCGCGGCGACCCGGCCAGTGCCGTCCTTGGTCTTGCACAGCGTCTGCGAGATCACCGCCTGCAGCGACTCCGACAGCATGGCGCGGACCATTTCCTTTTCCTCGGCCGGAAACACGTCGATGACGCGGTCGATGGTCTTGGCCGCGCTCGACGTGTGCAGCGTGCCGAACACCAGGTGGCCGGTTTCCGCCGCCGTCATCGCCAGGCGGATGGTTTCCAGGTCGCGCATTTCGCCCACCAGGATGCAGTCCGGGTCTTCGCGCAGCGCCGAGCGCAGCGCAGCTGCGAAGGACAGCGTCATCGGCCCGACCTCGCGCTGGTTGACCAGGCACTTCTTGGATTCGTGCACGAACTCGATCGGGTCTTCCACCGTGAGGATGTGGCCGTATTCGGTTTCGTTCAGGTGGTTGACCATGGCCGCCAGCGTGGTGGACTTGCCCGAGCCGGTGGGCCCGGTCACCAGCACCATGCCGCGCGGCTTCAATGCCAGCTCGGTGAAGATCTTCGGCGTGTTCAGCTGTTCCAGCGTGAGGATCTTCGAGGGAATGGTCCGGAACACGGCGGCCGCGCCGCGGTTCTGGTTGAAGGCGTTGACGCGAAAGCGCGCCAGCCCTTCGATCTCGAAGGAGAAGTCGCACTCCAGGAATTCCTCGTACTGCTTGCGCTGCGAGTCGTTCATGATGTCGTAGACCATGGCGTGGACCTGCTTGTGGTCCATGGGGTCGACGTTGATGCGGCGCACGTCGCCGTGCACGCGGATCATGGGCGGCAGGCCGGCCGACAGGTGCAGGTCGGAAGCCTTGTTCTTGACGCTGAACGCCAGCAGCTGGGTAATATCCACGAATCCCTCTTCTCTCACGACGCTCGACAGTAGCCGAATCATTATGACGACGATTGGGAGCAAGCTCCAGCACGTTCACCAGCGCATCGCCGCCGCCTGTGCGGCGGCGCATCGGCCCGTGAACGAAGTCACGCTGCTGGCGGTTTCCAAGACATTCGGCCCACAGGCGGTGCGCGACGCACACGCCGCCGGCCAGCGCGCGTTCGGCGAAAACTACATCCAGGAAGCGGTGGAGAAGATCGCGCTGCTGGCCGACCTGCCGCTGGAGTGGCACTGCATCGGCCCGGTCCAGAGCAACAAGAGCCGGCTGGTGGCCGCGCATTTCGACTGGGCCCACACGGTGGACCGGTTGAAGCTCGCGCAGCGCCTGTCCGAGCAGCGCCCCACCGACAAGCCGCCGCTGAACGTATGCATCCAGGTGAACATCGACGGCGGGGCGAACAAGGCCGGCGTCGCGCCGCAGGACGCGCTGGCGCTGGCGCGCGAGGTCGCGGCGCTGCCGCGGCTGGCGCTGCGCGGCATCATGACCATTCCGGAGCCGGCCGCGGGCGTCGCCGCGCAGACCGCGGTGCACCTGCGCGCGCGGGTGCTGTTCGACGACCTGCGCGCGGCCGGCCTGCCGCTGGACACGCTGTCCATGGGCATGACGTCCGACCTGGAGGCCGCCGTGCAGGCCGGCGCCACCATGGTGCGGGTGGGCACGGCCATCTTCGGCGGCCGCCCCGCCAGGCTCACTTCTTCGGCACCGCCAGCGGCTTGACGCTGCCGCAGTCGGCGGCCAGCCACTTGCCGCTGCCTTCCATGGTCATGGTGTCGGGCTTGCCGGCGATCACCGTCTTGAGGGTCATGCGGCTCTTGTAGGCGTCCGAGCCGAGCATGGTGTATTCGCCCTCGCCGCTGGACGGCGGATTGCCGCAGGCGAACGCGAACTTCATGGTGCTGCCGCTGCGCGACTGGCTGGTCGTCTTGCAGTCGCTGTTGCCCATGGGAATCTCGTTGCGCTCGGTCATCTCCTTGGTCATGCAGATCTGCATGACCATGCCGCCCGCGCCGGTCCCCATCTTCACGCCCTGCTTGGCCAGCATGTCTTCCATCATCTTGCGCTGCTCGGGCGGCATGGCGGCCATCTGCTTGCGCATCTCGGCCTGTGCCTGCTCCATCTGGCCGCCCTGGGTCTTGCTGGTGATGTCCCACAGGCCGGGCTTGAGCGATTGCGCCGAGGCGGCCAGGCTGGCCAGCGCAAGGCCGGCGGCGACAAACACGCGGATGGACATGCGAAACCCCTCTGGCAGATGAGAATGAAAAACCGGATTCTGCCCGCGCCGGCGGAGCGCCCCGCGCCGGTAAACGCTGTTCGTTTATTTTCGCTTTGGCTCAGCGTGGCCCTCGGCCACCACGCATTGGACCTCGGCCTCGGCCAGCAGCTGCGGAAATGGCTCGGGCGCCGGCTTGTCGGTGAACAGCCGGTCGATCTGGGCCAGCCGCGCCAGTTCGACCATGGCAGGCCGGTGGAACTTGCTGTGGTCGGCGGCCAGCCAGACCTCGCGCGACTGCTGGATGATGGTCTGCGCGACCTTCACCTCGCGGTAGTCGAAGTCGCGCAGCGATCCGTCGGCCTCGATGCCGGAGATGCCGATCAGCCCGATGTCCACCTTGAACTGGGCGATGAAATCCACCGCCGGCTCGCCGATGATGCCCAGGTCGCGCGCGCGCACCACGCCGCCGGCCACGATCACCTCGCAATCGGGGTTGGGGCTGAGGATGGCCGCCACGTTCAGGTTGTTGGTGATGACGCGCAGGCCCTTGTGGTGCAGCAGCTCGCGCGCGATCGCCTCGGTGGTGGTGCCGATGTTGATCAGCAGCGAACAGCCGTTGGGCACCTGGCGCGCCACCGCCCGCGCGATCGCCGCCTTGCCGCCCACGTGCAGGCGCACGCGCTGCTGGTGCGCGATGTTCTCGGTGGTGGAACTCGGCACGCGCACGCCGCCGTGGAAGCGCGTGAGCAGGCCTTCTTCCGCCATGCGCTGCACGTCGCGGCGCACCGTCTGCAGCGTCACGCCCAGCTGCTCCGCCAGTTCTTCGACCGTGACCGAACCGCGTTCGCGCACGACTGCGAGCAGCTTGAGCTGGCGGGGATTGGAATTCATCGTTCTGCGCTCTCGAGGTGTGCCGGGGGAGCTTAGACGCAACCAAACGAAACAGACCGAGGGAAAACTCTTGCTCTATTCGCGCAAAAGCGAAACAAAATAGAACGCAAGCGAAAAACATCCGGATACATCTCTTCCATACAGCGCCGTGGCCATCCCTCTGTCCCCACGCCCGTCCGGAGCCCCCGGCGACGCACTTCCAGGCGAATCCGATTGCGACGTGCTGGTGGTCGGCGGCGGCATCAATGGCGCCGGCATCGCCCGCGACCTGGCCGGGCGCGGCTGGCGCGTGGTGCTGTGCGAGCAGGACGACCTCGCGCAGCACACGTCGTCGGCCTCCACCAAACTGATCCACGGCGGCCTGCGCTACCTGGAGCACTACGAGTTCTCGCTGGTGCGCAAGGCGCTGCAGGAACGCGAGGTGCTGCTCAGGAGCGCGCCGCACATCATCCGGCCGCTGCGCTTCGTGATCCCGCACGATCCCTCGATGCGGCCGGCATGGATGATCCGCTGCGGCCTGTTCCTCTACGACCACTTGGCGCGCCGCGACCTGCTGCCCGCCAGCACCGGCGTGGACCTGCGCCGGCACGCGCTGGGCGACTGCCTGCAGCCGCACCTGGGCCGCGCCTTCGTCTACTCCGACGCCTGGGTGGACGACGCGCGGCTGGTGGTGCTGGCCGCGCTCGACGCGCAGGCGCGCGGCGCGCGCATTCTCACCCGCACCCGCTGCACGGCGGCCCAGCGCGGCCCCGGGGGCTGGACCGCGACCCTGCAGCCTGAAGCCGGCGCGCACCATCCAGGCCGGCCGCATGGCCGCGTCGTGCGG
>NZ_JACCWG010000174.1 GCF_013697775.1 Ramlibacter sp. | reverse complement strand
CGCTGGAGGCGCTGGCGCTGCGCCACGCGGTGTCGCGCACCGTGCCCGCCGACCTGCAGCGCGCGCGCGAGGCGCTGGCCGAGAGCGACGCCTCCACCGACCTGCGCGTGTGGGAGCAGGCCAATCGCAAGTTCCACCTGGCGCTACTCGCGCCCTGCGGCATGCAGCGGCTGCTGGCGGCCATCGACGACCTGCAGGCGGCCGCCAGCCGCATCCTGTTCGCCGCCTGGCAGACGCAGAACTGGCAGCCGCGCTCGGAGAAGGAGCACCAGCGCATCCTGCGGGCCGTGGAGAAGGGCGATGGCGACGATGCCGCCGCGCGGCTGTCCGCCCACATCCTGTCCGCCGGCGAGGCGCTGGTCAGGTCGCTGGAGGCAAGCCGGCCGCAGGCGTGAGCACCGGCGGCGCAAGCCAGCCGTCCTGCTGCGCGGCCAAGGGGCCGCCCTGCAGCGCCAGCTCCACCGCATAGCGCGCCAGCAGGCGCGTCGAATCCAGCGTCGGCAATGCCGCGTTGCGGTCGTCCACGATGATGGGAATTTCCGTGCAGCCGAGGATCACGGCCTGCGCGCCGCGCTCTTTGAGCTGCTCGATGGCGCGCAGGAAGCGCGCGGTTGTGGCGGGCTCGAAGCGGCCGTTGCACAGCTCGCGGAAGATCAGGCCGTTCACCGCCTCCTGCTCCTGCGCATCGGGCACCAGCAGGTCGACGCCATGGCGCCGCAGCGCGTCCGGGTACACGCTGCCCGACATGGTCCAGCGCGTGCCCAGCAGGCCGACGCGCGAGAAGCCGCGGTGCACGATCTCCGCGCCTACCACTCGGGCGATATGCAGGCCCGGCAGCGGCAGCGGCAGCGGCATGCGCTCCAGCGCGAGGTGGGCCGTGTTGTCCGGGCAGACGAAGAAGTCCGCGCCGGACCGGGCCACCATTTCGATGCCGCGCAGCAGGTGCGGCTTGACCTGTTCGAGGTCGCCGGCCCACCAGCCGGGCATGCTCAGGCCCATGGAGATGGCGCTCATCGCGATGGGCGGGTGCAGGTGCTCGCCCAGCCGTTCGCCGCCGGCGCGGCAGGCGGTAAGAAAGCACAGCCCGGCGCCTTCTGCGCTGTGGGCGACGATGCCGATGGTTTTCATGGAAGTTGGCATGAGCTTTTTCGATGCTGATGCACCATTGTGGATTCGGTGCGTCTGCCGCGAAAGCGAGTAATCTTTGCGGCATGCATCAATCCGATTCATGCAGTTCACGCTGAAGCAGGTCGAGTACTTCCTGGCGGCGGCCGAGGCAGGCCAGTTCACCAGTGCGGCGGCCAGGGTGCACGTGACGCAATCGGCCATGACCGCGGCCATCCGCGAGCTCGAAGCGTCGCTGGGCTGCCGCCTGTTCGAGCGCCGGCACGCGAGCGGCGTCACGCTCACGCTGCAGGGCCAGCGCTTCCTGGAGCACGCGCGCCACATCGCGTCCGCCGTCGCCGCGGCGGGCGTGGACGCGGGCGGCGCGGGCCCGGCGCTGGAAGGCACGGTCAAGCTGCTGGCGTCTTCCTCTGTCCTGGGCTACTACCTCGTGCCGGCGCTGGCGCGCTTCGCGGCGGCCTTTCCGCTGGTGCGGCTGGTTGTGGAAGAAACCGCGCGCCCGCAAGCCGAAGCGGCCGTGGCGGCGGGCCGCGCGGATCTGGCGGTGCTGCGCCTCAACCCCAAGCCGCCTGCCGGCGTAGAGGCGCTGGTGCTGACCCGTTCGCGCCGGCAGCTGTGGCTGGGCGCGGGCCATCCGCTGCTGGCCAAGCGCCAGGTCACGCTGGCCGACATCGCCCGGCAGCCGTACATCCTGTACGACGTGGACGAGATGGGCGGCACCACGCGCGAGATCTTCGCGCGCCGGCGCCTGGCGCCGGACATCCGCTTTCGCGTCACGTCCATCGAAGCCGTGCGCAGCCTGGTGGCGCAGGGGCTTGGCGTCACGGTGTTGAGCGACGTCGCCTACCGGCCGTCCGCGCGCGAAGGCGCACGGGTGGAAACGCGGCCGCTGGATGCGTTGGCGCCGGTGGACATCGCGCTGCTGTGGAGCGCGCGGCGCAAGCCCGGCGCCGCCGCCGAGGCGCTCAGCCGTTTCCTGCAGTCCACCTTCGGCGCGCCGAACTGGAGCGCGCCGGCGCCGTAGCCGGTTTGTCCGGCGCCGCGGCGCAAGGCAAGATGACGCCATGCCGATGCAGAACCACCAGGAAATCCGCGATGCAATGCGCGCGCTGTGCGCGCAATTCCCGGACGAATACCACCGCAGGATCGACCAGGAACCGGCCTATCCCGAGGCCTTCGTCGATGCGCTCACGGCGGCCGGCTGGCTGGCCGCGCTGATCCCGCAGGAGTACGGCGGCTCGGGCTTGGGGCTGGCGGAGGCCTCGGTCATCATGGAGGAGATCAACCGCTCGGGCGGCAACTCCGGCGCCTGCCACGGCCAGATGTACAACATGGGCACGCTGCTGCGGCACGGCTCCGCAGCGCAGAAGCGGCACTACCTGCCGCGGATCGCCAGCGGCGAATGGCGGCTGCAATCCATGGGCGTGACCGAACCCAGCACCGGCAGCGACACGACGAAGATCAAGACCACGGCCGTGAAGCGCGGCGACCGCTACGTGGTCAATGGGCAGAAGGTCTGGATCTCGCGCGTGCAGCACTCGGATTTCATGATCCTGCTGGCGCGCACCACGCCGCTGGCCGAGGTGGCGAGGAAATCCGAAGGCATGTCGATCTTCCTGGTCGATTTGCGCGATGCCATCGGCCACGGCATGGTGGTGCGGCCGATCGCCAACATGGTGAACCACGAAACCAACGAGCTGTTCTTCGAGAACCTGGAGATTCCCGCGGAGAACCTGATCGGCGAGGAAGGCCAGGGCTTTCGCTACATCCTGGACGGCCTGAACGCCGAGCGCACCCTGATCGCCGCCGAATGCATCGGCGACGGGCACTGGTTCATCGACCGCGTGACGCGCTACGTGAAGGACCGCCACGTGTTCGGCCGGCCGATCGGCCAGAACCAGGGCGTGCAGTTCCCGATCGCCGAAGCGCACATCGAGGTGGAAGCGGCCGACCTGATGCGCTGGGAGGCCTGCCGCCTGTTCGACGCGCGCGAACCCTGCGGCACGCAGGCCAACATGGCGAAGTACCTGGCCGCCAAGGCCAGCTGGGAGGCGGCCAACGCCTGCCTGCAGTTCCACGGCGGCTTCGGCTTCGCCGCCGAATACGACGTGGAGCGCAAGTTCCGCGAAACGCGCCTGTACCAGGTGGCGCCGATCTCGACCAACCTGATCCTGTCATACGTGGCCGAACACGTGCTCGGACTGCCCCGGTCTTTCTGAACAGGCGAAGAGACTTCCCATGACCAGACCCTTGGATGGAATCACCGTCGTCTCGCTGGAGCATGCAATCGCCGCTCCCTTCTGCACGCGCCACCTGGCCGACCTGGGCGCGCGGGTCATCAAGGTGGAGCGGCCGGGCATGGGAGATTTCGCGCGGGCCTACGACACGCGCGTGAAAGGCCAGTCATCGCACTTCGTCTGGACCAACCGCTCCAAGGAAAGCTTGGCGCTGGACCTGAAGGATGCGCAGGGTATGGCGGTGCTCACCCAGCTGCTGGCGCGCGCCGACGTGCTGGTGCAGAACCTGGCGCCGGGCGCGGCGGCACGCATGGGCCTGTCGTTCGAGGCGCTGCATGCGGCGCATCCGCGGCTGATCGTGTGCGACATCTCGGGTTACGGCGACGACGGTCCCTACCGCGACAAGAAGGCCTACGACCTCTTGATCCAGAGCGAGGCCGGCATGCTGTCGGTGACCGGAACGCCCGAGGAGCCGAGCAAGTCGGGCAACTCCATCGCCGACATCGCCGCCGGCATGTACGCCTACAGCGGTATCCTGGCCGCGCTGCTGCAGCGCGGGCGCACGGGCGAGGGCAGCCGCGTCGAGGTGTCCATGCTGGAGTCGCTGGCCGAGTGGATGGGCTATCCGATGTACTACGCGTTCGACGGCGGCCCGCCGCCGCCGCGCGCCGGCGCCTCGCATTCCAGCATCTATCCCTATGGTCCGTTCGCCGTGGGCGATGGCAACACCATCATGCTCGGGCTGCAGAACGAGCGCGAGTGGAAGCAGTTTTGCGAAAAGGTGTTGCAAGCTCCGGCGCTGGCGGCCAATCCACGCTTCGATTCCAACGCCAAGCGCAACACGCACCGCGCCGAGCTGAAGGCGCTTATCGCGCAGGTCTTCGGCGCGCTCGACATTTCGCAAGTGGAGCAGCGGCTGGACGCCGCGCAGATCGCGCATGCGCGCATGAACGACATGGCCGGGCTGTGGGCGCATCCGCAATTGCGCGCGCGTGGCCGTTGGCAGGCCGTGGACACGCCCGCAGGCGAAATCCCAGCGCTGCTGCCGCCGGGGCGCAACAGCAGCTTTGGCTACCGCATGGATGCGGTGCCTGCGGTCGGGCAACACAACGCGGCCATCTTTCGTGAGCTCGGCATCCTGCCCCAGGAAGGTGAATGAGCCAGGATCGCTCAGAAAGTCATGTAGATATAAGTCAGCAAGATGATGCGCGGAATTGGCAGCATAGATACACAAGGCCTCTTGCTGGCCGTTGGGATGAATGCTAAGGTCCGCCTTGCGCAAAAAAACACACACGCCGCTTCCGTCGGCGAAGCAGGTGTGCCAGGGAGGATCGGTGCGAACCATCGCACCGCCGCGGCGGGCCATCATGGTCCTCGTCGCCCTGGGTAAAGCAGTAGAGACATTGCGCATCGCGCTTCGCCCGCATCCGCGGACGAGCATCTATTGATACTCAGGAAGGACACCAGGCACTACAACAGCAAGCGCAATTTCTCTCACATTCCCTTTGCGGCTCCGGCATTCCATGTGATCCGGTGACCGTAAAACTCTCTCTTTCTCTGTGCATCGCACCGCTGCATGCGGCGTGAGGCATGGCTTCGCTCAAAAAATATGAATCAGGGATTCGAGTACAAAGATCTCGTCGCCAACAGGCCAATGGTGTTCCTCGCCAAGTGCGCCGTGTGGGCGGGCATGATCGCCGCCGGCGTGGCGCTGGCGCAAACGCAGTTCTGGTGGGCCAAGGCCTTCGGCGTGCTGCTGGTGGCGATGGCGTTCGCCCACGGCATCGAGCTGGAACACCAGGCGCTGCACAGCACCGGCACCGGCAGCCGCGCGCTGGACCGGGCCCTGGGTTTCACGCTGGGCGTGCCGCTGCTGATCTCGTTCCACCACTACCAGGACCGCCACCTGCACCACCACCAGCACGTGGGCACCGACGACGACTCGGAGTTCTTCCAGTTCTCCAAGGAAGACAACGAGCGGCCGTGGCGCCTGGCGGCCAACCTGCTGATGCTGCCGCACTGGGCGCGCGTGGCGCAGCTGGTCTGGGCCGCGTGGACCGGCGGCTCGATCGGCCGCGTCTACAACAAGAACAACGAGCGCCGCATCCGGCGCGACTACGCCGCTTTCGGCGTGATCGTGCTGGCGGCGGTGGCGCTGTTCGCCGTGTTCCGCCCGTTCGACGCGGTGTTGCTGCTGGCGTTCCCGATGGCCGCGTGCATGCACACGCTGCTGGAACTGCCCGAGCACTGGGGCTGCGCCAGGTCGCCCTCTGTATTGGAGAACACGCGCACCGTGCGCGCCGGGTTTCTCGCCACGTGGTTCACCAACGGCAACAACTTCCACGTGGAGCACCACCTGGCTCCCGCGCTGCGCCCGGAAGCGTTCCGCGCGTTCCACGAACGCATCGCCCCGCGCATCGTGTTCCAGAACAGCTCCTATTTCGACTTGATCCAGGACATCTACAACAGCAGGAAGGCAAGCTATGCATGACGTGACCACTGCGGGCCTCGAGGCCCTTGCCGAAGAGCGCTTCGTGATCGGCACCACCGCGCAGGTTCTCGGCGAGGACCTGACGGCGCTGGACGACTGGTGCGGCTTCCAGGCGATCTTCGAGGACCTGCCGCCCGACGCCTACATGAACGACGGCGGCTCCTACCGCCTGCGCCGCTTCGGCCGATTCGTCTACACGCACGAGGGCGACCGGCTGGAGGTGCAGCCGCACGCACCGTATTCGCAGCCCAAGTACTTCAACCCGCTCAACGGCGGGGTGGACCGCCACTTCGCGCCGCTGACCGACGCCATCGTGAACAACCAGGTGCTGCAGCGCGTGCTGAAGCTGCTGGGCGCGGCCTACAGCGCGTTGGAGGACCAGCCGCGCTGGCGCATCAACACCTACTTCAACCGCATCGTGGCGAAGTCGGCGGAAGACGGCAAGCCGGTGCCCGAGGGCAAGCACCGCGACGGCGTGAAGTTCAGCTGCCTGTTCATGGCCAACCACATCAACTTCACCGGCGGCGACACCACGCTGTTCGACCTGCTGACGCACGACGCCGCCTTCGAAGGCCGGCTGAGCGCAGGCGGCGACATCCTGGTGTTCCGCGACGACACCGTGCTGCACGACACCACCGCCATCCAGCCCGCGGACCTGGCCAAGCCGGGCTACCGAGACGTGCTGGTGATCGAATTCCGATGACAGGGGAGAGCGCCATGTCCGAATTTTTCCACGCCGAGCAGAAGGCGCTGCAGGCCGAGATGGGGACCACCCGCATCGCCGAGCGCATCGAGCAGACGCGCCGCCGCACCGCCTTCAACGAGACCGACGCGGAAATCATCGGCCGTGCGCAGTTCTTCTTCATCGCTTCGTCGGCCGCCGACGGCACGCTGGATTGCTCGGTCAAGAGCGGCCCGGAAGGCTTCGTGCAGCTGCACGGCGGCCACACGCTGGTGTTCCCCGACTACGACGGCAACGGCATGTTCCGCACGCTCGGCAACATCCGCGCGACCACGCGCGTGGCGCTGCTGTTCCTGGAGTTCTCCGGCGAAAAGCGCAAGCTGCGCATCCACGGCCGCGCCGAGGTGGTGACCGAGCCCGCACTGGTGCGCGCGCTGAAGGGCGCGCATGCGGCGGTGAGCGTGGCGGTGACGGACATCTTTCCGAACTGCCCGCGCTACCTGCCCACCCTGCAGCAGGCCGAGCGCTCGGAATACGTCGAGGCGCTGGGCGACCATCCGCTGGAACCATTCTGGAAGAGCAAGCCGGACCTGAAGGACTTCGTCCATGAACGAAAGGCATTCTGAAATGACAACGCATGATCCTTGCAGCCTGCCCGCGCAGCAGCTGCTGAACGCGCAGTACCTGCGCGAACTGGCCGGCCCGCAGGAGTTCGACGCCACGGCGCTGGAACTGCACCGCGCCGACACCGCGGCGGTGGAATCGGCCTGGCTGGCGCGCGAGCTGGCCACCGTGGACACGGCCACGCTGCCGCAGCGCGCCGAGGACTTCGAGCCCTGGTACCGCGCGCGCTTTCGCGAGCAGGTGGCCGCGGCCGAACCCTTCTTCGACCACCTGGCGCAGCACGCCTCGCTGGAGGAGCTGTCGGTCTACGTGCTCTACGAAGAGCAGGTGGACGGCCGCTTCGACGACGTGATCGCGATGGCGCAGATGGGCCTGAAGGGCGCGGCCAAGGTGGCGCTGGCCGCCAACTACTGGGACGAGATGGGCGAGGGCGACGCAACCCAGATGCACACGCGCCTGTTCTGCGACTCGGCCGAATACTTCCGCAACGCCATCGCCGGCACGCAGTTCGGCCGCTTCGTGCAGCCCACCGCCGAGGCGCTGGCCAACGGCAACCTGCTGCTGCTGCTGTCCGTGCGGCGCCAGCACTGCGTGCGGTTGATGGGTGCGCTGACCCTGCTGGAGCACACGGCGCCGCGCCGCTTCTCGCGCGCGGTGCAGGGCATGCGCAGGCTGGGCGTGCCCGAGGACATCATCTACTATCACGAGATGCACGTGAAGATCGATGCCAAGCACGGCGACGACCTGCTCAACCAGGTGGTGCTGCCGATGCTGCGCGAGCGCCCGGAACTCACGGCCGAGGTGGCCACCGGTGTCCAGCTGCGCCTGCAGGTGGCCAACCGCTACTACGCCATGCTGGAAGACGTGTTCGCGTCGGCCCGCGAGACCGGCGCATCCGTGGCGCTGGAGGCCACTGCGTGACGTCCAGGGGCGCGGCGTACGCGGCGGCGGTTGCCGCCGCCGTCCTGTGGGGCGGCAACTTCGTGGCGGTGCGGCTCGCGCTCGCGCATTTCGATCCGTACCTGCTCACGGCGCTGCGCTTCGCCTTCGTCGCGGCCCTGATTCCCATCGTCGGCTGGCCCAGCAAGATGCCAGTGAAGACGCTGCTGCTGTATTCGCTGTGCTCGGGCATCGGCCAGTACCTGCTGTCCACCGTCGCCATCCAGCTGGGCCTGTCGCCCGGGCTGGCGGCGCTGCTGATGCAGTTCCAGGTGTTCATCTCGCTGGCGCTCAGCTGGATGCTGCTGGGCGAATCGGTGCGCACCACCACCATCGTGGGCAGCGTGCTGGGCCTGGCCGGGCTTACCGGCGTGCTGGTCACCGGCGGCAGCAAGGCGCCGTGGCTGGCCAGTGCGGTATGCCTGCTGGCGGCGGCCGGCTGGGCCTTCGCCAACACCACCATCAAGCGCAGCGCCGAGAGCGTGATCAAGCTGCAATGCGCCAGCGGGCTGATCTGCCTGCCGGCGATCTGGCTGGCGCGCGAGCTGCTGCTGCCCGGTGCGCCGCCGGCGCTGCAGGCGCTGACGCAGGCGCCGCTGGCCGGCTGGCTGCCGGTGGCCTATGTGGTGGTCGCCTCGTTCGCCGTGGCGCAGGTGCTGTGGGGCAGGGCGATCGGCACGGTCGGCGTGGCCGCCACTTCGCCCATCGCGCTGCTGATCCCGGTGTTCGGCGTGGCGCTGGCCTGGCTGCTGCTGGACGAGCAGCTCAGCGTGCAGCTGCTGGTGGCATCCGCCGTGGTACTGGCCGGCGTGGCTGTGCACGTGCTGCCGATGGCTTTGAAACCTGCGCCCGTGCCGCGGACGCGCACCGCATGAGTGGAGGTGCTTCGATGATGCAGGCGGCAGTACTGCGCCCGCTGGGTTTTCCGCAGGACCAGGAGGCATTCCTGGGCCACCTGCGCGTTCTTTATCCGTCGATTGCCGAGGACACGCTGCGCAGGCGACTGGGCGCCGTCAAGGACGGCGGCTGGGAATGCATCGGCGCCTTTGCAAAAGGCGAGGGCGATGGCGAGGGGGCGATGCTGGGCATGAGCGGCTACTGGATCCAGCACCGCTTTTGCTATGGCAAGTACCTGTACGTTGACCACTTCATCGTGGACGGCGGCAAGCGTGGCCGCGGCCTGGGCGAGCAGATGTGGCAGGCGCTGGAGCGCATCGCGCACGAACACGGGTGCGAGCGCATCGTGCTGGACACTTTCGTGACCAATTCGGTGGCGCAGCGCTTCTGGATGAACCAGGGCTGCAGCATCGTCGGCCTGCACTTCGGCAAGCCGCTCAACCCGTCAGGCTGAAAACTTGAGGCGCGGTCAGCCCGCGACCAGGTCCGAATACTCCGGATGCCGCTCGATGTACGCGGCGATGAAGCGGCACTGCGGCACGGCTTTCAGCCCGCGCTGGCGCACGTCGTCCAGCGCCTGCTTGGCGAGCTTGGAGCCCAGGCCCTTGCCCTCGTGCTGCGGCTCGACCACGGTATGGGTGAAGCGCACGCGGCCGGACTGCTCCTCGTACACCGCATAGCCGGCCACGCCGCCGTCCAGCTTCAGTTCGTACTGATGGGCCGCTGCGTTGTTGCTGAATTCGGGTTCCTGCATGCTGCCTCCGGATAAAAGCCCATTTTGGCTCTATCTGCACACGTGTGTTTGTCGAGAAGGTTGCACGCGTTGTCGTGGAAGTTCAACGTGTGCCGTAAGCTGCCAGGAACACCCGTACCCCATCAGCGGCATACCGGCGAAGTGCCGTCGGCTTCGGGATTGCGGCGTCTCCAAGCAGCATTGCTTGGTTCAGCGGCTGTGACATGACAAGCCAGTTGAAGTGTGATGCAGCGACGGCTGCGTCATCGGCGCGTAGCAGTCCACGTTCGGCCAGATGCCTGAACATCTTCGCCATTGCCGCCATTGCCCGCCTCGGCCCGCTTTCATAGAGAGCCTTGCCCAATTCAGGGAAGCGGGTCGCTTCGCCGATCACCACGCGCCGCAGCTGCATGAGCCTGGGAGTCAGGACGATGACGAGCTGCCTGTAGGCGTAGTCTTCGAGATATGCGTGCAGGTCGCCGCCTGGCTCCAAATCCGGCATGACGCCATGCACCGCGTCGCTGCCCGCGTTCGTCAGGCCCGCCACGATCTCCAGGAACAGTGTCTCCTTGCTGGTGAATTGCTTGTAGATCGTCTGCTTTGAGACATCGGCCATCAACGCGATGTCGTCCATCCCGGCGCCGAGATAGCCGTCCCTCAAAAAGACCGTGGTCGCCGCGTCCAGGATGGCCTTGCGCTTTTTCGCCGTGCGGCCCCCGCTTGCGTCGGCAGGCTCGGTGTTCAGGGCAACGTCTTTCGTCATCTATGTGGCATGCCGCGGAGCAAACCCTTGTTTGACGCAATCATACTTGCCAGTCTAGAATGAAAGTAGACTAGACAGTCTAGTTTGGAGATATCTCATGCATATTCAGTTCGCCGAGCTTCCGGTGCGCGATCAGGCGCGCGCGAAAGAGTTCTATGTCAAGAATCTTGGGTGCGCCGTCGCGGCGAACGCGCCGATGGGAAGCGATGGCTGGCGATGGATCGAGCTCAAGTTTTCGGGCGCCGAAACCACACTGCATTTCATCCGGGCAACGAAGGAAGACGCATCTGATGGCCCCGTGCTGGTGCTGGTTTGCGACGATGTTGCGTCCGCTGTGGAAGACCTGAGAAAGAAGGGCGTCGAAATCCTCACGGAGCCACACAGCCCCCCGTGGCAGCCAGGCCGGACCGTGGCCGAGTTTCGCGACAGCGAGGGCAATCGCATGGTGATCGGCAGCAGATGAGCGCAGAGGCTTCCTTGCCCGCCTCCTGTGTTTGCGGCCATGTGACGCTTCAGGCAATCGGCACTCCAATCCTGAGCCTCGTCTGCTATTGCGAAAGCTGCCGCTCGGCCGCGCGCCAGTTCGAGCAGGCGCCCGGTGCCCCATCCGTTCTCAACGGCTATGGCGGGGTCGATTACTGCCTGTACCGCAAGGACCGCGTGCGCATCGTCGGCGGTGCAGAACATTTGCGCGACCATCGCCTCACTGAAGCATCTCCCACCCGCAGGGTGATCGCGGCGTGTTGCAACACGCCGATGTTTCTCGAATTCACCAAGGGGCACTGGCTGTCTCTGTATCGCGACCGCTTCCCCCAGGGCGCACCTCCGCTCGAGATGGGTGTCATGGCGAAAGAGCTGCCGCCTGGCAGTACCCCCGCGGAGAACTTACCGACCTACCGAACGCGGCCGCCAAGGTTCATGATCAAACTGCTCACATCATGGGCCGCGATGGGTTTTCGGAAATCGAAGATGAATCGCTGATTGGTGGACGCCGGCGGCTGCACATCGAGTGGCCGCCTTTTCGCCCGGCAGGCGGACTATTTATAGCTGCGCGCGTCTTCGATCACTTTTCCGTCGTTCGGAAGCGTTCCCGGCTGCATCAGCTGCACGTCGCCGCGCAGCTTGGTCACGTCGCGAATGGCTTCGCCGATGCGCGCGTCCAGGCCTTGCGGTGCCGATGCGGCTTCCACCATCAAGGTCATGACGTCGTTGGCCATCTCGCCGCTGACCACCAGGCGCGCCTTCAGCACTTCGGGGAAGCGGCGCGCGATGTCGGCCACCTGGCCCGGGTGCACGAACATGCCGCGGATCTTGGTGGTCTGGTCGGCGCGGCCCATCCAGCCCTTGATGCGGGCATTGGTGCGGCCGGTGGGGCAAGGGCCGGACAGCATGGCCGACAGGTCGCCGGTGCCGAAGCGGATCAGCGGATAGGCCGTGTTGAAGGTGGTGACGACCAGTTCGCCGACCTCGCCCTCGGGCACCGGGTCGCCGGTGCCGGGCCGCACGATTTCCACGAGCGCGCCTTCGTTCAGCACCAGGCCCTGGCGCGCCCCCGTTTCATAGGCCAGCAGGCCCAGGTCGGCGGTGGCGTAGCTCTGGTAGACGTCCATGCCGGCCTCCTGCGAAAACCAGTCGCGCAGCGACGGCGGCAGCGCCTCGCCGCTGGTCAGTGCCTTCTTCAGGCTGGAGATGTCGCTGCCGGCTTCACGCGCCTTCTCGACCAGGATGCGCAGGAAGCTGGGCGTGCCGAGGTATGCATTGGGCTTCAGGTCGGCGATGGCCTGCAGTTGCTGTTCGGTCTGGCCGGTGCCGGCCGGGAACACGCTGCAGCCGATGGCATGCGCGCCCGACTCCACGATGAAGGCACCGGGCGTCATGTGGTAGCTGAACGCGTTGTGCACCAGGTCGCCGGCACGAAAGCCGGCGGCGAACAGCGCGCGCGCCGCGCGCCAGTAGTCGGGCGTGCTGCCCTCGGGTTCGTAGATGGGGCCGGGCGAGGCGAACACGCGCGGCATCTGCGGGCCGCGCACCAGCGCCGAGAAGCCGCCAAAGACGTCGTTCGCGCGCTCGGCCTTCTGGCGCTCCAGCAGGTCGTTCTTGCGCGTGACGGGCAGGCGCGCCAGCGCCGCGCGCGAGGTGACAGCCATCGCATCGACGTCGGCCAGAATCGCACCAAAAGCGGCGGTGTTGCGCTGCGCATGGGCCACCTGGCGCGGCAGCGCGTCCATCAGTGCCGCCTCGCGCTGCGACGGGTCGCGCGCTTCCAGCGGGTCGAAATACTCGCTCATCGTTCTTTCCTTCAAGCGAGCCAGCGTTTGCGCCGCTTGTAACTTTTCACGTCCTTGAAACTCTTGCGCTCGGCGCCGCCGACGCCCAGGTAGAACTCCTTGACGTCCTCATTGTTGGCCAAGTCCGACGCCGGCCCGTCCATGACCACCCGGCCGCTTTCCATGATGTAGCCGTAGTTGGAGTATTTCAGCGCGATGTTGGTGTTCTGTTCCGCAAGCAAGAATGTGACCCGCTCCTTGGTGTTGAGGTCCTTCACGATCTCGAACACCTCCTGCACGATCTGCGGCGCCAGGCCCATCGAGGGCTCGTCCAGCAGCACCATGCTGGGGTTGGCCATCAGCGCGCGGCCGATGGCGCACATCTGCTGCTCGCCGCCCGAGGTGTAGGCCGCCTGCGAGGTGCGCCGCGTCTTCAGGCGCGGGAAGTACGCGTAGACCTTCTCGAGATTCGCCGCGACCTCGGCCTTGCTCTTGCGCGTGTAGGCGCCGGTGAGCAGGTTTTCCTCGATGGTGAGGTGGGCGAAGCAGTGCCGGCCCTCCATCACCTGCACCACGCCGCGCTGCACCAGGTCGGCCGGCGACAGGTTCTCGATGCGTTCGCCGCGCAGCTCGATGGAGCCCTTGGTGACTTCGCCACGCTCGCCCTTGAGCAGGTTGGACACGGCGCGCAGGGTGGTCGTCTTGCCCGCGCCGTTGCCGCCCAGGATGGCGACGATGCTGCCCTGGGGCACCTGCAGCGACACGCCCTTTAGCACCAGGATCACGTGGTTGTAGATGACCTCGATGCCGTTGACGTTGAGGACGATGTTGTTCGGTTCCATAGTTCGTTCGGCTTTCGTACCAATCGAAAGGCCGGAGCCTTTCGATTGGCGGCTCTTGCGAGCCGCCAACGCCGTCAGCCGATCACGACTGGCAATCCGCTGCCGTGCGGCGCGTCAGTTTCTTGTCGGCGGCGAACTTGTCGGCCGCGGCCTTGACCATCGGCTTGATGATCTGCTCGTCGGCCGTGTACCAGTCGCTGGAGAAGTTGAACTTGCTGCCGTCCCAGGTGTGCACGCGGGCCGACATCGAACCCATGTGGTCCGTGCAGGAGGTGGACACCGGCCGCATCATGGTCGCGAAGCCCAGCGCTTCCAGGCGCTTTTGGTCCAGCGACAGGTTCTCCAGGCCCCAGCGCACCTGGTCGGGCGTCATGACCTTGCCCTTGCCGAAGCGTTCCTGCGCGCGGCGCACCGCTTCCACGCCCAGCATCTGGATGATCAGGCCGCGGTTGTAGAGCATCGTGCCGACTTCGTCCTTGGGGCCCGTGCCCTGGCCCTTGTCGTGCACGTACTTGATGATGTCCTGCACCGCCTTGTGCTGCGTGCCGCCGGCGTTCATGGTGAGCGCGCTGTAGCCCTTGGCGCCTTCGCCCACGTCCTTCACGTCGGGCTCGTTGCCGGCCCACCAGACACCCAGCATCTTCTCGCGCGGAAAGCCGGTGGCCTGCGCCTCTTTCAGGGCGGTGGCGTTCATCACGCCCCAGCCCCACAGCAGCACGTAGTCGGGGCGGTTCTGGCGCACCTGCAGCCAGGCCGACTTCTGCTCGACGCCGGGCGCGGTCACGGGGATCAGGCCCAGCTCGAAGCCGTTCATCTTGGCGCGTTCCTGCAGCAGGGGGATCGGCTCCTTGCCGAACGGGCTGTCGTGGTAGACCAGGGTGATCTTCTTGCCCTTGAGCTTGTCGAAGCCGCCTTCCTTCTTGGCGATGTGCTGGATCAGGATGTCGGCCGCGGTCCAGTAGCTGCCCAGCAGCGGGAAGTTCCACTTGAAGACGCCGCCGTCGGCCGACGAGGTGTAGGCGTAGCCCAGCGTCATCAGCGGAATGTGGTCGGTGTAGGCCTTGTCGGTGAGCGCGAAGGCGATGCCGGTGGCTTGCGGATCGAACAGGGTCACGCCCGGGCGGCTCTTCAGGCGTTCGTAGCACTCCACGCCGCGGTCGGTTGCGTAGCCGGTCTCGCATTCCTCGAACGTGATCTTCACGCCGTTGATGCCGCCGTCGCGCGCGTTGATCATCTTGATGTAGTCCTGCTTGCCGTTGGCCCAGGGCGTGCCGTTGGGCGCGTAGGGGCCGGTGCGGTAGGCCAGCAGCGGGAAGAACTGCTCCTTGGCCTGGGCGAACGCGCCGGGCGATGCCAGCGCGGCCGCGGCGGCGACCGCGGCCGTCAGCAATGTCAAACGAAGCTTCATCATTGTCTCCTTGGAAAATTTTCAGTGCGGGAAAGGCCACAGGCGCAGCTTCTGCTTGCCGGTGGACCACAGGCGCGCCAGGCCGTGCGGCTCGACGATCAGGAACCAGACGATCAGCGCGCCGAAGATGATCAGCTCGGCATGCGACACGGTGACGATGGACACCGTGATGCCGAACACCGAGGCGATGGCCGGCAGCATGTTGCTCAGCAGGATGGGCAGCAGCACGATGAAGGCGGCGCCGAAGAACGAGCCCATGACCGAACCCATGCCGCCGATGATCACCATGAACAGCAGCCGGAACGACTGGTCGACCGAGAACGCGCCCGGCTCCCAGGTGCCCAGGTAGACGAAGCCCCACAGCGCGCCGGCCATGCCGATGATGAACGAGCTGACGGCGAAGGCGCTGAGCTTGGCGTACATCGGGCGGATGCCGATCACCGCCGCGGCCACGTCCATGTCGCGGATGGCCATCCACTCCCGGCCGATGGCGCTGCGAACCAGGTTCTTCACCAGCAGCGCGATGACCGTGAGGATGACCAGGCAGAACCAGTACTTGCTGATGGCGCTCTCGATCGGAATGCCGAACACCTGCAGGTTGCCCGCGGTGACCGAGCCCGATGCGGAGTTGGCGGTCAGCCAGTTGATGCGCAGGAACATCCAGTCGGAGAAGAACTGCGCGGCCAGCGTGGCCACTGCCAGGTACAGGCCCTTCACGCGCAGGCTGGGCAGCCCGAACAGGATGCCGAACAGCGTGGCGCACACGCCGCCCAGGATCAGCGCCGGCACCAGCGGCATGTTGGGCACGCGCACGAAGAAGTTGTAGGCACCGTACGCGCCCACCGCCATGAAGGCGCCGGAGCCCAGGGAAATCTGCCCGCAGTAGCCGACCAGGACGTTCACGCCCAGGGCGGCCAGCGCCATGATCAGGAACGGAATGAGCAGGGCGCGGAACAGGTAGTCGCTGGCCAGCGCCGGCACCACCGCGAAGGCCACCACGAACAGCAGCAGCACGGCGATGCGGTCCTGCAGGATCGGAAAGATCTGCTGGTCGGCGCGGTAGCTGGTCTTGAACTGGCCGTTTTCTCTGTAAAGCATCTTGTATCCGTTGGTCCTGAGCGCAGTCGATGGGTCAGACGCGGTCGATGATCTTCTCGCCGAAGAGGCCTTGCGGACGGATCAGCAGGAAGCCGAGCGCCAGCACATAGGCGAACCAGATCTCGATGCCGCCGCCCACCATCGGACCGATGTACACCTCCGACAGCTTCTCGCCCACGCCGATGATCAGCCCGCCGATGATGGCGCCGGGCACCGAGGTGAGGCCGCCCAGGATCACCACCGGCAGCGCGCGCAGCGCCACCGTGGCCAGCGAGAACTGCACGCCCAGCTTGCTGCCCCAGATCATGCCGGCCACCAGTGCCACCAGGCCGGCCACGCACCACACGATGACCCAGATGCGCGCCAGCGGAATGCCGATGGACTGCGCCGCCTGGTGGTCGTCGGCCACGGCGCGCAGCGCGCGGCCAGTGGAGGTTTTCTGGAAGAACAGGCTGAGCAGGCCCACCAGCACGGCGGCGATGCCAGCGGCGATCAGGTCTTCCTTGTTGATCAGGATGCCGCCCTGGAAGGTGGACTCGAAGGCGATCATCGGGTCCTTGGGCATGCCCACGTCGATCTTGTAGACGCTGTTGCCGAACAGCGTCTGGCCCACGCCTTCGAGGAAGTAGGCGATGCCCAGCGTGGCCATCAGCAGCGTGGCGCCTTCCTGGTTCACCAGGTGGCGCAGCACCAGCTTTTCCACCAGCCAGGCCACGGCGAACATCACCAGCGCCGCGCCGATGAAGGCGATGATGTTGGCCACGATCGGATTGGTGATGCCGGTGAGCGCCGGGATCCATTCGGCGAAGCGCGCCATGGCCAGCGCAGCGAACAGCACCATCGCGCCCTGCGCGAAATTGAAGACGCCCGAGGCCTTGAAGATCAGCACGAAGCCGAGCGCCACCAGCGCGTACAGCATGCCCACCATCAGGCCGCCAAGCAGTGTTTCGAGGAAGAATCCCATGATGACTTTGGTGTCCCGTGAATCAGTGGGCGGTGCCGAGGTAGGCCTTGACCACCTCGGGGCTGGTGCGCACGGCCTCCGGCACGCCGTCGCCGATCTTCTTGCCGTAGTCCAGCACGACCACGCGGTCGCTGATGTCCATCACCACGCCCATGTCGTGCTCGATCAGGACCACGGTGGTGCCGAACTCGTCGTTCACGTCCAGCACGAAGCGGCACATGTCCTGCTTTTCTTCCAGGTTCATGCCGGCCATCGGCTCGTCGAGCAGCAGCACCTGCGGCTCCATGGCCAGCGCGCGGCCCAGGTCCACGCGCTTTTGCAGGCCGTAGGGCAGCTGGCCCACCGGGGTCTTGCGGAACGCCTGGATCTCCAGGAAGTCGATGATGTGCTCCACGTATTCGCGGTGCCGGATTTCCTCGCGCTCGGCCGGCCCGATGCGCAGCGCCTGCAGCAGCAGGTTGCTCTTGATGTGCAGGTTGCGCCCGGTCATGATGTTGTCCAGCACGCTCATGCCCTTGAACAGGGCCAGGTTCTGGAAGGTGCGGGCGATGCCCATCTCGGCCACCTGGCGGCTCTTCATGTGGCTGAAGCTCTTGCCGCGGAAAGTGATGGTGCCCTGCTGCGGCTGGTAGACGCCGTTGATGCAGTTCAGCATCGAGCTCTTGCCGGCGCCGTTCGGGCCGATGATGGCGCGGATCTCGTGCTCGCGCACGTCGAACGAGATGTCGGTCAGCGCCTTCACGCCGCCGAAGGCCAGCGAGATGTTGCGCACGTCCAGGATGACGTCGCCCAGGCGCCGCCCGCCCGTGGTGCCGCCCGGCACCGGGCCGCCGGCGCTTCCGCCGTTCAAAGGAGATTCATTCATGATCTTCATGCCGCGGCCCTCACCGGCGCGTATGTGTTGGCGTCCATGATCTTCAGCGTGGCGCTCACGCTGCCGCTGCGGCCGTCCTCGTACTTCACCACGGTGTCGATGTACTGCTCGGTCTTGCCCGCATACAGCGCGGTCAGCAGCAGCTGGTAGCGCTCGGCGATGAAGCCGCGGCGGACCTTGTTGGTGCGGGTGAGTTCGCCGTCGTCGGCGTCCAGCTCCTTGTGCAGGACCAGGAAGCGGTGGATCTGGCTTCCCGCCAGCTTCTCGTCGGCGGCCAGGTCGGCGTTGACCTTCTCCACGCAGTCCTTCATGAGCCCGTACACCTCGGGCTTTTGCGCCAGGTCGGTGTAGCCGGCATAGGGCAGGTTGTGCCGCTCGGCCCAGTTGCCCACCGCTTCGAAGTCGATGTTGAGCAGCACGCAGACGATGTCGCGCCGGTCGCCCACCGCCACCGCTTCCTTGATGTACGGAAAGAACTTGAGCTTGTTCTCGATGTACTTGGGCGCGAACATGGACCCGTCGGCCAGGCGCCCGACGTCCTTGGCGCGGTCGATGATCTTCAGGTGGCCCTGCGCATCGAAGAAGCCGGCGTCGCCGGTGCGGTACCAGCCGTCGGAGGTCCGCACTTCGGCGGTGGCCGCTGGGTTCTTGTAGTACTCCTTGAGCAGGCCGGGCGAGCGCACCAGGATCTCGCCGGTGTCGCTCACCTCGATTTCCACGCCGTCGATGGGCACGCCCACGGTGTCGGAATGCACCTGGTGGTCCGGCTGCATGCAGACGAACACGGCCGTCTCGGTGGAGCCGTACAGCTGCTTCAAGTTGATGCCGATGGCGCGGTAGAAGGCGAACAGGTCCGGCCCGATGGCCTCGCCCGCGGTGTAGGCCACGCGCACGCGCGACATGCCCAGGTTGTTGCGCAGCGGCCCGTACACCAGCAGGTTGCCCAGCCCGTATTGCAGGCGGTCCAGCACCCCCACCGGCTTGCCCGCGCGCATGGCCAGGCCGACGCGGCGCGCCACGTTCATGAAGCCGTGGAACATCCAGCGCTTGATGGCGCTGGCGTCTTCCATGCGGATCATCACGCTGGTGAGCAGGCCTTCGAAGATGCGCGGCGGCGCGAAGTAATAGGTCGGCCCGATTTCCTTCAGGTCGATGGTGACGGTGGCGGCCGACTCGGGGCAGTTCACCACGTAGCCGCAGCACAGCCACTGCGCGTAGCTGAAGATGTTCTGGCCGATCCATGCCGGCGGCAGGTAGGCCAGCACTTCTTCCCGGGGCCCCAGCTTGTCGAAATCGGCGCCGGCCTTGGCCCGGTCCAGCAGGGTGCGATGGGTGTGCACCACGCCCTTGGGGCTGCCGGTGGTGCCCGAAGTGAAGAACATGGCGCCCACGTCGTCGGGGTGGCCCTTGTCGACCTCGGCGCGGAAGGCGTCGGGGTTCTTCGCGTCGAAGGTGCGGCCGGCTTCGATGAGCGTGTCCAGCGCCTGCAGGCCCGGTTCACGGTAGTGGCGCAGGCCGCGCGGGTTGTCGAAGAAGATGGCGGCCAGCTGCGGGCACTGGGTGCGCACTTCCAGCAGCTTGTCGACCTGCTCCTGGTCTTCGGCGAAGGCGAAGCGCACGTCGGCGTTGTTGATCGGGAAGGCGCATTCGGCGGCAACGGCGTCCTGGTACAGCGGCACCGGGATCGCGCCGAGCGACTGCGCGGCCAGCATGGTGGCGTACAGGCGCGGACGGTTGGCGCCCACCACCACCATGTGCTCGCCGCGGCGCAGGCCGGCCAGGTGCAGGCCGCAGGCAAGGTGGCGTACCAGCCCGGCAAGGTCGCCCCACGAGAGCGTCTGCCAGATGCCGTATTCCTTTTCGCGCATGGCCGCGTCGGCCGGGCGCTGCGCTGCATGCCGCAGCAACAATCGCGGGAACGTCGTCTCCATCTTCTTGTCCTTGCTGCCTGGCAAGCCTTGCCGAGCTGCGCGAATGCTAGGGCCGAATTTGACGCCGGGTTGTCTTTGCGACGACTATCTAGGGAATGTCCTAGTGTGGTGCGCGCCTCTGTTCTGTACTTATCGTGAGATCGCAGCCAATGCAGCCTTGGCTCTGGTGACCTTGGCCAGGATGTCCGAAGCACTGGCTGTCCAGATGAATGGTTTGGGGTTGTC
>NZ_JACCWG010000171.1 GCF_013697775.1 Ramlibacter sp. | reverse complement strand
TGATTTTGAAGCTGGGCGATTTCTCCGCGTGGAACGGGCACAGGGCCACCAGGTCGCGGCCCACTCGCTTCAACTCGATGCCCGCCGCCTCCACCAGGCGCTGCACGCTCACTTCGTTCTTGATGCGTTCGATTTCGTCCTCGGGGATGCGCGCCATGTGTGCTCCTCGCTGAGTGGTTTCCCGACCACGTTTTGGGGTCATTCGGGCCGATCGACCTCGAACTTTTTTAATCGAGCGCGACCTTACCACATAATGTGGTCAGTAACCGCGTTTCGAGCAAACCACGGAGTTAAGGTATGGACCATCTGATTCACACAGCGGAGCGCCCACAGGTGGCCATCACTCAGGACGAGCGGGAATTTTTTGTGCAGCTGGGCGGCCGCGTGGCCGAGCTGCGCAAGCGCCAGGGCATGACCCAGGCGCAATTGGCCGAGACGTTGGAGGTGTCGCAGCAGACCGTGAACGCCTACGAGTCGGGCCAGCGGCGCGTGCCAGTGTCGATGCTGCCGACGCTGGCGCATACGTTCGGCGTGAGCGTCGAAGAGTTGATCGGCTCGCCTACACCGCGCACCGCTCGCAAGCGCGGGCCCACACCCACGTTGCAGCGGCACATGGAGCGCATCAGCGCACTACCTAAGCCGCGTCAGCGCGCCGTCATCGACGTGATCGAGGCGATGCTGCAGCAGCAGGCGCGCTGAACGAACGAAGGGCGGCTCGATGCGGCCCCTTCTCTTAGCAGCAGCTCCCCCGCAGGGGGAGTGGCTGGGTGTTTCTCTTCTTATTGCTTTGGTGCTGTCAGAAGGATGACGAACCCTGCGGCCACAGCAAGTACAGCCAAGAGCAACACACTTCCCAACGAAAGGGCCACGAGAGGATTGTTCGCAGGATTGCCGCCGATTACGAAGAAGAGGCCGGCAGTAGCGAACAGAGCGGCCGCACCAAAGTGCGCTAGACGCCAAGCCCAACGGAGTCGGCCAGCCGGGGGATCGAACTTCATCTTTTCGCGGTACAGGAAGAGCGCCACTACCGCGAAGAAGAAGCACACGACTGCATAGAGGACGTGGTTAGGCACTATCGCTTCCCTTGGTACAGATTGAAGATGTCGTAATTGGTTTGCCTCAGCTGGATTGCACCTGCGCCAGCTGCCTGCCCAACAGAGAAGCGAGCAGACGCGCGACCAATTCCTAAGTTGCCATCGGGATCAGACAGCACGGTAACGTTGCCGCCAAGACCCGCGTTTCCGAACGCAGTCGCTCCGTAGTACTTGGTGACACCAGGCGACGGCATGCCTTGACTGATCGCACCAACCACCCCGATAGAACCACCCTCCTGCGGACCGTGAACGATGCCCTCGATCTTGTACAGGTTGAGAGTGATGCGAGAGCTGCTGAGGCCAAGAGCAACACCGGTTTCGCCATAGCCGCCGATCAGACCGCCACCAGCGTTGGCACCGAAGCCCACCTGCACGGTGAATGCCGACGAGCCCGCACTACGCGTCGCAGGAATGCCCGACGAGTTCATGCCCATGTAGGACCAGCCCGGCGCAGGAGAGAACTGCGAGGGCGACGATGGCGCCATGGCTGCCTGCGTTGCGGCATTGATGTCGCTCGCCTTCACAGTGGCATTGAACGAAGCGTAGTAAGCCGCGTTCGCCTTCTGCTGGTAGTCGTCAGCCGCTGCGGTCATGCCGCGATCTCGCGCGTACTGAGCCGCATTCGCCAGCGTCATCGACTGCTTGCCAAGCGACTCCGCCTGCTGCTTCCAGTCCTGCGCCGTCAACGTCGCAGGCAGAGCCGATGGGCCTTGTCCAGCCGGGACGCGGTACTTCTGACCCAAGTCCGCAATGGGCGAACCATCCCCACCCACGGAGACGGGCGACTCAGGATCGATGTCGCGCACCACCACACCGCTGGCTCTCGTCGGCAGGCCATAAGGGTTGTTGCTCGCTTGCTGCAGGGCTTTGGCCTGCGAGAACGTCAACCCATTCACTCGCAGCGCATCTTCAACCGGCGGCTTGTAGCTGTCGCTCTGGCGGTCCATCTCGTTCTCGTAGAACTTGCTCGATGGATCGCGCGTCGGGTCGCCATTGGCCGCACTTGCCAGACTAGACCCCAACGCATTGCCAAATGCATTGGGTCTGACGCGCCGTCGTAGTCGCACGCCCGCACACCAAGGCCTGGCGCGGCTTTGAGCGGGGTTGTGGGCGGGCATCCAGTGCATGGCGAAGTCGCCATTTTGCCGATACGCGGTTTCGAGCCCGCAAAGGCAAAGCGGCTAAGGGAAGAAGGCTTGGGCCTTCCTCTCATAGCCGCTGGTGGTTGGGCACGGCGCGCCAGCGCCGTGCCGGCTGTTCGGTCCCCGGCTGTTTGGGGAGGGCTTGGCTGCTGTGGCCGCGGCGGGAAGCCCGCAGGGCTGAAGCGCGGGCGCAGCAGACGGGCCCGGGGTGGGCGGGCCTTCAACTCGTGTTGCTGCGCCGCGAGGCGCCTGGCTTCGTTGCCTGCGGTTTCGGCGCAGCCGATACCGCACCGTGCATGGTGGTTGGCGACAATTACCTTGGCTGGTCGACGACAACTATCTTGGCCGGTTGAAGGCCTACGCCGGGCGGGTCCGGGAGGCGGGGCTACTGTGAGCTTTTCGACGACAGATCGAAGGCGAACGGAAT
>NZ_JACCWG010000164.1 GCF_013697775.1 Ramlibacter sp. | reverse complement strand
CCGCCATCGCCGGCACAGGCGCCGGCGCACGCACGACGGGGCCTGTGGGTCCCGTTGCTCTTTGGGGCGGCGTGCTGCTGCTGCTGGCCGCACCGCTGCTGCGCGGCGGCAACCGCCACGCGGCCCTGATCGTGCTGGAATGGCTCGCGCTGGCCGTGCTGCTTGGCCTCCTGGCCCGCCGTGGCGCAGCCTCCCTCTTCGACTCCGACTCCCGGCGCGGCGCCGCTTCAGGCCTGGCGCTCGCGCTGCTGCTCACCGCCCCGCTGTGGATCGCCGCGGTGCAGCTGGTGCCGCTGCCCTCCGATCTGTGGTTCTCCCTGCCCGCGCACGCGTTCTACGCCGATACCTTGTCGGCGGTGCAGGCCGGCCCGCGCGGCTGGCGGCCGCTCTCGGTGGTGCCTGATGCCACTGCCGCCTCGCTGCTGGCGGGCCTGCCGATCATGGCCGCATTCCTGCTCGGCTGGCGCTCCTCGCTTGCGCAGTTGCGCGTGCTGCTGGGCGCGGTGGTGCTGATGGCCTTCGCGCAGGTGCTGCTCGGGCTGATGCAGTTCGCAAGCGGCCCGGGCTCGCCGCTCTTCTTCGGCGTCGACACCTACGGCCCGCCGGTCGGCAGCTTCGCCAACCGCAACCACTTCGCCAACTACCTGGCCATGGCGCTGGTGGCGCTGGTCTGGCTCGGCTACGAATCCAGCCGCGAGGCGCGCCGGCGCGGCAGCTCCTCAAGCGCCGGAACCCTGCACGGCGGGCACAAGGCCATGCTGTGGGCGGGGGGGGCGCTGGTGCTGCTGCTGGGAATCCTGCTGTCGCTGTCGCGCGGCGCCGCGGTGTTTGGCCTGCCGATGGCGGTGCTGGCCTTCGTGGCGGTGGTGCTGCGCACCCAGGGCTGGACACGCGGCTGGCGTATCGCCGCGGCGGCTTCGCTGCTGCTGCTGGTGCTGGCCGCGGGGATGATCGGCTTCGGTACGGTGGGCGCCCGGCTATCGGGCGGGCAGCTGGCCGACTCGGCCGGGTTCCGCGGCCAGCTGGCGCGCACCAGCCTGGAGGGCGCATGGGCGTTCTGGCCGCTGGGCGCGGGCTGGGGCACCTACGACCTCGCCTATCCGCGCTTCCAGCCGGCGGGCGTCGCCGGCTTCGCCAACCATGCGCACCAGGATTACGCGGAGCTGCTGTTCGAAGGCGGCGTGTTCTTCCTGCTGCCCGCGCTGGCCTTCGCCTGGCTGGCCGCGCACCGGGTGGCGGCGCTGGCGCGGCCCGCGCTGCGCCGCATCCCGCTGGAGCGCGAGCAGATGGCGGCTGTCCTGTGCGGCCTGGGCCTGCTCGCGCTGCTGCTGCACTCGCTGGTGGAGTTCAACATGCGCATTCCGGCCAACGCCATGCTGGGCGCGCTGCTGGCCGGCGCCTTCCTGCGGCCGCTGCCGGTGTCCGGCAGCACGGCGCGGAGCCCGGCGTGATCGACCTGCACAGCCACATCCTGCCCGGCATCGACGACGGCGCGAAAGACCTGGAGACCGCGCTGGAGATGGCGCGCATCGCGGTGGCCGACGGCATCCGCACCATGGCCTGCACGCCGCACATCTACCCCGGCCTGTACATGAACGACACGGCCGGCATCCGCGCCGCGCGCGACGCCTTGCAGGCCGAGCTGGACGAGCGCGGGATCGCGCTGCAGCTCACCACCGGCGCCGACGTGCACCTGGTGCCGGGCCTGCTGCCCCGGCTGCGCGCCGGCGTGGTGCCGACGCTGCACGGCACGCGCTACCTGCTACTGGAGCCTTCGCACCACGTCGCGCCACCGCGCTTTGCCGAGCACATCTTCGACCTGGTGACCAGCGGCTGGGTGCCGGTGATCACGCACCCCGAGCGGCTGACCTGGATGGACGACAACTATCCGGTGTTCCAGCAGCTGGTGCGCCAGGGCGCCTGGATGCAGGTGACGGCCTCGGCACTGACCGGCCTGTTTGGCCCGCGGCCGAAATACTGGGGCGAGCGCATGCTGGGCGACGGCCTGGTGCACATCCTGGCGTCCGACTGCCATTCGGCCGGCCGCCGCGTGCCGGTGATGTCCGAAGGCCTGGCGGTGGCGGAAAAGATCGTCGGCGCCGCCGAGGCGCGCCGCCTGGTGCACGACCGCCCCGAGGCGCTGATGCGCAACCTGCCGCCCTCGCAGACGCCGCCGCTGCCCGACGTCGCGCCGCCTCGCGAGAGCCTGCGCGGCTGGCTGCGCCAGCGCCTGCGGCTGTGATGCAGAACGACAAGTACCCTGTGCACAGACTGCAAACGGGCGGGTTCGAGCGCAGGGATGCCGTCCTTGACGCGTGGCGAGGCATCAGCGTTCTCATGGTGATCAGTTCGCACTTGGTTGACCGCCACCCGGCGGTCAACCCAGGCGAGCTCCACAGACTATTCGAGAACGCAGGATCGCTAGGGGTCAAGATTTTCTTCGCGATTAGCGGCTTCATCATCACGACTTTGTTGCTACGCGAGCGTCGGGCGCATGGCCGCATTTCATTGCGGGCGTTTTATGTCCGTAGGGCGTTCCGCATCTTGCCGCCACTTTGGCTCTTCCTGCTCGCGGTTCTTGCTGCGGCACTTGCCGGGCTAATTATTGATCCCGGCCCACTGCTAGGCGCTTCTACGTTCCTGTGCAATACCAAATGGGCAAGTTGCCTCTGGTTTGTCGCGCATACGTGGTCGCTAGCTATTGAAGAGCAGTTCTACTTGTTTTGGCCTCCGGCGCTGGTCATGCTGCTTCAATTAGGCAGCAGACGCGCAGTGCGCTGGGCACCGGCCGTCTTGATGTTGCTCTTTCTTGCATTGGGGCAAATGTCGATATGGACCATCAACTGGTTAAACAACGGATTGTCGTTCGCCTGCATTGCGGCCGGCGCATGGTGCGCATCCGATCGAGCACTGCGATATCGCATCCACCGCGCGGCTTCGCCTATGGCTTTGCTCGCCTGCTTCGCCGCATTAATCCTGCGCCCACTTGTGCCCATCTACTTTCCGGGGCAGTACCGGTTGCAAGATCTTTTCACACCATTGATGATATGTTTTTTGCTGTGCGGGACCTTGCGATTCAAGGCCCAGTTAGAACACAGCATCATCGTGCGTTGCCTCGCTGGCATCGGATTGATTTCCTATAGTTTATATCTATGGCAGCAGCTTTTTCTCGCACGCGCAGAGTTTTATGTCGCGGGTCCCTTTCCGTGGCTCTGGCCCATATGCCTCGTAATTGCGCTGCTCTCGTACGTGCTGGTGGAACGTCCATTCGTGCGGATGGGCCGGCGAGTTTCCGGCGAACTGGCGCAGCGCGCGTTACCGTGATGCAGCAGCGCGTATGAAACTCCTCGTCTTTGCAGGCAGCACCCGCCAGGCCTCGTACAACCGCAAGCTCGCGACGGCCACCGCCGCGCTGGCGCGCGCCGGCGGCGCCGAGGTCACGCACCTCGAACTGGGCGAATTCGACGTGCCGATGTACAACGCCGACCTGGAGGCGCACGGCACGCCGGCCGACGTGATGCGGCTCAAGCAAGTCTTCTTCGAGCACCCGGCCTGGATCATCTGCGCGCCCGAATACAACGCCAGCTACCCGGCGCTCTTGAAGAACACGCTGGACTGGATCTCCAGCCCGGCGCGCAGCGACGCCGTGTGGAGCGACGATTTCCGCGCCACGCGCGGCAAGGTGGTCGGCATGCTGAGCGCGTCGCCAGGCGCGCTGGGCGGCCTGCGCTCGCAAGGCCACCTCGCGCCGCTACTGATCAACCTGCACTGCTGGGTGGCGCCGACCAGCTACGCGCTCAACCGCGCCGGCAGCGCCTTCGACGCCAATGGCGAACTGGCGGACCCCGGGGCACGCCCGCGCGTGCAGGAGGTGATCGACCAGGTGCTGTGGGCCTCGGAGCGCTTCGCTACGCCGTAAATGCGAACGGCGCGCCTTGCTGTCTCTTGCAGTTGATCATCCCATCCGCGCCGCTAGTGTAGTGCGCGCGAATTAGTTGAACTTTCGCTCGAAGGCATACTCCGATGGCCAAGGGGGTGTGATGCCATGCGGGTCGCCAAGTCGATTGAGCTGGATGGGCAGACGCAGCAGGAG
>NZ_JACCWG010000147.1 GCF_013697775.1 Ramlibacter sp. | reverse complement strand
CCCGGCGACAACGTGACCATCACGGTCAAGCTGATCGCGCCGATTGCCATGGAAGAAGGCCTGCGCTTCGCCATCCGCGAAGGCGGCAAGACCGTCGGCTCCGGCGTCGTCGCCAAGATCATGGAGTGATGCGATGGCCCAGCAGAAAATCCGCATTCGCCTCAAAGCCTTCGACTACAAGCTGATCGACCAGTCGGCAGCCGAGATCGTCGACACCGCCAAGCGCACCGGCGCCATCGTCAAGGGTCCCGTTCCCCTGCCGACGCGCATGAAGCGCTTCGACATCCTGCGCTCGCCGCACGTCAACAAGAGCTCGCGCGACCAGTTCGAGATCCGCACCCACCAGCGCCTGATGGACATCGTCGACCCCACCGACAAGACCGTCGACGCGCTGATGAAGCTGGATCTTCCGGCTGGCGTGGACGTCGAGATCAAGCTGCAGTAATCCGCGGCAGACCGATCTTGCAAGGCCGCCTTCGGGCGGCCTTTTTCTTGCTTGGCAGGTGGGCATGAAGACTGCTACAATCGCCGGCTTCGCCCGTATTGCGGGTGAAGCTTTATCAACCCTCTTTCGCACACCAAACGCAGAAGCCAATTGCAGCGGCTGCGGCGAAAGTAACGGAGTAAGAACATGAGTCTGAGCAGCCTCGGGTTGCTGGGCCGCAAGGTGGGCATGATGCGCCTGTTCACCGATGACGGGGATGCTGTTCCCGTCACGGTGGTGGATGTGTCCAACAACCGTGTGACCCAGGTCAAGTCCCAAGAGACAGACGGCTACGTGGCCCTGCAGGTCACGTACGGTTCGCGCCGCACCTCGCGCGTGACCAAGCCGCAAGCCGGCCACCTCGCCAAGGCGGGAGTGGAAGCCGGTGAAATCATCCGCGAATTCCGTGTCGACGCCGACACCGCCGGCCAATACAAGGCTGGTGCGCAAGTCCCCGTCCAGGCGCTGTTCACCGTTGGCCAGAAGGTCGACGTGCAGGGCACCTCGATCGGCAAGGGCTTTATGGGCACCATCAAGCGCCACAACTTCAAATCCCAGCGCGCCTCGCACGGCAACAGCCGTTCGCACAACGTGCCGGGTTCGATTTCCATGGCGCAGGATCCGGGCCGTGTGTTCCCGGGCAAGAAGATGTCCGGCCACAAGGGCGACGTCACCGTGACCACCCAGAACCTGGACGTGATCCGCGTGGACGAAGCGCGCCAGCTGCTGCTGATCCGCGGTGCGGTGCCGGGCTCCAAGAACGGCTTCGTGACCGTGCTGCCCGCCGTCAAGGGCCAGCCCAAGCCGGTCGTCGTGACCGCGAAGGGAGCGAAGTAAATGCAACTCGAACTCCTGAACGAGCAGGGCCAGGCCGCTTCCAAGGTGGACGTCCCCGAGACCGTGTTCGGCCGCGACTACAACGAAGCGCTGATCCACCAGATCGTGGTGGCCTTCCAGGCGAACGCGCGCCAAGGCACGCGCGCCCAGAAGGACCGCGAGCAGGTCAAGCACTCCACCAAGAAGCCGTTTCGCCAGAAGGGCACGGGCCGCGCCCGCGCCGGCATGACGTCCTCGCCGCTGTGGCGCGGGGGCGGCCGCATCTTCCCGAACAGCCCGGAAGAGAACTTCACGCAGAAGATCAACAAGAAGATGTACCGCGCCGGCATGGCGTCCATCTTCTCCCAGCTGGCCCGCGACGGGCGCCTGGCGGTTGTCGAGTCCCTCACGGTCGACAGCCCCAAGACCAAGCAGCTGGCCGCCAAGTTCAAGGCCATGAACCTGGAGTCGGTGATGGTGATCGCCGACGAGGTCGATGAGAACCTGTACCTGGCTTCGCGCAACCTGGCGAACGTGCTCGTGGTCGAGCCGCGTTACGCCGATCCGTTGAGCCTGGTGCACTACAAGAAAGTGCTCGTCACCAAGGGCGCAATGGACAAGCTCAAGGAGATGTTTGCATGACCGCGGCATCCAAAAAGTTTGACGAAGGCCGCCTGATGGCCGTGCTGATCGCCCCCATCGTCTCCGAGAAGGCGACGCATGTGGCCGACAAGTCCAATGCCGTCACCTTCAAGGTTCTGCAGGACGCCACCAAGCCCGAGATCAAGGCCGCCGTCGAACTGATGTTCAAGGTGGAAGTCAAGGGCGTGTCCGTGCTCAACATCAAGGGCAAGCAGAAGAAATTCGGGCGCTCCATCGGCCGTCGCGACAACATCCGCAAGGCGTATGTGACGTTGCAGCCTGGCCAAGAGCTGAACTTCTCCGGGGAGGCCGCTTAACCATGGCAGTCGTCAAGATGAAACCGACCTCCGCCGGCCAGCGCGCCGTCGTGAAGGTCACACGCGACCACCTGCACAAGGGTGATCCGTACGCGCCGCTGCTGGAGCCCAAGTTCCAGAAGGCCGGGCGCAACAACAACGGCCACATCACCGTGCGCCACAAGGGCGGCGGCCACAAGCACCACTACCGCGTGGTGGACTTCGTGCGCAACAAGGACGCCATCCCGGCAAAGGTCGAACGCGTCGAGTACGACCCGAACCGCACGGCGCACATCGCCCTGGTGTGCTACGCCGACGGCGAGCGCCGCTACATCATCGCGCCGCGCGGCCTGGAAGTGGGCGCCACGCTGGTGAGCGGCGCGGAAGCCCCGATCCGTGCCGGCAACACGCTGCCGATCCGCAACATCCCGGTGGGTTCGACCATCCATTGCATCGAGCTGCAGCCCGGCAAGGGCGCGCAGATCGCGCGTTCGGCCGGCACCTCGGCCACGCTGCTGGCCCGCGAAGGCACCTACGCCCAGGTTCGCATGCGCTCCGGTGAGGTCCGCAGGATCCACATCGAGTGCCGCGCCACCATCGGCGAAGTCGCCAACGAAGAGCACAGCCTGCGCCAGCTCGGCAAGGCCGGCGTCAAGCGCCACATGGGCATCCGCCCGACGGTGCGCGGCGTCGCGATGAACCCGATCGACCACCCGCATGGCGGCGGCGAAGGCCGCACCGGCACGGGCAAGCCGCCGGTGGATCCGTGGGGCAACCTGACCAAGGGTTACCGCACTCGCAACAACAAGCGCACGCAGACGTTCATCGTCTCGCGTCGCAAGAAATAAGGGGTCGCACAAATGACGCGTTCTCTCAAGAAGGGTCCGTTTGTGGATCACCACCTGGTGGCCAAGGTCGACAAGGCCGTTGCCATCAAGGACAAAAAGCCGATCAAGACCTGGTCGCGCCGCTCCATGGTCCTGCCCGATTTCATCGGGTTGACCATCGCCGTGCACAACGGCAAGCAGCACGTACCGGTCTATATCACCGACCAGATGGTGGGCCACAAGCTGGGCGAATTCGCCCTCACGCGCACCTTCAAGGGCCACCCCGCGGACAAGAAAGTCCAGAAGAAGTGAGGATGAACCATGTCTGAAACTCGTGCAGTCCTCCGCGGCGTGCGCCTGTCGGTCGACAAGGGCCGCCTCGTGGCCGACCTGATCCGCGGCAAGAAGGTGGACCAGGCGCTGAACGTGCTGGCCTTTACCCAGAAAAAGGGTGCCGTCATCATCAAGAAGGTGCTGGAGTCGGCAATCGCCAACGCCGAGCACAACGACGGCGTCGACATCGACGAGCTGAAGGTCAAGACCATCTACGTGGAGCAGGGCACCGTGCTCAAGCGCTTCACGGCGCGGGCCAAGGGTCGCGGCAACCGCATCAGCAAGGGCACGTGCCATGTGTACGTGACCGTGGGCAACTAAGGCAGGAAGACTATGGGACAAAAAATCCACCCGACCGGCTTCCGCCTGGCTGTCACCCGCAACTGGAACAGCCGCTGGTATGCCAACAACCGCGACTTCAGCACCATGCTGTCCGAGGACATCAAGGTCCGCGAATACCTGAAGATCAAGCTGAAGAACGCCGCGGTGTCGCGCGTGCTGATCGAGCGCCCCGCCAAGAACGCCCGCATCACCATCTACTCGGCGCGTCCGGGCGTGGTGATCGGCAAGAAGGGCGAGGACATCGAGAACCTCAAGCGCGAACTGGCCACGCGCCTGGGCGTTCCGGTGGCAGTGAACATCGAGGAAGTGCGCAAGCCCGAAGTCGATGCCCAGCTGATCGCCGACTCGATCACCCAGCAGCTCGAAAAGCGCATCATGTTCCGCCGCGCCATGAAGCGCGCCATGCAGAACGCGATGCGCCTGGGCGCGCAGGGCATCAAGATCATGTCGTCGGGTCGCCTCAACGGCATCGAGATCGCCCGTTGCGAGTGGTACCGCGAAGGCCGCGTGCCGCTTCACACGCTGCGCGCCGACATCGACTACGGCTTTTCCGAAGCCAAGACCACCTACGGCGTCATTGGCGTCAAGGTGTGGGTCTACAAGGGCGACACCCTGGGCCAGCGCGATGCGCCGTCCCTCGACTCGACCCCGCGCCCCGAAGGCGAAGAGCGCCGTGGCCCGCGTGGTCCGCGCCGTGACGGCGACCGCCGTCCGAGCGGCCCCGGCCGTGGCGGCCCGCGTGGTCCCGGCGGTGCTGGCGGCAGCGGTGGCGGTGGCCGGACGATGTCCGGCAACACCAACGTGGCTCCCGCCGACGGTGCCGACAAGCCCGCAGAAGCAACCCAAGGCGCAGATGCGCCGAAATCTACCGTTAAGCGCGTCCCCCGTAAGACGGGTACCGCGCCGGCCGGCACTCCCGCCGCCGACGGTAAAGGAGAGTAATCATGCTGCAACCCGCTCGTCGCAAATTCCGCAAAGAGCAAAAAGGCCGCAACACCGGCGTTGCCACCACCGGCAACTCGGTGGCGTTCGGCGACTTCGGCCTGAAGTGCACCGACCGCGGCCGCCTGACGGCGCGCCAGATCGAGGCCGCGCGCCGCGCGATCTCCCGCCACGTCAAACGTGGCGGCCGCATCTGGATCCGCGTGTTCCCGGACAAGCCGATTTCCCAGAAGCCCGCTGAAGTGCGGATGGGCAACGGCAAGGGCAACCCGGAGTACTACGTGGCCGAAATCCAGCCGGGCAAGGTCGTGTTCGAGATCGTCGGCGTGCCCGAGGAACTCGCGCGCGAAGCGTTCAAGCTGGCCGCGGCCAAGCTGCCGCTGCGCACCACGTTCGTCACCCGCCAGATCGGCACCTGAGGAGGAGATGAAATGACGAAAGCCAATGATCTCCGCCAAAAGGACGTTGCCGGCGTGGAAGGCGAAGTGAAGGATCTGCAGCGCGCCCATTTCGGCCTGCGCATGCAGAAGGCCACGCAGCAACTCAACAACACGTCCACGCTGCGCATCACGCGCCGTGATATCGCCCGCGCCAAGACCATCCTGGCTCAGAAGCGCGCAGAATCCGCCACTAAGGAGTGAACATGACGGAAGCAAAAACCTCCCTCAAGCGCACCCTGGTCGGCAAGGTGGTGAGCGACAAGCGTGCCAAGACCGTGACCGTGCTGATCGAGCGCCGTGTGAAGCACCCGCTGTACGGGAAGATCGTGATGAAGTCGAGCAAGTACCACGCGCACGACGAGAACGGCGACTTCCATACCGGCGACGTGGTCGAGATCACGGAAAGCAGGCCTCTCTCGAAGACCAAGAACTGGGTTGCGACCCGCCTGGTCGAGAAGGCCGCCGAGGTTTAACCCCTTCGGCGCAAGACCCCCGAACGGCCCACAATGTGGGCCGTTTCTTTTTTTCCCACACGAACCCTCAAGGAGAACACCATGATCAAGGTTGGAGATGCGCTGCCCGACGTCACGCTGCAGGAATACTCGGAAGTGGAGGGCAACGGCTGCAGCATCGGCCCGAACCCGGTGAAGGTGCGCGAAGCGGCCGCCGGCAAGACCATCGCGGTCTTCGCCCTGCCGGGTGCCTACACGCCCACCTGCTCGGCCCAGCACGTGCCGGGCTACGTGCAGCAGTTCGACGACCTGAAGCAGGCCGGCGTGGACGAGATCTGGTGCGTGAGCGTGAACGACGCGTTCGTGATGGGCGCCTGGGCGCGCGACCAGAAGACCGGGGGCAAGGTGCGCATGCTGGGCGACGGCAGCGCCGACTTCGCCAAGGCCACCGGCCTCACGATGGACCTCAATTCTCGCGGCATGGGCCTGCGCAGCGCGCGCTACTCGATGCTGGTGAAGGACGGCAAGGTCGCCACGCTGAACGTGGAAGGCCCGGGCAAGTTCGAGGTCAGCGATGCTGGCACGATGCTCGCGCAGGCCAAGGGCTAGAGATCGACCTTGAGGTAGTGCGCGCCCGGAATCGGGTTGTGGTAATAGGGCGGGATCGCCTCGAAACCGAGGTCCTCGTACAGGGCGCGCGCCGCCTCCATGTCGTCCAGCGTGTCCAGAAGCACGCTGGCATAGCCGGCTTGGCGGGCCGCGTCGAGCATGGCCTCGACCAGGTGCCGGCCCAGGCCGAAACCGCGGAACGCCTTGCGCACGTACAGGCGCTTCATCTCCGCGGCGTTCGGGTAGTCGGCCGCGTCCAGCGGTCGCAGCGCGCAGCATCCGGCCACTTCGCCGTCCACCCGCGCCAGCAGCAGGGCGCCGCGCGGCGCAGCGTACTCGCCGGGAAGCTGCGCGAGCTCCTGGTCGAAGTGCTGGAAGCACAGGTCGACGCCCAGGTTCTGGGCGTATTCGCGGAAGGCGGCACGCAACGCGTCGAGGTCGTCGGCGGTGTGCGGTGCGTCGAGTTGGATCAGTGGAGTGGCTGCGTCCACGGGCACGGGAAGGGGAGTGGCGGGGCGCCCAGTTTACCCACCCCGCCATCCAAATGCATGCTCAGCCGGCGCCCAGCCCGACCAGCCATGCCACGGCCGCAGCGCACACGCTCAGCAGCACCAGGGCAGCCAGCCGGGTGAGGGCGTCGTCGCGCGAGGACGGGGCGGCATGGTCCAGCTGCTTGTCGCCGATGACCATCGGGCGAATCAGGTTGTCGCGCTTCTTCCAGAGGTAGAACAGCACCGCGGCCAGGTGCAGCAGCACCAGCGCGATGATCAGCAACTGGCCGACCTCCTTGTGGTACCAGGTCGCCTTCAGCGCCTTGGCGCTGGCCACGAAGCGGTTGAGCGGCCCGGTGAACGAGATCTCGTCGTCGGCGACCAGGCCCGTTCCCACCTGCGCGAGCAGCACCGCCAGCATGGCAAGCACCGACAGCGCACCCAGCGGGTTGTGCCCGACCAGATGGTCCGGATGCCCCTGCCCGCGCAGGTAGGCGGCCACGCTGCCCGGGCCGCGCACGAAGCTGGCGAAGCGCGACCAGCGGCCACCCACCAGGCCCCAGACGATGCGAAACAGCAGCAGGGCGAGCACCGCGTAGCCCAGGCGCGCATGCCACTCGATCCATCCGCCGCCGATGTAGCCGGTGGTCACCGAGCCGATGATGCAGGCCACCAGGCCCCAGTGAAAGAGCCGTGTGGGCAGGTCCCAGACCCGGACGGTGTTCGCCATGTTGTTCCTTTGTCGTGAGGCCCTCGCCGGGCCAGCTCGGATGTTAGTGAATTCCCGAGTTCGCGGCCGCGTGCAGAACTTTTCGGCAGCGGGCACACTCAGCTGCTTGGCGCATGCCAAATTTTTACAGCCCATAGGAGAAGATTCATGAAACTTGCCGCCTCGCTCGCCATTGCCGCAGCCGCCTGCGCCCTGGCCGCGCCCGCCTCGGCACAGTTCGCCAAGCCGGAAGACGCGATCAAGTACCGCCAGAGCGCCCTGTTCGTGATGGCCCAGCACTTCGGCCGCATCGGCGCCATGGCCAACGGCCGGGTGCCGTACGACGCGAAGGCGGCGGTGGACAACGCCGAAGTCGTGGCCGACATGGCGAAGCTGCCCTGGGCCGGCTTCGGTCCCGGTACCGACAAGGGCCTTTCGACCAAAGCCAAGCCCGAAATCTGGTCCGAGCAGGCCAGGTTCAAGGAGCACAGCGACAAGATGATCGCCGAGACCGGCAAGCTGCTGGTGGCCGCCAAGACCAACAACCTGGACACCCTGAAGGCGGCGTTCCAGTCCACGGCCGGCAGCTGCAAGACCTGCCACGACGCCTTCCGTTCGCAGTAACGGCTCGCGCCAATAAAAAAGCCCGGCACGCGTGCCGGGCTTTTTTATTGGGCCGGGGATTCAGGTTTCGGCCAGCAGCTTCTCGATCAGCTGGTGCAGCTCGGCGAAGTCGGGCTGGCCGACGTAGCGCTTGACGATCTCGCCGCGCTTGTTCACCAGGTAGCTGGTGGGCGTCAGCTGCACCTCGCCCCAGGCCTTGGCGACGGCGCCGGTGTTGTCGATGGCGACCTTGAACGGCAGCTTGCGCGTTTCGGTGTAGTTCACCACGTAGCTGGGCGGGTCGTAGCTCATGGCCACCGCCACCGTCTCGTAGCCGCGGCCCTTGTACTTGTCGTAGGTGGAGACGATGCTGGGCATTTCCGCCACGCAGGTGGTGCAGCTGGTCGCCCAGAAATTCACCAGCGTGACCTTGCCCTTGAGGTCCGCCGTCGTCTTCGACGAGCCGTCCAGCAGCACGAAGGTGGAGGCCGGCGCCGCGGCGGCGGCCGAGCCGATGTAGGTGGCCGCGCCGACGCCGATTGCCGCGGCGGCGGCCAGGCCGATCAAAAGTTTGCTTCGCATCAGCGTCTTGCCCAAGGGGAAGGTGTCAGTTTACTGCGCCAGTGCTCAAACCACCTTGATGCCGCGCAGTGCCCCGATCTGATCGGAGGAATATCCCAACAGTTCCCCAAGCACCTCGTCCGTGTGCTGGCCCAGCAGCGGCGGCGGCAGGTCGGTGCGCACCGGTGTGGCGCCCAGCTTCATCGGGCTGGCCACCAGCCGCAGGCCAGGCTGCAGCGGGTGTGGCCATTGGTCCACCATGCCGCGCTCCTGCACGTGCGGGTCGGCGAACACCTCGGCCAGGTTGTTGATGGCGCCGCACGGCACCTTGGCCGTCTCCAGCGCGGCCAGCCAGTCGGCCTTGCCGCGGGTTTTCAGGATGGCTTCCAGCAGCGGCACCAGCACGGCGCGGTTGCGCACCCGGTCCTGGTTGCGGGCAAAGCGCGGGTCGGCGGCCAGCTCCGGCCGGCCGGCGACTTCGCAGAATTTGCCGAACTGCGTGTCGTTGCCCACGGCCAGAATGAGGTGGTCGGGCTGCCCGTCCGGCGACAGCGCCACCTCGAACACCTGGTAGGGCACGATGTTCTGGTGCGCATTGCCGACGCGCCCCGGCACCTTGCCGCTGACCAGGTAGTTGGCGCCCAGGTTGGCCAGCATCGCCACCTGCGTGTCCAGCAGCGCCATGTCGATGGCCTGGCCTTCGCCTGTGCGCTCGGCATGGCGCAGCGCGGCCAGGATGGCGGTGGCCGCGTACATGCCGGTGAACAGGTCCGCCACCGCCACGCCGACCTTCTGCGGGCCGCCGCCCAGGTCGTCCCGTTCCCCGGTCACGCTCATGAGGCCGCCCATGCCCTGCACCGCGTAGTCGTAGCCGGCGCGCTCCCGGTAGGGGCCGGTCTGGCCAAAGCCGGTGATGCTGCAGTAGACGATCGCCGGGTTGACCTGCTTGAGCGACGCGTGGTCCAGCCCGTAGCGCGCCATGTCGCCGACCTTGAAGTTCTCCACCACCACGTGGCAATGCGCGGCCAGCGCGCGGACCACGGCCTGGCCTTCCGGGCGCGCCAGGTCGCAGGTGAGCGAGCGCTTGTTGCGGTTGGTGCCCAGGTAATAGGCTGCCTCGGCCGTGTCCTTGCCATCCGCGTCCTGCAGGAACGGCGGCCCCCAGGTGCGGGTGTCGTCGCCGGTGCCGGGCCGCTCGACCTTGATCACGTCCGCGCCCAGGTCGGCCAGGGTCTGCGTGCACCACGGGCCGGCCAGCACCCGGGACAGATCGAGCACGCGGATTCCATCCAATGCGTTCATGGTCGCATTGTGGGGGCAGTGCCCGGCCCGTGCCCCACCGGCATAATCGAGACGCACCCTTATGAACGCCATCCTGATCATCGCGCACGCGCCGCTGGCCAACGCCCTGCGGCAGTGCGCGCTGCACGTGTTTCCCGACTGCGCCCCCGGCGTCGCGGCGATCGACGTGCAGCCCAACCTGTCGCCCGAGGAAACGCTGGCCGCCGCGCGCATCGCGATGGAGCAGCTCACGCATTCGCCGCAGGTGAAAGGCGTGCTGGTGCTGACCGACATCTTCGGCGCGACGCCCAGCAACGTGGCGCAAAAACTTGTCGACGGCGTACGCTCGCGCCTGATCACCGGAGTCAACCTGCCGATGCTGCTGCGCAGCGTCAGCTACCGCCACGAGCCGCTGGACGCGCTGGTCTCGCGCGCGGTGGTGGGCGGCACGCAGGGCGTGATGCAGGTGGCGGTGACGGCGCCCCAGAACCAGGCCAGACGCAAGCATGATCAAGACGAACACGACCATCAGCAATAGGCTGGGCCTGCATGCCCGCGCCTCGGCCAAGCTCACCAAGCTGGCCGGCAGCTACGCCTGCGAAGTGTGGATCGCCCGCGGCGAACGCCGCGTGAATGCCAAGAGCATCATGGGCGTGATGATGCTGGCGGCCGGCGTCGGCAGCGAGGTGACGCTGGAGACCGACGGCGAGCGCGAGCAGGAATGCATGGACGCGCTGCGTGCCTTGATTGCCGACAAGTTCGGCGAAGGCGAAT
>NZ_JACCWG010000354.1 GCF_013697775.1 Ramlibacter sp. | reverse complement strand
TGGTGTTCGGCACCGTGCTGTTCGGCCGCATGCAGGGCGGCGAAGGCGCGGACCGGGTGCTGGGCCTGTTCCTCAACACGCTGCCGCTGCGCGTGCGCATCGGCGACGCGGGCGTGCGCGACAGCGTGCGCGCCGTGCACCAGTCGCTGGCGGAACTGATGCGGCACGAGCATGCGCCGCTGCAGCTGGCCCGGCGCTGCAGCGCGCTGCCGAGCGCGGCGCCGATGTTCAGCTCGCTGCTGAACTACCGCCACAGCACAGCGCCGCCGCAGGGCGCGGACGCGCCGGCGCGCGGCGTGCTGGCCGAGGCCGGGGAACGTACCAACTACCCGTTCTGCCTGTTCGTGGACGACCAGGGCGAGGGATTGCGGCTGACGGCGCAGGTGCAGCAGCCGCTGGATCCGCTGCGGATCTGCGACTTCGTGCAGCGTGCGCTGGAGGAGCTCGCGGATGCGCTCGACAGCGCGCCCGAGGCGCCATTGCGTGGGCTCGACGTGCTGCCGGCGCGCGAGCGCAAGCAGGTCCTGGCCGGCTGGAACCGCACCGCACCAACCCCGCAGGACACCCCGGGCTGCCTGCACGAACGCTTCGAGGCACAGGCCGCACTGCGCCCGCAGTCGATTGCGCTGCTGCACGAGCGCGGCCAGTTGAGCTACGGCGGCCTCGACGCCCAGGCCAACCGCCTGGCGCACCACCTGCGCGCCATGGGCGTGGGGCCCGACACGCGCGTGGCCGTGTGCGCGCAGCGCGGCGCCGAAATGGTGGTCGCCCTGCTCGCCATCCTGAAAGCCGGCGGCGCCTATGTGCCGCTCGATCCGGCCTACCCCGCCGAGCGCCTGGGCTTCATGCTCGCCGACAGCGCGCCCCTGGTGCTGCTCACGCATGGGGACGTGCCCGCCGAACTCGCAAGCGCATCGGTCCCGGTGCTCGACCTCGAGGCCGACGCCGCGCTCTGGGCCGACCTGCCCACGCACCGGCCCGAACCCCTGGCCACGCCGGACCACTTGGCCTACGTCATCTACACCTCCGGCTCCACCGGCCAGCCCAAGGGCGTGCTGGTGGAACACCGGAACGCCACGCGCCTTTTCACCGCCACCCAGCCCTGGTTCCGCTTCGACCACAACGACGTCTGGACCCTGTTCCACTCCTTCGCCTTCGACTTCTCGGTGTGGGAACTCTGGGGCGCGCTGCTGCACGGCGGCCAGCTTCTGATCGTGCCGCAGGCGCTGACGCGCAGCCCGGCCGCCTTCTACGCGCTGCTGTGCAAGGCCGGCGTCACGGTGCTGAACCAGACACCGAGCGCGTTCCGCCAGCTGGTGGCGGCGCAGGCCGACAGCGTGCTGGCACACCGCCTGCGCACCGTCGTCTTCGGCGGCGAGGCGCTGGAGGTGGCGACCCTCAAGCCCTGGTTCCAGCGCCCGGTGAACGCCGCGACGCAATTGGTCAACATGTACGGCATCACCGAGACGACGGTGCACGTGACGTACCGGCCACTGGCAGCCGCGGACCTCGAACAGGCAGCGGCCAGCCCGATCGGGCAACCCATCCCGGACCTGCGCGTCTATGTGCTCGACGCGCAGAGCCGGCCGGTACCGGTGGGCGTGCCGGGCGAAATGTACGTCGGCGGCGCGGGGGTGGCGCGCGGCTACCTGAACCGGTCCGAGTTGACGGCCGAGCGCTTCCTGGACGACCCGTTCGACCCACTGCATGGCGGGCGCATGTACAAGACCGGCGACCTCGCCCGCCTGCTGCCTGATGGCGCGCTGGAGTTCCTCGGGCGCAACGACTTCCAGGTGAAGGTGCGGGGCTTTCGCATCGAGCTGGGCGAGATCGAAGCCGCGCTGGCCCGGCAGCCGGGCGTACACGACGCGGTGGTGCTGGCGCGCGAGGACGGCGCCGGCGACAAGCGCCTGGTGGCCTATGTGGTTGCCGGCGAAGGCATCGATGCCCAGGCGCTGCGCACGGCGCTCTCGGCCGTCCTGCCCGAGCACATGGTGCCCGCGGCCTATGTGCGCCTGCCGCAGATGCCGCTGACCACCGCCGGAAAGCTCGACCGCAAGGCGCTGCCGGCGCCGGACGGCGAGGCCTACGCCACCACCGACTACGAAACGCCGCAGGGCGAGACCGAAACGCTGCTGGCCGCCATCTGGGCCGAGCTGCTGCAGGTCGAGCGCATCGGCCGCCACGACGACTTCTTCGCCCTCGGCGGCCACTCGCTGCAGGTGATCCGGATGATCGAAAACATGCGCCGGCACGGCCTCTCGGCCGACGTGCGCGCCCTGTTTGCAGCCCCCACCCTGGCGGCCTTCGCCGCCGCCACCGAAGACATGGAGATCAAGCTATGAACGCAGCCGAAGTGCTGGACTATCTGCAGGACCAGGGCGTGGTGCTGTCGGTCCAGGAGGACGACCTGGTCGTGCAGGGCAAGCGCAACGCGCTGAGCGACCAGGCCCTGATCCAACGCATCCGCGACAACAAGCCCGCGCTGATCGAACTGATCCGCAACGGCGGCGCGCGGCCCGCGCGCGCGGCGCAGTTCGTGGTGCCGCCCAACGCCATTCCGGCCGGCGCGCGCGCCATCACACCGGCGATGCTGCCGCTGGTGCAGCTCACCCAGTCGCAGGTGGACCGCGTCGTGGCCACGGTGCCGGGCGGCGCTGGCAACGTACAGGACATCTACCCGCTGGCGCCGCTTCAGGAAGGCATCCTGCTGCATCACCAGACGGCGCCGCAAGGCGACATGTACATCGAGACCAGCGTGATCCCGTTCGAGAGCCGCGCGCAGATCGATGCCTTCGTGCGCGCGCTGCAGGCCGTGGTCGATCGCCACGACGTGCTGCGCACGGCCTACGTGTGGGACGACCTGCCCGAGCCGGTGCAGGTGGTGTGGCGCGCCGCGCCGCTGGCGGTCGAACTGTTCGAAGCCCGTGCGGCGGACGGGCCGGTCGCCGAACAGCTGCAGCGCCGCTTCGATCCCAGGCACCACCGCATGGATCTGGCGCAGGCGCCGCTGATCCGGCTTTGCATTGCGCACGACGCGGCCAGCGGCCGCTGGCTGATGCTGAAGGCCACCCACCACCTGTGGGGCGACCACACCACCAACGAGCTGCTGCACGAAGAGGTGGTGGCGCACCTGCTGGGCCAGACCGATCACCTGCCGCCGGCGCTGCCGTTCCGCAATTTCGTGGCGCAGGCGCGGTTGGGGATTCCGCGCGAGGAACACGAGGCGTTCTTTCGCAAGATGCTGGGCGACGTGGACGAGCCCACGGCGCCGTTCGGCCTGGCCAACCTGCAAGGCCAGCTGTCCGAGGTCGAGGTGGTGTGCGAGCGGCTGGACGACGACCTCGCCAAGCGCCTGCGCCGCTGCGCTCGCACCGCGGGCGTGAGCGTGGCCACGCTGTGCCACCTGGCCTATGCGCTGGTGCTGGCGCGCGTTTCGGGCCGTGACGACGTGGTGTTCGGCACGCTGCTGTTCGGCCGCATGCACGGCGGCGAAGGCGCCGACCGTGTGCTGGGCATGTTCCTCAACAGCCTGCCGATCCGCATCCGCGTCGACGCGACGGGCGTGCGCGAGGCCGTGGCCGCGGTGCACCGCCTGCTGTCCGAGCTGCTGCGCCACGAGCACGCGCCGCTCGCGCTGGCCCAGCGCTGCAGCGCCATCGCCGCACCCACGCCGCTGTTCAACGCATCCTTCAACTACCGCTACAGCGCCACCACCCAGGCGCCGGAGCACCAGGCCAACCCCTACGCGGGACTCGGCGTGGCCAGCGGGGACCGGCAAAGCGAGCTGCCGCTGATCATGGCGGTGGACGACCTGGGCGAGGCGCTGGAGCTGACGGTGCATGTGGACACGCGCGCCGACGCGCACAGCGTCTGCGGCCTGATGCACGCCGCGCTGGCGCAGCTGGCCGGCGCGCTGGAGCAGGCACCGGCGACGCCGCTGGACACGCTCGACGTGCTGCCGGCGGCCGAGCGGCAGCGCCTGGTCGCGCAATGGAACGCGACCGGCGTGGATTTCGCGCGCGAGCAGTGCATCCACGAGGCCTTCGAGGCGCACGCGGCGAACACACCCGATGCCGTGGCGCTGGTGCAGGGCGACGCCAGCCTGGCCTACGGCGCGCTGAACGCGCAGGCCAACCGGCTCGCGCACTACCTGAGCGACCTGGGTGTCGGCCCCGGCACGCGGGTTGCGATCTGCGCCGAGCGCGGCTTCGGGCTGGTCGTAGGCCTGCTCGCGGTGCTGAAGGCCGGCGGTGCCTATGTGCCGCTCGACCCCGACTACCCGCGCGAACGCCTGAATTTCCTGCTGCACGACAGCGATCCCACCGTGGTGCTGCTGGACGCCGTCGGCGCCAAGGCATTGGGCGACGGCGTCGAGCACCGCTGCGTCGCACTAGACGTGCAGGACCCGCCCTGGGCCGATGGGCCCGAAGGCAACCTGCCGCCGGCGTCGCTCGGCCTCACGTCGGAACACCTGGCCTACGTGATCTACACCTCGGGCTCCACCGGCCAGCCCAAAGGCGTCATGGCCACGCACCGGGGACTGGCCAACCTGGCGGCGGCACAGGCCGCGCTGTTCGGCCTGTCGCCCACCAGCCGCGTGCTGCAGTTCGCCTCGCAGAGCTTCGACGCCAGCATCTTCGAGCTGGTGATGGGCTTCGTGCCCGGCGCCACGCTGGTGCTGGCGCCGACCTCGCCCGACCGCTGGTCCGGTGAGGCGCTGGCCGATTACATGGCACGGCACGAAGTCACGCACGCCACGCTGCCGCCGGCGCTGGTCGCGACGATGCCGCTGCCCTCGCCCGGCCAACCGGTGCTGCCTCGCCTGGCCACGCTGGTGATGGCGGGCGAAGCGCCCAATCCGGCCGTCGCCGCCGCCTGGGCGCGCGGCCGCGCGGTCTTCAACGCCTACGGGCCGACCGAAACCACGGTGTGGTCCACCGCGCACCGCTGCGGCAGCGATGAGACAGATGTGGTGCCGATCGGGCATCCGGTCGCCAACACCCGCATCCACCTGCTCGACGCGCACGGTCGGCTGGCGCCGCTGGGCGTGCCGGGCGAAATCTGCATCGCCGGCGCCGGCGTCACGCGCGGCTATCTGAACCGGCCCGAGCTGACCGAAGAGCGTTTCGTTCCAGACCCGTTCGACGCCACACCCGGCGCCCGCATGTACCGCACCGGCGACCTGGCGCGCCGCCAGCCCGACGGCAACCTGGTGTTCCTGGGGCGCAACGACTTCCAGGTGAAGATCCGCGGCTTTCGCATCGAGCTGGGCGAGATCGAAGCCAAGCTGGCCGAACACCCTTCCGTGCGCGAAGCCGCCGTGCTGGCGCAGGACGATGGCGAAGGCAGCAAGCGGCTGGTCGCCTACTACACCGAGTCACTGCCGACCGACGACCTGGACTGGAACGAGGTGTTCGCCAACATCCTGGGCGGCGACCAGCCCGCCGCCCCGGACAACCGCCAGATGGCCAAGGAGCTGCACGCGCACTTGGCCAGGCTGCTGCCGGACCACATGGTGCCCTCGGCCTATGTGCGGCTCGACGCGCTGCCGCTCACGCCCAACGGAAAGCTCGACCGCAAGGCGCTGCCGGATGCCGAAGGCGCCGCGCAGGCCGCGCGCCGCCACGAGCCGCCGGAAGGCGAGCTCGAGGGCATCGTGGCGCGCGTCTGGTCCGAGGTGCTGAAGGTGGAGCGCCTGGGCCGGCACGATAACGTGTTCGAGCTGGGCGCGCATTCGATGCTGCTGCCCACGGTGGTCGGCATGCTGCGGCGCGACGACCTGCGCATCAACGTGATGGACATCTTTCCGCACCCGACGGTGGCCTCGCTCGCGGCCCACCTGAAGGCGCAGGCGCTGGAGCACGCGCTCGGCGAACTGGTGGACAGCATCGTGCCGGTGCGCAAGACCGGCACGCAGCGCCCGCTGTTCCTGGTGCACGAGACGCACGGGCTGGACATGTACTTCCCCGTCATCGGCCAGCACATCGATGCCGACATCCCGGTGTACGGCCTGCCCGGCATGCCGCTGGACGGCCCGCAGCTGCAGACCCTGCCGGCGCTGGCCGAGCGCATGGCCGGGATCATCCGCACCGTGCAGCCGGAAGGGCCGGTGCGGCTGGCGGGCTGGTCGTTCGGCGGCATGCTCGCCTACGAGATCGCGTCCCAACTGCGTGCGCGCGGCGAGGCGGTGGAATTCATCGGCCTGCTGGACACGGTGGCGGGCCCAGAGGTGCCGGAGGACGGGCCAGCCGTGGCGCGGCCGGACACGCCGCACGGCGTCCTGATATTCGCCTGCGAGGCGCAGGCCGAAAGCGCGCCCGAAAAGCGGCGGGCGCTGGACGCGTTGGCACCGCTGGCCGGCGACATCGCCTACGACGACCTGTTCGCGCGCTGCGCCGGTGCCGGGCTGCTGCCGCACTTCATTTCCCGCATGAACGCCACCGAAGGGCGCCAGTACCTGGCGCGGCTGGTGGCGCACGAGAACGCGATCGGCCACTACGCGCCGCCGCCGGTGGACGTGCCGGTGCACCTTTTCGTGGCCGAGGAGGAAATGCATAAGGCCGGCCCGGACTACGAGTTCTTGGGGTGGGACAAGGTCCTGCCTGCTCATAGCATTCGAAAGATTGCGGTCAAGGGCAACCACCGCACGATGGTCGAAGTCCACGCCGATGCGCTCGGCCGGGCAATGACCCTGGCCTTGACGACTTCAGCAACCAACCAGTGAAAAGGTGCAACTGACATGAGCAATCCCGCAAACGAAGACTTCGATGCCATCGTGATCGGCGGCGGCCCGGGCGGCTCCACCGCCTCGAGTTTCATCGCGATGCAGGGGCACCGGGTGCTGCTGCTGGAACGCGACCAGTTTCCGCGCCACCAGATCGGCGAATCGCTGCTGCCCTCCACCGTGCACGGCATCTGCGCCATGCTGGGCCTCACCGACGAGATCAAGAACGCCAACTTCCCCCGCAAGCGCGGCGGCACCTTCCGCTGGGGCAAGAGCCCGACGCCCTGGACCTTCGCGTTCTCCAAGAACCCCGACGCGCCGGGCGGCTTCGCCTACCAGGTGGAACGCGCCAAGTTCGACAAGATGCTGCTGGACAACAGCCGGCGCAAGGGCGTGGACGTGCGCGAGAAGCACGCGGTGGAGAAGATCGTCTTCGAGAACGGCCGCGCCACGGGCGTGAACTACGTGGACGACCAGGGCAACAAGCGCACGGCCACCGCCCGCTACATCGTCGACTCGGGCGGCAACGGCGCGCAGTACCACAACGACGACATCGGCAAGCGCGTGTACTCGCAGTTCTTCCAGAACGTGGCGCTCTACGGCTACTTCGAGCACGGCAAGCGCCTGCCGCCGCCCAACGAGGGCAACATCCTGTGCTGCGCCTTCCGCGACGGCTGGTTCTGGTACATCCCGCTGTCCGACACGCTGACCAGCGTGGGCGCGGTCGTGTCGCGCGACGCGTCGAAGATCATGCAAAGCGGCCAGGAGGAAGCGTTCAAGCACTTCGTCGACGCCTGCCCGATGATCAAGGAGTACCTGGGCGGCGCGCGCCAGGTCACCGAGGGCACGTACGCGGGCTTACGCGTGCGCAAGGACTACTCGTACTGCAACACCGCGTTCTGGAAGCCGGGCCTGGCGCTGGTGGGCGACGCCGCCTGCTTCATCGACCCCGTGTTCTCCTCGGGCGTGCACCTGGCCACCTACTCCGCGCTGCTGGCGGCCCGCTCCATCAACACCTGCCTGAAGGGCGCGGAAGCCGAGGACGCCTGCTTCCAGGAATTCGAGCGCCGCTACCGCCGCGAGTACGGCAACTTCTACCAGTTCCTCACGGCCTTCTACGACATGCACCAGGACGAGGACTCGTACTTCTGGCAGGCGCGCAAGATCCTCAACACCGAAGAAGTCGGCAACGAAGCCTTCGTGCGGCTGGTGGCCGGGGTGTCGTCGGACGACGAGCCGCTGTTCAACTCGGCCGAGTACTTCCAGGCGCGCGCCGGCTTCGGCGACTGGTTCCAGGGCGTTCTGTCCAACCAGAAGGTCAAGCCCGACGTCGCGCCCGAGTTCGACAAGTCGAAGTTCGATCCGGCCAAGTTCATGCAGGGTTTCACCAGCGAAATCTCGCAGCTGCAGATGCAGGCCGCTTTCGGCAACGAGCGGCCCAAGGAGCTGCCGATGACCTCGAACGGCCTGGTGCCTTCGCAGGACGGCTTCCATTGGGAGAGCGCGGCGGCCCCCGTGCCGGTCGCCCCCGTGGCGGTGGCCTGAGGAGGTACCGATGTCCGACCGACAGTTCAAGTCGCTCGCCTGGTGGCCCACCTCGATCCTGACCCTCGAGCAGCCCGATGCCCGCGAGCTGAACGCGGGGCTGCGCCGCATCATCCTGGAGATGGAGCGCGAAATCGTCCGCAAGGGCAAGCCGCTCAAGGTGGCGGGGCTCGAAGAGGGCCTGAGCACGCTCTGGCTCGAATACAACGTGCTCAACTGGGACTATGACGAGTGCAGGGAGCTGCGCCGGCTGGTGCTGGAGGGCTACGGCGCGTTCATCGAGACGCTGGGCATGGCGGGCGACCCCGGCATGGAGATCACCGGCATCTCCTGCTGGGCCAACATCCTGCGGCCCGGGCAGTCGCTGACCCTGCACCACCACGACCCGGCATTCGCGAGCGCGCACTACACGGTGACGACCGGCTGGGAAGACGGCACGCTGGTCGACTCCGCCGAGGCCGGCCACACCATCTACTACCGCCCGGGCTTCATGGACCGCAGCCACGGCGGCAAGGCCAACGGCATCAGCAGCCTGTGGGACGACGACTGGCGGATTTCCCGGGCGCCCAAGCCGGGCAACATGATCTTCTTCCCGAGCTACCTGCGCCACGAGGTGCGCCCGAACGTCGGCACCAACGAGCGCATCTCCATCGCCATGGACATCTTCGTGAAGAAGCAGGAGCTGCCGATGTACTTCGGCGGGCCGCGCTGGTTCGTCCCGGCCACCGAGGACGACGTGGTGCGCCAGGTCATCTGAGCATGGAAGAGCGCGCCGCATACGACCAGCAGGCGCGCCGCCAGGCCTTGCCGACGGTGGCGCTGGCGCTGGAGCTCGGCTTGTTCGAGCGGATCGCCGGCGGGGAGTGCACGGCCACCACGCTGGCGCCCGCGCTCGGCGTGTCCCTGCGGGCCTGCGAAGTGCTGGTGTCGGTGTGCGCCGCGCTGGGCCTGTTGTGCATCGCGCCCGACGGCGTGCTGGCCTGCACCGAGATGGGCAGCACCCACATGCTGCGCGCGTCGCCGAAGTACCGCGGCCCGCCCGTGCCCGCCGGCGACCATGCGCTGACCGCCCTGCGCCGCGCCGTCTGCGAACCCGGTCAGGCGACGCACGAGATCGCCGTCAACATGGAGGCGCTGTCGGAGGAGAACGCGCGCTGGTTCTCGCAGCAGATGGGCAAGCTCTCCGGGCCGGCCGCCGCCGCGCTGGCGCGCGAGCCGGTGTTCGCCGGCATCGGCGAGCTGCTGGACGTGGGCGGCGGCGCGGGTGCCCTGTGCTGCGCCCTCGCCTCGGCGCATCCCCACATGCACTGCACGGTGCTCGACCTGCCGCCGGTGTGCAAGGTGGGCGCAGAGGCGATTGCGGCACAAGGCCTGTCGGACCGCGTCGCGTGCTGTCCGGGGGACATGTTCAAGTCGGCCTGGCCCGGGCAGCGCGACGCCGTTCTGTTCAGCAACGTCTTTCACGACTGGGAGCTGGACACCTGCGCCGGTCTCGCGCGCCGCGCTTTCGACGCGCTGCGGCCGGGCGGCTCGATCCTGCTGCACGAAATGCTGCTCGACGACGACCGCAGCGGGCCGCTGGCCGTGGCCTGCTGCTCGGTCACGCTGCTGCTGTTCGAGCGCGGCAGGCAGTACACGGCCAGCGAGTTCCGGCAGCTGCTTGCCCAGGCCGGCTTCGTGGACTTCCGCGCCACGCCCACCTACGCCTACTATTCGCTGGTGCAGGCGCGCAAGCCCTGACACCGAAGGAACCAGCACCATGCCCACCACGCCCGCCCCCGCCGCGGCGTCGCGCCTCGACGTCATGAATTTCCTCAACGAGATCGCCGGCGACAACCCGCAGGCCCTGTCGTTCGCGTCCGGCCGCCCGGCCGAAGCCTTCTTCGGTGCGCAGGAGTACATGCAGCGCATTCCCGAGTTCGTGCGGCACCTGCAGGGCAGGCTGGGCGGCAGCTTCGACGACACGTTCAAGCAGCTGGCGCAGTACGGCCGCACCAACGGCATCATCAACGAACTGATCTCGATCCAGACGCTGCGTGACGAAGGCGTGGCCAGCGAGGCCGGCCACGTGATCGTGACGGCCGGCTGCCAGGAGGCGATGGACCTGTGCGTGACCACGCTGTGCCGCGAGCCGGACGACGTGCTGCTGGTGCGCAGCCCCACTTACATCGGCATCACCGGCGTGGCAGACATCAACGGTATCGAGATCGTGCACTTCTCCTGCGCAGCTGCGGATTCCGTCGCTGATGCCCTCACGGCGGCGATCCGGGGTGCGCGGCAGCGCGGCAAGCGCCCGCGGGCGCTGTACCTGGTGCCGGACTTCGACAACCCCACCGGCACCGTGCTTTCGCGCGCCGAGCGCGAGGCGATCATCGCCATCAGCGCGGCCGAAGGCGTGGTCGTCCTGGAAGACAACCCCTACGGCATGTTCCGCTACGAAGGCACATCCGAGCCGCGCATGGCCTCGCTCGATGCGCACGGCTGCGTGGTGTACCTGGGCACCTACGCGAAGACCTTGTGCCCCGCCCTGCGCGTGGGCTTCATGATCGTGCCGCCCACGCTGTTCGGCGACGCGGCGGCGGCCAAGGCATTCATCGGCGCGGTGTCGCAGGCCAAGAGCTTCGTCACGGTCAACACCAGCCAGATCGCGCAGGCGGTGGTCGGCGGCGTGCTGCTGGCGGAAGACCTGAGCCTGGCGCGCCGCATCGTTCCGGCCATCGCGTTCTACCGGCACAACCGCGACGCGATGGTGCAGGCGCTGCAGGCCGAGTTCGGCGCGGACGCCGGCATCAGCTGGAACGAGCCGCAGGGCGGGTTCTTCCTGGTGCTGTCGCTGCCCTTCGCGTTCGGGCGGGCCGAGGCGGAGATCTGCACGCGCGACCACGGCGTCATCGTGATGCCGCTGTCCTTCTTCGCGCTGGACGATGGGGAATCGCACCGCGTGCGCCTGGCCTTCAGCAATTCGGATCCGCAGCGCATCCGCGAAGGCGTCGCGCGGCTGGGCCGCTTCGTGCACGGCCGGCTGCGCGGCGGCTGATACCCCGGACTCGGCTCAGTGCGCCGCGTCGGCGGTGGCGACCGCGTCGGTCCACCACCGGCAGAGCGCCCGCACGTTCGCGTCTTTCAGCACCGTCATGTGGTTGCCGGGCCCGATCCACAGCCGGGTCTGCGGCGCCCAGGCCTGCCAGCCGGAAAGGCAGGCGATCTGGTGGTGCTGGTTGTCTTCCGCGCTGAAGCGCGTGTCCGCCACCAGCACCAGCCGCACCACGCCGTCGTAGACGCGCGGCGGGCGGTAGCTGGTGCGCAAGGCGGTCGCGAAGGTGCGGATGGGACCGACCAGCACATCCGGGCTGGACCGCGCGGGTAGCAGGCCCGACCGCGCCATCGCGGCGTGCAGCTGTTTGCGCATCGCCGCCGGGTGCAGGCGCGCCAGGGACGCCGCATCCACCCCCAGCGGCTGCCCGGCCGCCAGCTCCAGCACCTCGACGAAGCGGGCCAGCGCCTGGCCGGCGCCGTGCTCCTCGCCCAGGCCGCTCTGCCTGCCGTCGGGCGCCTCGCTGTCCACGATGGTCAGCGAGGCGATGGAGCGGCCCAGGGCGCGCAGCTGGTGCGCCATCTCGAACACGATCCACCCGCCGAACGAATGCCCGAACAGGTGCAGCGGCCCGTGCGGGCGCACCCGCTGGACCGCCTGCACGTAGTGCGTTGCCGCCGCGCGCACGCTGGAATGCGGCACCAGCTCGCCATCGGTGCCGCGCGGCTGCAGGCCGTACAGGGAGAAGTCGTCTCCCAGCACCGCTGCCAGCGGCGCGAACCCGACAACGCTGTCGCCGGCGCCGGGCACGCAGAACAGCGCCGCGCCGGCGCGGCCGGTCCGGATGGCGACTTCCGGGCGGTCCTTCGG
>NZ_JACCWG010000123.1 GCF_013697775.1 Ramlibacter sp. | reverse complement strand
GGCCGGCACCTCACATCGGGCGCGGCGGTAGCGCGAAGTCCTCGGCCAGCAGGTCGGGGATGGCGGCCAGGTCCGCCACCGCGCGCACGCCGGAAACCGCGCGCCTGTACAGCGCCGGGCAGCTGCCGCCGGCCCAGATGCGGATGCCCACCGGCAGCATGCCGCGCAGTTCCTCCAGCCCGCGCAGCACCTGCGCCGAATGGGCAGACCCGGAAAAGCTCAGGGCCACCAGGTCCGTGCGGTAGGCGCGCGCCGCCGCGGCAATCTGCTCAACCGGCAGCCGCACACCCAGCTGCACGGTCTCGCAGCCCTGCAGCGCGAACAGCGCCTGCGCCATCAGCAGCCCCAGGCCGTGCGGCTCCTGCGGGAACGTGGTCAGCAGCACGCGCGGCGCCTCCGGCCGCACCGCCTGTTGCAGCCGCGCGATGGCCGGGCGCAGCACCTCGTACAGGCTGTCGGAATACAGGTGCTCCTCGTGGATCTCCAGCTCGCCGGCCTGCCAGGCCTCGCCCACCTGCAGGTTCATGGCCGGCACGTCCACCGCGGCGAAATGCGCCAGCCCCGCGCGCGCCAGGCCGGCTTCCAGTTCGCGCCGCACAGCGGGCGCGTCGTGCGCCAGCAGCACGCGCAGCAGCGCCGAGGCCGCGCGCGGCCGGCGTGCCGGCGCCGGCTGCCGGCTCTGGCCGTACAGCCGGCGCATTTCGTCCGGCCCCGCGGCCAGCAGCTTGGCCGGCCGGATAGCTGCGCTCGCCGCGCGCGTCGCGCGCCGGCGCGGGAAAGCCATAGCGCCGCTCCCACATGCGCACGGTGGCGCGCGGCAGCCCGGTGTCGCGTTCCACCTCCGCGATGGAGCGCGGCGGCGCGTCGCCGGCGCCTTCCTGCACAGGTCTCGAATCCATTTGCCGATTGTCCGCGTATTGCAGTGGGAATGGTAGCACCATGCTATTCTTTGTCGTAGGACAAACAGTTTTTCTAATTTAATACGAGAGGGTCACCATGAGAGTTGCGGTGGTCGGCGGCGGCATCGCCGGGCTGGCGGCGGCCCACGCGCTGCGCGGCCAGGCCGAGGTCACGCTGTTCGAGGCGGATACGCGCTTCGGCGGCCACGCGCACACGGTGGATGTGACGCTCGACGGCGTCACGCACGGCGTGGACACCGGCTTCCTGGTGTTCAACGAGCGCACCTATCCGGGCCTGATCCGCCTGTTCGCGCAGCTGGGCGTGGCCACGGCGGCGTCCGACATGTCGTTCTCGGTGCAGGTGCCCGGCGCGTTCGGCAACCGGCCGCTGGAGTGGAGCGGCAGCAGCCTGGACACCGTGTTCTGCCAGCGCGGCAACCTGCTGCGCCCGCGCTTCCTGCGCATGCTGCGCGACCTGCTGCGCTTCAACCGCCTGTGCACCCTGCTGGCCGAATCGGGCGCCGAGCTGCCGCTGCGCGAATCGCTGGCCGACTTCCTGGCGCGCGAGCGCTTCGGCGCCGAATTCCGCGACTGGTACCTGCTGCCGATGGCAGCCTGCATCTGGAGCTGCCCCGCGGCGCAGATGCTGCGCTTTCCCGTCGGCACGCTGATCCGCTTTTGCCACAACCACGGCCTGCTGCAGGTCACCGGGCGGCCGCAGTGGTACACCGTGCGCGGCGGCTCGCGCCGCTACGTGGACGCCATCGTCGCCGGCCTGCCCGACGTGCGCGCCGGCACGCCGGTGCGTCGCATCTGGCGCGGCGCGCAGGGCGTGACGCTGGCCACCGACCGCGGCAGCGAATACTTCGACCGCGTGGTGCTGGCCGCGCACTCCGACCAGGCGCTGGCGATGCTGGCCGATGCCGAACCGGACGAAGCCACGGTGCTGTCGGCCATCGGCTACCAGACCAACCGCGCGGTGCTGCACACCGACGCCGGCATGCTGCCGGCCAACCAGCGTGCCTGGGCAGCCTGGAACTACGAGAGCGCGCCGCCCGGCCGGCGCGGCCTGGTGTGCCTGCATTACCTGATCAACCGGCTGCAGCCGCTGCCCTGGCAGCGCCCGGTGATCGTCTCGCTCAACCCGGTGCGGCCGATCGCGCCGCAGCACGTGCTGGCGGAGTTCGACTACGCGCACCCGGTGTTCGACGCGGCCGCCATGCAGGCGCAGGCGCAGCTGGAAGGCCTGCAGGGACGCCGCCATACGTGGTTCTGCGGTGCCTGGACCGGCTACGGTTTCCACGAGGACGGCCTCGTCTCTGGCCAGGCCGCGGCACGCCAGCTGCTCGCGCGTGGCTCGATCGAGCGCACTGCCGCCGAGGCGTTCGTATGAACACGGCGCTGGTCGGCTTCGGCCAGGTGCGCCACACGCGGCTGCGGCCGGTGCGGCACGCCTTCGCCTACCCGACCGTGTTCCTGCTGCTGCCGATGCGCAGCCTGCGCACCAACGGCAGCGGCGCGCTGGCGCGCAACCGCCGCGCGGCCGTCAGCTTCCGCGACGCCGACCACGGCGACGGCCGCGCCGACGCGCTGGCCTGGATCGACGAACTGCTGGCCGCCGAGGGCATCGCCGATGCCGGCGGCGAAGTGTGGCTGCACTGCCTGCCGCGCGTGCTCGGCTACGCCTTCAAGCCGGTGAGCTTCTGGTACTGCCACCGCGCCGACGGCACGCTGCGCGCCATCGTGGTGGAGGTGAACAACACCTTCGGCGAGCGCCACTGCTACCTGTTGGACGCGCCGGCCTGGGGCCGCGAGCAGGAGGCGCGCAAGGTGTTCCATGTCTCGCCGTTCTGCGCGGTCGAAGGCAGCTACCGCTTCCGCTTCCTGCTCACGCCGGGGCAGGAGCGCACGGTGGCGCGCATCGACCTGCACGACGCGCAGGGCACGCTGCTGCGCACCAGCGTCAGCGGCGTGCTGCAGCCGGCCACCACGGCGGCGCTGCGCGCTGCGCTGTGGCGCCACCCCCTGCTCACCTTCGCCATCGTGGCGCGCATCCACTGGCAGGCGCTGGCGCTGTGGCTGCGCCGCGTGCCCTTTGTCTCCAAGCCCGCACCGCCGCACGGCTTCGTCACCCGCTGAGATCCTTCGCGCATGAACACCAGCACCATCCCGTCCCTTTCGCTCGCCACGCCCGTGCCGGGCGCCGCGCGCGCCACGCTGAAACTGCTGCAGCGGCTGCGCCACGGCACGCTGACCGCGCACCTGCCGGATGGCTCGGTGCAGCGCTTCGGCGGCGGCGAGCCGCACGCGGCCATCACCCTGCGCGACTGGGACGTGTGCGCCGCCGTGCGCGCGCGCGGCGACATCGGCCTGGCCGAGGCTTATCTGCGCGGGGAATGGACCACGCCCTCGCTCACCGAGCTGCTGGCGCTGTTCCTGCGCAACCGGCGCGAGATGGAAGCGGCGATCCGCGGCCACTGGCTGGGCCGCTTGGCCTGCCGGCTGCGCCACCTGCTGAACCGCAACACGCGCAGCGGCAGCCGCCGCAACATCGAGGCGCACTACGACCTGGGCAACGCCTTCTACCGGCTGTGGCTGGACGGCACGATGAACTACTCGTCGGGCCTGTTCGAAGGCGACGCCGCGCGCTCGATGGAAGACGCGCAGCATGCCAAGGTGCGCCGCGCGCTGCGCATGGCGGGGATCGCGCCCGGCGCGCGCGTGCTGGAGATCGGCTGCGGCTGGGGCGCGCTGGCCGAGGAGGCGGCGGCCCAGGGCGCGCGCGTGACGGGCGTGACGCTGTCGCACGAGCAGCTGGCCTATGCGCGTGAACGGCTGCAGAACGCCGGCCACGCTGGCGACCTGCGGCTGCAGGACTACCGCGACATCGCCGACGCGCCGTTCGACGCGGTCTGCTCCATCGAGATGGTGGAAGCGGTCGGCCGCGAATACTGGCCCGGCTACTTCGCCACCGTGGCGCGCCTGCTGAAGCCCGGCGGCCAGGCCTGCATCCAGGCCATCGTGATCGACGACGCGCTGTGGCCGCACTACATGCGCGAGACCGACTTCATCCAGCAGTACGTGTTTCCCGGCGGCTGCCTGCCCTGCCCGTCGGAATTCGAGCGGCACGCGCGCGCCGCCGGGCTGGAGGTGGTGGACCGCTTCTCGTTCGGCACCGACTACGCGCGCACGCTGCGCTGGTGGCGCGAGCGCTTCACCGCCGCGCAGGCCGACGTGCAGGCGCTTGGCTTCGACGAAAGGTTCATGCGGCTATGGGAGTTCTACCTGTCGTATTGCGAGGCGGCGTTCGCCGAGGGCAGCACCGACGTGATGCAGTACACGCTGCGCAAGCCTGGCGCCGCGGCGTCGCCGCTGGCGTCGCTGCCGCCCTGACGGCAGCAGCCATGACGCTGTCCGCTCCCGCCTTCGGCGAAGCACCGCCGGCGGCGGTGGCCGAACTGGTGTCCGCGCCGCGCCTGAGCGGGCGCGCGCAGCTGGCGTGGTGGGGCCTGAAGGTGTACGACGCGCGACTGTGGACGGGCCCTGCGTTCAGCCTGCGCGCGTTCGCCGGGCACCCGTTCGCGTTGGAGCTGCACTACCTGCGCGGCTTCAAGGGCGCCGACATCGCCGAGCGCTCATTGATGGAGATGCGCCGCGCCGGCCCGCTGCCCGAAGCGCAGGCCGCGCGCTGGCGCGAGGCGCTGCAGCGCACCCTGCCCGACGCCATCGACCGCGGCGACCGCCTGCTGGGCGTGCACCGGCCCGGCCGCGGCGCCGCCTTCTTCCACAACGGCAAGCCGCTGGGCGAGATCGTCGACACTGAATTCTCGGCGCGCTTCTTCGGCGTCTGGCTCGGCCCCGCCACCTCGGAGCCCGGGCTGCGCGACGCGCTGGCGGGCGGCACGCCATGAGCGGTGTGGCGGCCGGCGGCTGGCGCTACGGCCTGCTCGGCCTGCCACTGGCGTTCGCCGCGCTGCCGCTGTACGTGCAGCTGCCCGCGTATTACGCCGGCACCTTCGGCGTGCCGCTGGCCGCATTGGGCGCGCTGCTGCTGGCCGCGCGGCTGTTCGACGCGGCCATCGATCCCTGGCTCGGCACGGCGGTCGACCGGCTGCTGGCGCGCAAGCCGGCCGCCGTGCCGGTGGCCGCGACCGGCGCGGCGGCGGTGCTCGCGCTCGGCTTCGCCTTGCTGTTCGTGCCGCCGGTGCGCGGCATGGCTGCCCTGCTGGCCTGGGCCGCTGGTGCGCTCGCGCTCACCTACGCCGCCTTCAGTGCGCTGACCATCGCGCACCAGGCCTGGGGCGCCATGCTGGGCGGCGACGAGGCGCAGCGCGCCCGCATCGTCGCCTGGCGCGAAGGCTTCGCGCTGGCCGGCGTGCTGCTCGCGTCGGTGCTGCCGCTGCTGGTGGGATGGGCCGCCACGACGCTGGTGCTGGCGGCGGCCCTCGCGCTCGGCTGCTGGGCATGGGCATCCACCGCCGCGAACGCGCCGGGTGTCCGCACAACGGCGCCAGCGCCGGCCGACCGCTGGCTGCCCTTCGCGCGTCAGCCGTTTCGCCGCCTGCTGGCCGTGTTCGCGCTCAACGGCATCGCCACCGCGGTGCCGGCCACGCTGCTGCTGTTCTTCGTGCAGGACCGGCTGCAGGCACCCGCCGCGATGCAGCCGGTGTTCCTGGGCGCCTATTTCCTGTGCGCCGCGCTGTCGATCCCGCTGTGGCTGCGGCTGGTGCCGCGCACCGGGCTGGCGCGCGCCTGGCTGGCCGGCATGGTGCTGGCGCTCGCCGTGTTTGCC
>NZ_JACCWG010000121.1 GCF_013697775.1 Ramlibacter sp. | reverse complement strand
ACAACCCCAAACCATTCATCTGGACAGCCAGTGCTTCGGACATCCTGGCCAAGGTCACCAGAGCCAAGGCTGCATTGGCTGCGATCTCACGATAAGTACAGAACAGAGGCGCGCACCACACTAGTCGAAGACAACGAGGACGGTCGGATGATGCTGCGTCAAGTGCTGGAAGGCGCAGGACACCGAGTAACCGAAGCTGTGGACGGGCTACAGGCCCTGGAGCGGGCAACCGCGGAGGCGTTCGACGTCGCGCTGATTGACATCGGCCTGCCCGGCCTCGATGGCTTGGAAGTGGCCAAGCGGCTGCGCAGCATGGAACCGCGACTGGCCACGACGCTCTTGGTGGCCATCTCGGGCTACGGCTCGCCGCGGGACCACGCCCGCAGCCGCGCGGCGGGGTTTGACCTGCACGTGGTGAAACCCCTCGACGGCCTTAACTTGCTCGACCAAGTGCAGCGTCTGCTGCGTCAATCAGCGTAACCGCGTTGTGCAAAACAGCTGTTGGGCTGCCACACTCCTGATGAGGAGACCGTGTACATGAAGCACGTGCTTCAACTCATTCTCAGCTGACCCATGGGCGATCCTGACCGTGGCCGACGACTTCAGCCACGAGTGCGTGGACATCGCGGTGGACTGGGGCATCTTGGGCCTGTACGTGACCCGTGTGCTGGATCGCGCGGCCGTCTTCCGCGGCTACCCACTGGCGGTACCCACCGACAATGGCCCCGAGTTCACCAGCAGGGCCTTCATGGGCTGGGCCAACACCCACGGGATCCGCCACATCCTGATCGAGCCAGGCAAGCCCATGCAAAACGGCTACATCGAGAGCTTCAACGGCAAGTTCAGGGACGAGCACCTGAACGAGCAATGGTTCGAGACCTTGCACCAGGCCAATAACAAAACCTGGTTGCCTCGCGGCACCGGGTTTTCATTTGGAGGGCCCGGGCGTTCGCGCGAACCCTCAGTTCACCATCACCAGCTTCCCCATCACCGAGCGCGACGCCATGTGCGCATATGCGTCCTTCAACTCCGCCATCGGCATCGTGCGGTCGATCACCGGCTTGATCTTGCCCTGCGCATACCACTGCGCCAGTTCGACCAATGTGGCCGCGTTGTTCTTCGGCTCGCGCCGCGCGAAGTCGCCCCAGAACACGCCGACGATGGAGGCGCCCTTGAGCAGCGGCAGGTTCAGCGGCAGGTTGGGGATGGGGCCGGCGGCGAAGCCCACCACCAGGTAGCGGCCGCGCCAGGCGATCGAGCGGAACGCCGGCTCGGTGAACTCGCCGCCCACCGGGTCGTAGATCACGTCCGGGCCCTTGCCGCCGGTGGCCGCCTTCACCGCGTCGCGGAAGGCGTTGGGCACCGTGTGCACGCTGTAGTTGATGGTGTCGTCGGCGCCCATCGACTTGCACAGCGCGCATTTCTCGTCGGTGGAGGCGGCGGCGATCACGTGCGCGCCAGCCGCCTTGGCGATCTGGATGGCCGCGGTGCCCACGCCGCCCGCCGCGCCCAGCACCAGCAGCGTTTCGCCCGCCTTCAGCTGCGCGCGGTCGACGAGGGCGTGGTGCGAGGTGGCATAGGTCATGATGAAGGCCGCCGCGTCCACGTGCGGAAAGCCCGGCGGCAGCGGCACGCACAGCGAGGCCTGCGCGATGGTGTGGCTGCCGAAGCCGCCGGTGCCCGACAGGCAGGCCACGTTCTGGCCGACCTTCAGCTGCGTCACGCCGTCGCCCACCGCGGCGACCACGCCCGCGTATTCCGATCCCGGTACGAAGGGCGTCGGCGGCTTGAACTGGTACTTGTTCTGCACGATCAGCAGGTCGGGGAAGTTCAGGCTCGCCGCCTTGATCTCCACCAGCACCTCGCCCGCCTTGGGCTCGGGCGTGGGCAGTTCCTTCCATTGCAGCGCGTCGACGCCGGTGGGGTTGTCGCAAATCCAAGCGTGCATCGTCACCACTCCATGCAAAAGTGCCCAATCATAGGCAGCACGTGCGGCGTGTCTGTCTCTGCGGCGACCGCCAGCCCTACAATAAAAAAACTCCACCCCTCCATGAAAATCCTCCTCTCCAACGACGATGGCTACCAGGCGCCGGGCATCGTCGCGCTGTACGAGGCGATCCGCGACCTGGGCGATGTCGAAGTGGTCGCGCCCGAGCACAACAACAGCGCCAAGTCCAACGCGCTCACGCTGAACGCGCCGCTGTCGGTGAACATCGCGGCCAACGGGTTCCGCTACGTGAACGGCACGCCGGCCGACTGCGTGCACATCGCGCTCACCGGCCTGCTGGACTACAGGCCGGACCTGGTGGTCAGCGGCATCAACAACGGCGCCAACATGGGCGACGACACCATCTACTCCGGCACCGTGGGCGCGGCGATGGAGGGCTACCTGTTCGGCATTCCGGCCATCGCGTTCTCCCAGGTGGAAAAGGGCTGGGCGCACCTGGACGACGCGGCGCGCAAGGCGCGCGAGCTGGTGCAGTCGCTGCTGGCCCAGCACGCACAGGACGCGCCGCCCTGGCTGCTGAACGTCAACATTCCCAACAAGCCGCACGGCGAGTTGAAGCCGTTCAAGGTATGCCGGCTCGGCCGGCGGCATGCCGCCGAGAAGGTCATTTCGCAGACCAGCCCCCGCGGCGAGGTGATGTACTGGATCGGCGGCGCCGGCGCCGCCAAGGATGATGCCGATGGCACGGACTTCCACGCCACCCTGCAGGGCCACGTGGCCGTGACGCCGCTGAAGGTCGACCTCACCGACCACGACGCCTTGCGCCACTGGGCGCAGGCCGCCGCGCTCGCGCAGGGCGACAAGAGCCCACCGGGCTCGCAGGACGAGCCCCGCTGATGTCGCAACGCCCCGGCTTTCCGGCGCGCATGCCCGGTGCGCAGCCGCCGCGCGAGCCGGTGCGTGCCGCAG
>NZ_JACCWG010000106.1 GCF_013697775.1 Ramlibacter sp. | reverse complement strand
CGCTGGCCGGCGCGGTGGTGGGCGGGCTGCTGCTCGGCCTGGCCGAGGCGCACGGCCACCGGCTGTCGGGGCCGCTGGTGCGCGACCTCCTGTGCTACGGCGCACTGCTCGCCGTGCTGGCGCTGCGCTCGGCCCTGCGCCGCAACGATTCCACCGCGGCCCTGGCCGAGCCCGGCGGCGTTTGAACACATGGACGCCTACGCCTTGGGCATTGCCACCAATGTCGCCCTGCTCGCCTTCCTGGCGGTTTCCAACTACGTGCTGTTGAAGGCGGGCTGCATGTCCTTCGGCCAGCAGGCCTTCTTCGGCATCGGCGCCTATGCTGGCGCGATGGCCACCGCGCTGTGGCACTGGCCGCTGTGGCTGGCGCTGCCCCTGGCCGCCGTGCTCGGCGCCTGCGCCAACGCGGCGTTCGCGCGCGCGATGTTCCGGCTCGATGGCCTGGAGTTCTCGCTGGCGACGCTGGCGCTGGCCGAAACCGTGCGCATCGCGTTCGAGCTGTTCCGCCTGCCGCCGGGCGCCGAAGAGGGCCCCGCGGGCCCGCAGGGCAGCGACGGCTTCGGCGGCATCCGCTGGTGGCTGGACCAGGGCCTGGACCCGAACCAGTTCACGCTGCTGGTCTGCGCCCTGCTGGCCGCCATGCTCTGGGCGCTGCGCTGCATCGAGCAATCCAACCACGGCCTGGCGCTGCGCGCGGTGGGCCGCGACCCGTTGCTGGCCGCCGCGGCGGGCATCGATCCCCGCCGGATGCGGGTGCAGGCCACCGCGGTCGCCGGCGCCATCGCGGCGCTGGGCGGCGCGCTGTATGCGCACCACGCGACCTACATCGAGCCGCGCAACTTCGACATCATGCTGGGCATCCATGCGCTGTCCTATGCGCTGATCGGCGGACTGGGCACGGTGCTCGGCCCGCTGCTGGGCGTGGCGGTGGACGTGGTGCTGCTGGAAGGCAGCCGCATGCTCGGCGCCTACCGGATGATCGCCTTCGGCGCGCTCGTGGCCGTGCTGCTCATCGTGCGGCCGCGCGGCCTGCTGGACGAAGACACCGTCCAGCGCATCGTTGCGCGCCTGCCGTTCAAGACCCGCCGGCCCGCTCCGGTCCGCGCGGCCGACGCTTCCTCCCTGGAGACCCCATGACTGCTCCGATCCATCGCCCGGCCTGGCCGCGCCGGTCCGTGCCGCGGCTGCGGCTGTGGCTGCTCGCCGCGCTGGCGCTGCTGCCCTGCGCGCAGGCCGCGGCACGGCCGCCCGGCGTCGGCGTGTCCTGCAAGACGGCGGCAAGCCTGGTCTACGACTGCGTGTTCCGCCTGAGCGACGCCAAGTCCGGCGCACCGCTGAGCGGCGCCGCCTTCAGCGTGCAGCCGACCATGCCGTCGATGCCGATGGCGCACAACGTGCGGCCGGTGGCCGCCGAGCCCGCCGCCGACCCGGGCAGCTACCGCGCGCGGCTGACGCTCGAAATGCCGGGCACCTGGAACCTCAAGCTGCTGATGAGCAAGCCGGCGCGCGAGGAGCTGCACCACCGCATGGACTTCGGGTCCTAGGCGCGCGGCGGGGTTTCGATTGCTTTGCGGGAATGCGAACCGCACCCGCAATTCGCTTGTCCGCCGGCTTGACTTGCACTTCAATGCGGGCAGACTGGCCATTGACGACCGAGGACCCCCGCATGCAAGATTCCCCGCCACGCCGCATCGAATTCTGGTTCGATTTCGGCAGCAATTACAGCTACATCAGCGCCATGCGCATCGCCGAGCTGGCGGCGCGGAACGGTGTCGAGGTGGCGTGGAATCCCTTCCTGCTGGGGCCGATCTTCAAATCGTTCGGCTGGGACACCTCGCCCTTCGTGCTGCAGAAGGAAAAGGGCGCCTACACCTGGAAGGACATGGCGCGCCAGTGCAAGAAATACGGCCTGCCCTGGCGCCAGCCAAGCAGCTTCCCGCGCGCCGCGGTGCTGCCTTCGCGCGTGGCCTTGTTCGCCCAAGGCACGCCCTGGCACGGCGAATTCTGCCGGCGCGTGTTCGCGCTGAACTTCGCCGAGGACCGGGACGTCCACACGCCCGAAGCCGTCACGGGCATCCTGGAGCAGCTGGGCGTGCCGGCCGCCGAAGTGCTGCAGCAGGCGCAATCCGACGCGATCAAGCTGCGGCTGCGCCAGCAGACCGAGATGGCGGTGGCGCGGGGCGTGTTCGGCGCGCCCACGTTCTTCGCGGCCGGCGAGATGTTCTGGGGCAACGACCGCCTGGAGGATGCCCTGGCGCATGCGGCCGGCACCCCGCCGGCCGGGTCCGTGTAAAGCGGCATTTTTTCACTGGCTTTGCTGTAACAAAAAGCGTTACGATCCCGCCTTTCCACCTGGAGGGATCTGCCTTGTTCAAGAAGTGCCTGGCGGCGGCTGCCGTTGCTATCCTCGTCACCGCCTGCGGCGGTGGTTCCGACACCCCGACAGCGGCCACGCCGCAAGCCGCCATCGAGGCATTGCGTGCGCAATCGGCCGCCCTGGCGCCCATGGCCGTCACGCCGGCGGCCGCGGCCGACCAGCTGATGAACTTCGGCGAAACCACCTTCCCGGGCTACTTTCCCACCCACCAGGCCACCCAGACCACCGGCCCCTTCGCCTACCGCTACTACCCCCAGACCGGGATCTACCTGGGCGTGGTGGTCACCCCGAGCAGCGGCTACCAGCTGTACGGCGTGTACGTGATGGGCGGTGCCTTCGGCAATGCCCCGCAGTACGTCGGACCGATGACCAGCTTCATCAACGTGGACATCGGCAGCGGCGGCGGCGGCACCGGCAACGGCTGCTACGACCTGGCGCTGGCCGAGACGCAGGGCACCCACATGCAGGTGGACTACCAGTACAGCGGCGACATCACCGGCAGCCAGACGGTGGACACCTTGGTCGGCGGTCTCGCCACGTTCCAGGGCTACCAGGCACGCGAAACCACTATTACCACCTCCGGCAACCAGACCACGCAGGGCATCGCGACGAGCAACAACCTCGCTCTCAAGAGCTACAGCGTGCGCAGCGGCACAGCCGAAATAACCCACTACGGCTCCCTCCTCAACGGTACTGCTTCGGCCATGGGCATCACCTCGACCACGAACATGACCACCGTGTACTCGCCGCCCTATGTCGAGCAGCAGTATTCGCTGGCCGTGGGCCAGACTTACACCCACAGCCAAACTGCGATGACCTCCGGGACGGTGAGCGTCCTCGGCTACTCCAATCCGATCCCCCAACAGACCAGCACGCTCACCGTGAGCGTCAAGTACGTGGGCCAGGAAGCGGTGACGGTGCCTGCCGGCACGTACAACACCTGCAAGATGGAAACCTCCAGCGCCAGCAACGGCACGACGTCCGTGCAGACCAACTGGTTCATCGTCGGCAAAGGCATCCCGGTGAAGACCACCATGACCGGCGGCGGCGTCAACCAGACGATCCAGGCCACCTCGGTCAAGCTGAACGGCGCTTCGCTGTAAGCGCGCGCGCCTCCGGCCGCGGCCGGGGCGCTCGAGGGCGACTGCTAAGATTCAGGCAGTCGCCCTTTCTTTTTTTCTCTCTCCACACCAGCCCTTCATGGACTATCCCGGCAACCTGTTCGTGGTCGCCGCGCCCAGCGGCGCGGGCAAGTCCAGCCTGGTCAACGCGCTGCAGGAGCTCGATGCCGGCGTGCGGCCCTCGGTGTCGCACACCACGCGCCCGCCGCGCGGGCAGGAAAAGCACGGCCGCGAGTACTACTTCGTCGCGCCCGACGAGTTCGACGCCATGGTCCGCGGCGACGCCTTCGTCGAATGGGCGCACGTGCACGGCCACCGCTACGGCACCTCCAAGAAAGCCATCGAGGAACGCATGGCGCAGGGCGCCGACGTGATCCTGGAGATCGACTGGCAGGGCGCGCTGCAGATCAAGCGCGTGTTCGCCAACGCCGTGCTGATGTTCATCCTGCCGCCCAGCTGGGACGAGCTGCGCGCGCGCCTGCAGCGCCGCGGCGAGGACCCGCCGGAGGTGATCGAGCTGCGGCTGAAGAACGCCGCCACCGAGCTGGCCCAGGCCCGGGAATTCGACTTCGTTATAATCAACGAGCACTTCGAACATGCGCTCTTCGACCTGAAAGCCATTGTTCACGCCCAGCGCCTGAAGTTTTCGTCCCAGCGGCGCGCCCGCGCCGGCACCTTCAAGGATCTGGGCATCCTCTAGATCGGAATACACATGGCCCGCATCACCGTTGAAGACTGTCTTCAGCAAATCCCCAACCGTTTCCAGCTGGTGCTCGCCGCGACGTACCGCGCCCGCATGCTGAGCCAGGGCCACGCGCCCAAGATCGAGAGCAAGAACAAGCCGGGCGTGACCGCTCTGCGCGAGATCGCCGAAGGCAAGATCGGCCTCGAAATGCTGAAGAAAGTTCCAGGCTGACGCGCTACCGGACCACGTTCGGTTTCGAAAAGCACCGCATCGCGGTGCTTTTTTCGTTTGGGCGCCTTGCGCGGGGTTGCGCGCGCTACATTTGAGGGAGATGAGCGCGGTGCTTCAACCCTCTCCTGGCAAAAACGGCCGGCGCCCCTCCCCCCCGGTGCTGCCCAGCCCTGCGGCCGCCAACGCGGCTGCCGCCAGCTTCGCCGCGCTCACCGCCCGGCTGGACTACCTGGACGCCGGCGACATCGACGCGGTGCGCAAGGCCTACCGCTTCGCCGACGAGGCGCACCTGGGCCAGATCCGCGCCAGCGGCGAGCCCTACATCACGCATCCGATCGCCGTGGCCGCCCAGTGCGCCGAGTGGAAGCTCGACGCGCAGGCGCTGATGGCCGCGCTGCTGCACGACGCCATCGAGGACTGCGGCGTCACCAAGCCGGAACTGATCGAGCGCTTCGGCGCGCCGGTGGCCGAACTGGTGGACGGCCTGACCAAGCTGGACAAGCTGCAGTTCAACACGCGCGAGGAGAACCAGGCCGAGTCGTTCCGCAAGATGCTGCTGGCGATGGCGCGCGACGTGCGCGTGATCCTGGTCAAGCTGGCCGACCGCACCCACAACATGCGCACGCTGGAAGACGTGCCGCGCGAGAAGTGGGGCCGCATCTCTTCCGAAACGCTGGACATCTACGCGCCCATCGCGCACCGGCTGGGGCTGAACCAGACCTACCGCGAGCTGCAGGAACTGGCCTTCCGCTACCTGAAGCCCTGGCGCTACCTGGTGCTGAACAAGGCGGTGGCCAAGGCGCGCAGCCGCCGGCGCGACCTGATCCACAAGGTGCAGCGCGACGTGGAGGCGGCGTTCGAGTCGGCGGGCATGGCCATGCGCATCTTCGGGCGCGAGAAGACGCTCTACTCCATCTACAGGAAGATGGACGACAAGCACCTGAGCTTCGCCCAGGTGACCGACATCTACGGCTTTCGCATCCTCGTGCCGATGGTGACCGACTGCTACACGGCCATGGGCCTGCTGCACCAGATGTACAAGCCGGTGCCGGGCAAGTTCAAGGACCACATCGCCATTCCCAAGATCAACGGCTACCAGTCGCTGCACACCACGCTGGTCGGCCCCTCGGGCGTGAACGTCGAGTTCCAGCTGCGCACCGAGGCCATGCACCTGGTGGCCGAGTCGGGCGTGGCGGCGCACTGGCTGTACAAGTCCAGCATGCCCGACGTGAGCGACGGCGGCGAGCGGCTGGGCACCAAATGGCTGCAGTCGCTGCTGGACATCCAGAACGAGACGCGCGACGCCGCCGAGTTCTGGGACCACGTGAAGATCGACCTGTTTCCCGACGCGGTCTACGTCTTCACGCCCAAGAGCCAGATCCTGGCGCTGCCGCGCGGCGCCACCGTGGTCGACTTCGCCTATTCCATCCACAGCGACGTGGGCGACCACACGGTGGCCGCCCAGATCAACGGTGCGGTGGTGCCGCTGCGCACCGAACTGAAGAACGGCGACGTGGTCGAGGTGAAGACCGAACCCGACGCGGTGCCCAACCCGGGCTGGCTGGCGTTCGTGCGCACCGGCCGAGCGCGCTCCAAAATCCGCCACCACCTGAAGACCATGGCGCACGCCGAGTCGCAGGAGCTGGGCGAGAAGCTGCTGGCCCAGGCGCTGCGCGCCGAAGGCATGGAGCGGCCGCCGCCGGACGACGAGGCCAACCGCGCCATCTGGGAAAAGCTGCTGCGCTTCACCGGCAACCGCAGCCGCGCCGAGCTGCTGACCGATTTGGGCCTGGGCAAGCGCATCGCCACCATCGTGGCCAAGCGACTGATGAACATGATGGCCGAGCGCGGCGAGAAGCCTGACGCCCTGCTGCTCAGCCGCGAGCGCTACACCGCGCACGAGCACGTGACGCAGGGCAGCGTGGTGCTCGACGGCAGCGAGAACGCATCGGTGCAGTTCGCGAGCTGCTGCCGCCCGGTGCCCGGCGACACCATCCTGGGTTACCTCGGCCGCGGCGAAGGCCTGGTGGTGCACGCCGAGGACTGCGCCGTGGCCAAGCGCCTGCAGCACAAGGACGCCGAGCGCTTCATCGGCGTCGAATGGTCCGACGAGCCGGTGCGCCAGTTCGAAACCGGCGTGCTTGTGACGGTGGCCAACGGCAAGGGCGTGCTGGCGCGCGTGGCTTCGGCGCTGGCCAGCGCCGAAGCCGACATCACGCACGTGGACATGGACGAGGAACCGGCGCAGGACGCCACCGACCTGCGCTTCGTGATCGCGGTGCGCGACCGCAGCCACCTGGAGGCGGTGCTGCGCAACCTGAAGCGCACCCCGCTGGTGATGCGCGCGCGCCGGATCCGCCCAGGGCACTGACTACCCCGCGGGTGCGGGGTAGTCGATTTTCAAGATCTCGATGTCCTGCACGCCGGTCGGCGTGACCAGCTTCACCACGTCGCCTTCGCGCGCCTTCAGCAAGGCCCGTGCGATGGGCGAGATCCAGCTGACCTGGCCGCGCGCGCTGTCGGCCTCGTCGATGCCCAGGATGGTGACGGTGCGCTGCGCACCGGACTCTTCCGCATAGGTCGCGGTGGCGCCGAAGAACGCCTGGTCGCGGCCGTGGTGCACCGTCGGATCGGTGATCTCGGCGATCTCCATCCGCTTGGTCAAAAAGCGGATGCGCCGGTCGATCTCGCGCAGGCGCTTCTTGCCGTAGATGTAGTCGCCGTTCTCCGAGCGGTCGCCGTTGCTCGCGGCCCAGTGCACGATCTCCACCACCTTGGGCCGCTCGTCGTCGATCAGCTGCAGCAGCTCGGCACGCATGCGCGCATAGCCCTGCGGCGTGATGTAGTTCTTGCCGCCCGCAGGCAGCGGCGGCAGCCCGACCGCGTCGTCATCGTCGTCTTCGGCATCCTGCTCTCGGGTGAACGCCTTGCTCATGCCGCAAGCATAGCTGCGCGCTCCCTGATGAGGAGCGCGCAGCGGGATTCTCCTACGCCATCGGCAGTAGCGGCCCGACAAGGGGACACAGCGGCCTGCAACACACTCGTCCGCTGAGCTGTCACACGGACCCCAAGCTTTGCTGACCACCCACGACATCGTTGCTGCACGCCCCATGCGAGCCAAGAGCTCGCTGCCGGCGCGCACGCGCCGTGGAGAGCTCGCAGCCGAAGCGGCGCGCAACGTGCTGCTGCGTCGCCTCACACCCGCGCTCAAGCACGACATGGTGGTCAACCTGCAAGCGGTTTCCATGCTTACCGAAATGCTCGGTGCGCGCCTGGAGCGCGGCACCGCATTGGCCCAGGACATGCAGTCCAGCATCGCCAAGCTCAACCGGCTGGCGCGCGACGCCGTGGGCGATTGCCTGCGGGTGGCGAGCTGGCTCGACGTGGCCGACGACGACGCCGTGCCGCTGCACCAGGCCGTTGCCGACTGCGCGGCCCTGCTGACCGGCAACCTCAATTTCCACGGCTTCCAGCTGAGCAACCACGTCGTCGAAACCGGCTTCGAGGTATCGCGCTCGGGCGCGCGCGCGCTGGTCGCCGCATCGCTCATGCTGCTGGTGGACACCGCGCCGCAGCACTGCGAAATCATGATCCATGCCGAGGTGTCGGCGTCCGACGCGCTGCTGCTGCTGTCGTGCGTGCCGCTGGAGCACGAGCCGTTCCACGCCGCGCCGCAAGAGGGCACGCCGCTGCCGATCGAGTGGGCCGACGTGCAGGCGCTCGCGTTATCCGCCGGCGCCGCGGCCGCGCGGGACGGCCAGCAGATCCAGCTGCGCCTGCCCCGCGCCCAGGTCACTTCACCGGTGCAGATGGCGCCGGTGTAGATGGCGTTGGTGCAGACGGCGTTGGTGCCGCGGCCCGCGCGTCCATGAAGGCTTCCAGCGCATCCAGCGGCAGCGGCTTGCAGAACAGGTAGCCCTGGTACTGCGGGCAGCCCTGCTGCGCGAGGAACGCGCGCTGCGCTTCCGTCTCCACGCCCTCGGCGATCACGTCCAGCCCCAGGCTCTGCGCCAGGCCGATGATGGTGCGCGCGATGGCCGCGTCGTTGGCGTCGGTGAGGATGTCCTTGACGAAGCTGCGGTCGATCTTCAGCTGGTCCAGCGGCAGCCGTTTCAGGTAGGCCAGCGCCGAGTAGCCGATGCCGAAGTCGTCCAGCGAGAGCTGCACGCCCATGTCCTTCAAACTGCCCATCTTGGCGATGGTCACGTCGATGCCGTCGGCCAGCAGGCTTTCGGTGAGCTCCAGCTTGATGCGGTCGGGCCGCACGCCCGAGGCACGGATCGCGGTGGTCACCTCATCCACGAAATCCGGATGGCGGAACTGCCGCACGCTCACGTTCACCGCGATGCTCAGGTGCGCGCGGTCGGCCCGCGTGGCCCACACCGCAAGCTGCGCGCAGGCCGACTCCAGCACCCAGCGGCCGATCGGCAGGATGAGCGAACTCTCTTCGGCGAACGGAATGAAGCGCGCCGGCGCCACCATGCCGCGCTGCGGATGCACCCAGCGCAGCAGCGCCTCCACGCCGATCATGCGGCCGCCGGCGCCCACCTGGGGCTGGTAGTGGATCTGCAGGTGGCCGTCGTGCCAGGCCTGGCGCAGGTCGGCCGCCAGCGCCGCGTTGGCCGAGGCCAGCACCTGCATCTCGGGGTCGAAGAAGCGCACCGTGTTGCGCCCGGCCGCCTTGGCCTCATACATCGCCAGGTCGGCCTGCTTGAGCAGCTCGCTGATGGAAGGCGGTGCGGCGCCGAACAGCGTCACGCCGATGCTGCAGGTGCTGTGGTGCACGTAGCCCGGCAGCTCGTAGGGCTCGCCCAGCCGGGCCAGCACGCGCGCGCTGACCAGCGCCGCCGCGGTGGCCGGCTCGATCGGTTTTTCGGACCGGTCCTCCAGCAGGATCACGAACTCGTCGCCGCCCAGGCGGCCCACCGTGTCGCCCTTGGCCAGGCACGAGCGCAGGCGCTGCGCGGCCTGCTGCAGCAGCAGGTCGCCCTTCTGGTGGCCCAGCGTGTCGTTGAGCGCCTTGAAATTGTCCAGGTCGATGAACATCAGCGCGCCGCTGCGGCCCGCCGCCAGCCCGTCGCGCAGCCGGTCCATCAGCAGCTGCCGGTTCGGCAGCTCGGTCAGCGGGTCGTAGAAGGCCAGGTACTGGATCTTCTCCTCGGCCACCTTGCGCTCGCTGATGTCGCGGCCCACCGCCACCCAGTGCGTGAGGCGGCGCAGCTTGTCCCAAACCGGCGACACGTCCAGGTCGACCCAATAAGGCTCGCCCGCCTTGGTGTAGTTGACGATGTCCACCCGCACGCGCTGCCACTGCTCCAGCGCCGCGCGGATGCGGTCGAGCTCGCCGCGGTCGGTGCCCGGCCCCTGCAGCAGCCGCGGCGTGCGGCCCAGCACCTCGTCGCGGGTGTAGCCGGTGCGCCGCTCGAAGGCCTCGTTGACGAACACGATGCGCGGGCCGGGCGCGCCGAACGGCCCCGCCTCGGTGATGATGACGATATCGTTCAGCCGCGCGATGCTGCCTTCCAGCAGGCGCAGCTGCTCCTGCTCGCGGTGGCGCGGCGTCACGTCGCGCAGATGCACCGCCAGGCCGCCGCCGAACGGGTAGCCGCGCAGTTCCAGCCAGTGGCTGCCCTGCACGTTCATCTCCTCCAGCTCCAGCGTGGCGCGCCCGGCGATGGCTGCACCGAAGGCCTCCTCTAGCCGCAGCCGCGCCGTCTTGCGGAAGTGCCCCCAGAGCTTGCGGCCGATCAGTTCGCGCGCGGCACGGGCGAGCAGCCGCTCGGCCTGTTCATTGGCATAGGTGAGGCGGCCTTCGCGGTCCACCGTGGTGACCGCCTCGCCGCTGCCCATGGCGCCGCCCATGCTGACGGTGTGGCGCAGCAGCGTGCCGTGCGCATAGCCGTGCGGCGCGATCTCCTGCACCACGCCTTCCACGCAGGCGATGCGGCCGTCCGCGCCGCGCAGTGGCTGGCCGACGCAGCGCACCCAGTCGCGCCGTCCGCGCAGCGTGACGATCTGCACTTCCAGGTCGAACGGATGCCCCTGCATGGCGCAGGCCCGCACGCGTTCCTGCATCTCGTGGCGCCATTCCGGCGCATAGTGTTCGTACATGCGCGTGGCCGCCGGCACGTAGCCCGGCGCGGCGTCGTGCAGCAGAGCCAGCTGGTCCGACCACTCCAGCCGCTGGTCCTCCAGGTGCAGCGTCCAGACTCCGACGAAGGCGGTGCGCTCCACCAGTTTGAGCAGGGCCTGGGCTTGTTTGAGCGGATCGTTGGGCATGCTGCCGGGCATCTTACGGTCGCCCTTGGGCGCCGGGGCGAAAAGGTAGGCTGCGTCCTACGATCGGTCAGGAAAATAGCACTGGCGCGAGCTCTACCTCTTCCTTAGAGTGGGCTTGAATCAACAATCAGGAACACCGTGCAGCTCCAAGCGTATGTGGTCGAGGACAACGCGAACATCCGCGAAAACCTCGTCGGCGCGCTGGAGGAACTGACCTCGGTGAAGGTGATCGGCTCCAGCGCCACCGAGGACGAGGCGGCCGCGTGGCTGCAGGCGAACCCCGACGGCTGGCACATCATCATCGTCGACCTGTTCCTGAAGAAGGGCAGCGGCCTGGGCCTGGTGCAGCGCATGGGCCCGCGCCAGCCGCACCAGAAGATCATCGTCTTCAGCAACTACGCCAATCCCACGGTGCGCAAGCGCTGCGCGCAGCTGGGCGTGGACGCCGTGTTCGACAAGTCCACCGAGATCGACTCGCTGGTGGACTACTGCAACCTGCAGTCGTCGGACCTGTCCGGTGGTCCGTCGCTCTAGCGGTAGATCGACACCACGGGCGCGCTGCCCGGCCGCACTTCGCCGCGGTACATGCCGTCGGTGTTGAACGGCATCGCCACCTCGCCGCGCGCGTTCACCGCCACCAGCCCGCCGCTGCCGCCCAGCGCCGGCATCTTGTCGTGGATCACGCGCGCGCAGGCCTGCTGCAGCGACAGGCCCGCGTACTCCATCAGCGCGCTCACGTCGTACGCCGCCACGCCGCGCAGGAAAGCCTCGCCGGTACCGGTAGCAGCCACCGCCGCAGTGCGGTCGCTGGCATAGCAGCCGGCGCCGATGATCGGCGTGTCGCCGATGCGGCCGGGCCGCTTGTTGGTCATGCCACCGGTGGAGCTTGCCGCGGCCACGTGGCCGTGCACGTCGCAGGCCACCGCACCCACCGTGCCGTGCTTGGTGTCGGGGTCCAGCGGTGCATGCTGGCCGGCCTTGGCGGCGGCGTGCGCCACGCGATCGGCGCCGTCGTGGTCCAGCGCTGGCGCTGTGCCGCGCTCGCGCTGCACGCGGCGCAGCTGCTCCAGCCGCTCGGGCGTGCCGAAGTACGCGCTATCCACCAGCACCAGCCCGCGCTCGCGCGCGAACGCGTCGGCGCTGTCGCCGGCCAGCAGCACGTGGGGCGACTCCAGCATCACCGCGCGCGCCGCCAGCACCGGGTTGCGC
>NZ_JACCWG010000352.1 GCF_013697775.1 Ramlibacter sp. | reverse complement strand
GCGGGGTGCACGACCTGCGCTTCCAGCCCGGCGACTGGCTGGTGTTCGGCTCCGAGACGCGCGGCCTGGCGCCGGAGCTGCGCGACACCTTTCCCGAACCGCAGCGCCTGAGGCTGCCGATGCGGCCGCACCAGCGCAGCCTGAACCTGTCCAACGCGGTGGCAGTGACGGTGTTCGAGGCCTGGCGGCAGAACGGTTTCGGCTGAGCCATGCACATGCCTCAACCTTGTGCTCCCTGCGACAAACGAGGAAATCGGTTACCTGCTGTTGTGTTTGAAAGACGACGCGCAGGCCTAATCTGTGAATGGACAGACGGCAGTAACCCAGACTCCTCTTTCTCCTTTTCAGCCCGCCCTCCCGGCGGGCTTTTTCTTTGCGCTGCCTGGAAGGTGGCGGCAGCAGCCAGGCAAGCTCAGGGATAGCGCCTGATGAGCGACTCCGCCACGCAGACCGGCTTGTCGCCGCCGTCGCGCTCGATGGTGACCTGCCAGGTCATCTGCACGCCGCTGTTGTCCACCGGTTCGCTTGCCAGCAGTCTGAGCCGCGCGCGTAACCGGCCGCCCACCGGCACCGGCGCCGGGAAGCGCACCTTGTTGAGCCCGTAGTTGATGCCCATGCGGCTGTTGCGGATCTCCAGCGCCGACTCGAAGAACTTCGGCAGCAGCGACAGCGTGAGAAAGCCGTGCGCGATGGTGGTGCCGAACGGCCCCGCCGCCGCGCGCGCGGGGTCCACGTGGATCCACTGGTGGTCGCCGGTGGCTTCGGCGAACTGGTTGACCTGCTGCTGGGTGATGGTGACCCAGTCGGTAACGGCGACTTCCTGGCCGACCAGTGCGGCAACGTCGGCAAGCGATTCGATGGTTTTCATGCCCGTACCCTAAACGTTGGAGGCGTCCCTCAGCTGTCCAGCCAGCGACACAGGTCCTGCCATTGCTCCAGGTCGCGCTCCACGCGGCTGGGCGCCACGTCGAACAGCGTCAGGCCCCGCGCGGCCAGGTGGATGTAGTTCTGGGTGGGCCGCAGGCAGCCCAGCACGGGCAGGCCCAGCTGCTCGGTGAACTCGCCGGCGAGCGCCAGTGCCTGCTGGAACAGCTTGCCGTGCAGGCCGGCGGGCGTATCCAGCACCACGTGGGTCACGCCCCTGGGCGGACGCGCCATGTGGCCGGGGTCGATGTCCCAGCCGCGGACCGGCCGGGCGGAAACCTCCTCGTGTCGGAGCATCATGGGATGCTGGCCGCTTTGCGCTATGTTAGCGGGGATGGATGAGTTGGCAAAAGACGTGATTTCCGGCGGCATCTACGTGCTCGCCGCGCACCCCAACTGGCGCGACTCGCGCGTCAACCGGCGTTTGCTGGAGGCCGCGCGCGCGGCACCCGGCGTGCGGGTGCAGGACCTGTACGCCAGCTACGCCGATTACGACATCGACGTAGCCGGCGAGCAGGAACGCGCCGCCGAGGCGCAGCTGCTGGTGCTGCTGCACCCGGTGCAGTGGTACTCGATGCCGGCGCTGCTCAAGCTCTGGCTGGACGAGGTGCTGGCCTACGGCTGGGCCTACGGCACCGGCGGCACCGCGCTGCGCGGCAAGGACCTGTGGCTGGTGGCCACCACCGGCGGGCCTGAGGACTCCTACCACCCGCAAAGCTACAACCGCTATTTCTTCGACGCCTTCCTGCCGCCCTACGAGCAGACCTCGGCGCTGTGCGGCATGCGTTTTTTGCCGCCGCTGGTTCTGCACGGCGCGCATGCCGTGCCCGACGCGGCGGTGGCGGCGCACGTGCAGGTGTTCGGCGAGCGGCTGCGCAGCTACCCCGCATGGCCGGAGCTGGCCGAGCTGGACGCCTGCCCGGCCTGCGAGGTGCCGCCGTCGGACCGGCCGCGCGAGGCCGCGGCCAGCGTGGCGGGAGCGCAATAACGTGGACCATCTTCCCGCCTGGCTCCTCAACAGCCTGATCTACCTGGGCGCCGCGGTGTTCGCGGTGCCGCTGTCCAAATACCTCGGCCTGGGCTCCATCATCGGCTACCTGGCCGCCGGCATCGCCATCGGGCCCTGGGGGCTGGGCCTGGTCACCAATGTGGAGGACATCCTGCACTTCGCCGAATTCGGCGTGGTGCTGATGCTGTTCCTGGTCGGCCTGGAGCTGGAGCCGCGGCGCCTGTGGAGCCTGCGGCGGCCGATCTTCGGTTGGGGCGCGGCCCAGGTGCTGGGCTGCGCCGCCATCCTGTTCGCCGCTGGCGCGGCTGCCGGCGTGCCCTGGCGCGTCGCGCTGGTGGCGGCGCTGGGCCTGGCGCTGTCGTCCACCGCCATCGCGCTGCAGGTGATGGGCGAGCGCAACCTGCTGCCCACCAGCAGCGGCCAGGCGGGCTTTTCCATCCTGCTGTTCCAGGACGTCGCGGCCATTCCCATCCTGGCGCTGCTGCCGCTGCTGGGCGGCGTGGCCGACCCGGCGCAGCCTGCGGCCAGCCCTGGAGTCGAAGCGTTGAAGATCGTCGGCGTGATCGCCGCCATCGTGCTGGGCGGGCGGCTCTTGCTGAGGCCGCTGCTGCGCTGGATCGCCAAGAGCCGCACGCCGGAGATCTTTACCGCCGCCTCGCTGCTGCTGGTGGTGGCCATCGCGGCGCTGATGCAGTTCGTCGGCCTGTCGATGGCGCTGGGCGCCTTCCTCGCCGGCGTGCTGCTGGCGGAAAGCGAATACAAGCGCGAGCTGGAAACCGACATCGAACCGTTCAAGGGCCTGCTGCTGGGGCTGTTCTTCATCGCCGTGGGCATGAGCATCGACTTCGGGGTGCTGGCGCGCTCGCCCGGGCTGATGGCGGCCATCGTGCTCGGCTTCCTGGCGGCCAAGGTGGCGGTCATCGCGCTGCTCGCGCGCGGCATGGGCATTCCGTGCGCCGAACGGCCGGTGCTGGTGCTGCTGCTGGCGCAGGGCGGCGAATTCGCCTTCGTGGTGTTCCAGGCGGCGTCGGGCGCGCGCGTGTTCTCGGGCGACACCGCATCGCTGCTGATCGGCGCGGTGGCGGTGTCGATGCTGCTCACCCCGCTGCTGCTGCTGGCGGTGGACCGGCTGGTGCTGCCGCGCCTGGCCGGCGCGAAACGGTCGCTCGCCGAGCTCGACGAGCAGCAGGAAACGCCGGTGATCATCGCCGGCTTCGGGCGCTACGGGCAGATCGTCGGCCGCATGCTGGCCGCGCAGGGCATCGGCGCCACCGTGCTGGACCACGACGCCGACATGGTCGAGGCGGCGCGCTCGTTCGGCTACGAGGTGTTCTACGGCGACGCGACCCGGCTGGACCTGCTGCGCACCGCCGGCGCGGCCGAGGCCCGGGTGCTGGTGGTGGCGGTGGACGACACCGAGCAGTCGCTGCGCATCGTGGCATTGGCGCGCGAGCACTTCCCGCACCTGGAACTGGTGGCCCGCGCGCGCGACGTGACGCACTGGAACCAGCTGCGCGACCGCAGCGTGATGCGCGTCGAGCGCGAGGTGTTCGAGTCCAGCCTGCGCAGCGGGCGCAGCGTGCTGGAGGTGCTGGGCATGGCGCCGCACGAGGCCAGGCGGCACGCCATGCGCTTTCGCCGCCACAACCTGGAGCTGTTCGAGCAGATGCATCCGCATTACCGCGACCGCAAGAAGCTGATCGCCGTGGTGCGCGCGGGCCGCCAGCAGCTGGAGGAGCAGATGGCGCGCGAGCGCGCCGACGCCACCCAGCATCGCCAGGGCAGCCGCCACCCGCCCGGCTGGGACGCCAGCGCCGGCATGGACGACTGAAGGGCGCTCGCCCGCGCCACGCGCGCGGCAAATTTCCTAGCGCCTCTAGGCAATTTGCCTAATCACCGCCCGGCACCCGGTGGTTTCATGGAACTCCGATGAACAGGAGTGGTGCCATGGACCGCGCCGTGCGCGAACTCTCCACCGCGATGGCCGCGTCAGCGGCCACGGACGTGGACGAACTGGCCGAGGCGCGGCTCGCGCTGGCGCAGGCGCGCGACCAGCTGCAGGCCCGCACGCGCGAGCTGGCCGACACGCGCCGCTCGCACGAGCAGATGGTGTCCACGCTGGACGCCGCCAACGACGGCATCCTCACGCTGGCCCAGTCGGACGGCTCCTTCTACTTCAATATCCGTTTCGTCGAGATGTGGGGCCTGGCGGAGGACGAGCTGAGCAGCCTGAACCTCGAGAGCCTGCGTCTGTGGCAGCTATCGCGGGTGAAGGACCCGGACGAATGGGCGCGCCACGTTGATCGGATGCGCAGCAACCCGGAAGAGGAGGACTTCAACACCGTGGAGCTGAAGTGCGGCCGGGTGCTGGAGCGCCACGTCATTCCGCAGCGCATCCACGGCAAGTGCGTGGGCAACGTCATCACCTACCGCGACATCACCGAGCGGCTGCGCTACGAGCAGAAGATGATGTTCAACCACCAGGTGCTGGAAAACTCCGGCCCCATGCTCTGGCTGGACCCGGGCTCCGGGATCATCACCTACGCCAACCCGGCCGCCTGCCGCCACCTGGACTATGCGGTGGAGGACATGGTCGGCATGCACATCTCGGAGATCGACTGCGACTACACGGCAGAGCGCGAACGCGACATCGGCAGCAAGCTGGCCGCGCAGGGCGGCGCGGTGACCTTCCATTCGACCCAGCAGTGCAGGAACGGCGAGCTGCGCGACGCCGAGATCACGGTGTTCCTGGCCGAGTCGGCCGGCCGCGCGCTGTACGTCGCGAGCTTTCGCGACCTGACCGAGCAGAAAGTCGCCGAGCGCAAGGAAAAGCGCCAGCAGGCCACGCTGGACTCGCTGATCAACTCGATCTCCGATCTGATCTTCTACAAGGACCGCGAGAGCCGCTACATCGGCTGCAACACGGCCTACGCGGCGCTGGTGGGCAAGCCGGTGGAAGAGGTGCGCGGGCTGACCTGCCACGACGTGTTTCCGGAGGAGCTCGCGGTGCACATGGACGCGCGCGACGCACGCTGCAAGGCGCAGCTGCGCGAGCAGTCGTCCGAGCACTGGGTCACCTACCCGGACGGCCAGCGGGTGCTGCTGCACACGGTGGTGTCGCCGCTGTGGGACGAAAACGGCGAGGCCGAAGGGCTGCTGGGCATCAGCCGCGACATCACCGAGCGCAAGCGAGCGGAAGAAGATATCCGCCGCGCCAAGGAAATTGCCGAGGACGCCACGCGCATGAAGTCGGACTTCCTGGCCAACATGAGCCACGAGATCCGCACGCCGATGAACGCCATCATCGGCCTGTCGCACCTGGTGCTCAAGACCGACCTCACGCCGCGCCAGCGCGACTACGTGCACAAGGTGCACGCCTCGGGCCAGCACTTGCTGGGCATCATCAACGACATCCTGGACTTCTCGAAAGTCGAGGCCGGCAAGCTGGACCTGGAACGCACCGAGTTCGCGCTGGAAAAGCTGCTGGACGACACCGCCAGCCTGATCAGCGAGAAGTG
>NZ_JACCWG010000100.1 GCF_013697775.1 Ramlibacter sp. | reverse complement strand
GCCGGTGCCGCCGAACTTGCGCGTGGTGGAGGTGTCGGCCTGGCTGAAGCTCTGGAACAGGCGCGCGCTCTGCTCGGGCGTCAAGCCGATGCCGGTGTCCTGCACGCGGAAATGCAGCAGCACCTCGCGCTCGGTGCAATGGCTGGCGCGCACCGAAATGCGGATCTCGCCCTGCTCGGTGAACTTGACCGCGTTGTTGGCGTAATTGAGCAGGATCTGCCCCACCCGCAGCGGGTCGCCCACCAGGCGACGCGGCACGTCGGGCGCGACCTCAAATACCAGTTCCAGCCCCTTCGCGTGGCACTTCTCGGCGATCAGGTTGCCGGTGCTGTCCAGCACCCTGGCGAGTTCGAACTCGGTGGTCTCCAGGTCCAGCTTGCCGGCTTCCACCTTGGAGAAGTCCAGGATGTCGTTGACCACGCCCAGCAGGTGCTGGCCGGCCGACTCCACCTTCAGGATGTAGTCGCGCTGGCGCGGCGTGAGCGCGGTCTTCAGGGCCAGGTGCGACAGGCCGATGATGGCGTTCATCGGCGTGCGGATCTCGTGGCTCATGTTGGCCAGGAAGTCCGACTTCATGCGGGTGGCTTCCTCGGCCGCTTCCTTGGCCTGGCGCACCTCGTCCTCGGTCTGCTTGCGCGCGGTGATGTCGCGCGCGATGCCCAGGATGCCGATCAGCCGGCCGTCGGAGTCGCGCAGCGGCGTGCGCACCGTTTCGTGCAGCACGCGGCGGCCATCGGAATACTGGACCCAGTTCTCGTGGGTCGACCGCTGCGGGTTGGCGCGCATCTGGTCATCCAGCGCTTCGACCCAGTCGGCGACTTCCGGAGTGGGCGCGATGTCGCGCGGCTTCCTGCCGACGACCGCCTCCACCGAGCGGCCCACCATTTCGACGAACGCCTGATTGCACCCCAGGTACACGCCGTGCATGTCGCGGTAGGAGATCGGGTCGGGGATCGAGTCGACCACGGCGGTCAGCGTGGCGCGGTGCGCCTCGAAGCCCAGCTCGGCGCGGCGCTGCTCGGTGATGTCCTTGACCGCGCAGATGTACATGGCGCTGTTGCCGTACTCGGCCAGGTGCGCGGTGATCTCGACGTCGCGCACGCTGCCGTCCTTGCGGCGGTGCTGCGACTTGAAGCTGGCCGGACCGCCGTTGGCGCGGATTCGCTCCGAAATGGCATGCGCATCCTCGGCATGAAAGCCCACGGCGACCTGGTTCAAGCGCAGCGCGAGCAGTTCGTCGCGCGCATAGCCCAGGTCCCGGCACGCCGCCGGATTGGCATAGGTGATGCATCCGCTCTCGCGGTCCACCCAGAACATCGGACCGGAGTTCTCCAGCACCAGCCGCAGAAAGGCTGGATCGTCCGCAGCATGCGCGGGGAATGGCGGGGCGGGCGGCGGTGTCATGGCAGAAGACGGTTTGGCACCCCCCCATGAAACCACCGCGCGGCCCGCGCCAGCTAAGCAAAATTCTTAGCGAGGCTAGGAATTTTGCGCCGCGCGCCACGCGCGGATCGCCTCGACCGTAGTGCACAGCAGGCCATGGCTCTCGGCGAAGGCCGCCACCTGGGCGCCGCGCGCCATGCTGCCGTCGGGATTCATCAGCTCGCACAGCACGCCGGCGGGCGCGCGGTCGGCCAGCACCGCGAGGTCCACCGCCGCTTCGGTGTGGCCCTGGCGTTCCAGCACGCCGCCGGGCCGCGCGATCAGCGGGAACACGTGGCCCGGGCTGACGATCTCGCTGCGCTCCAGCGTGGAGCGCAGCGCGCAGCGGATGGTCTGCACGCGGTCGGCGGCCGACACGCCGGTGCTGACGCCGAACGCCGCCTCGATCGACTGGGTGAAGGCGGTGGCGTAGCGCGAGCGGTTGACCTCCACCATCGGCCGCAGGCGCAGCGCATCGGCCTGGCCGGGGTGGATGCACAGGCAGACGATGCCGCTGCCCTCGCGGATCAGCATCGCCATGACTTCGGGCGTGACCAGGTCCGCGGCGCAGATCAGGTCGGCCTCGTTCTCGCGGTCGTCATCGTCCAGCACGAGCACGGGCCGGCCGGCGCGGATCGCGTCGAGGACATCGGGGATGGGTGCCAGCGCGATCCCCTGCGCGGCGGGTGAGGAAGGGACAGAGATCATGAAACGCTCCTGTTTGGTTGAACAAAAACGCTTCAAGGCAGCAAGAAACGCCCGCACGCCGGCGCTTGCGCGCGGAGGCACGGACACATCGCGGCGCCTTGCGGTGCCGCGAATCTTCTTTCATCCGGACTGTGAGGAAGCTGGCGCTTCCCGGACCGTCGGCCCCAGCATTGGACTGGGTCTGCTGACCCCGGGCGCGTTGCGGTGCCCGGGCGCTTGCGGGCTCGCGGCAGGGAGATCCCCGCCGCCTACCGCCGGTGGGGAATTTCACCCCGCCCTGAAGACCGGTCGATGATAGGCCAGGGCCTAAGACGCTGCAGCAGGCAGGGTCTCGGCCGCGACCGCCGTTCGCTGGCTAGAGCAGGGCGGGCGACCAGATTTCCTTGACCAGCGCATAGCCTTCGCGCGCGCGCTCCACGTGCACGAAGTTGGGCGTATTCAAATGCATGCCGCCGATCAGCAGCCGGTCGGCGCAGGCACGGTCCAGCAGCTGCCTGCGCACCTTGGCCGCCTGGGCTGCGTCGCTGTCGAAAGCGATGGTGATCTCCGGGCGCGCGGCCTGCAGGTCGGGGAAGTGCACGATGTCGCCCCAGACCAGCAGCGCTTCGCCGTCGGACTCGATCAGGTAGCCGGTGTGGCCCGCCGTGTGGCCGGGCAGCGGCACCGCGGTGATGCCCGGAACCACCGCTTCGCCGCGGAAGGGCCGCAGCCGGCCGTCGTAGGCGGCAAGAGCGTTGCGGGCGATGTCGAAGAACGGGCGGAAGCCGTCGGGCGACTGGCCGCGGATGGCATCGTCCTGCCAGAACGCGAGTTCGGCTTCGTGCAGATACAGCGCCTGCACGTTGGGAAAGCGGGGCGCGGCACCGGGGCCGGCCAGGCCGCCCACGTGGTCCGGGTGCGCATGCGTGAGCAGCACGGTGTCCACGTCGGCGGGGTCGACACCCGCGGCCGCAAGCGCCACCGGCAGCCGGCCGCCCCAGCCGTTGTAGCCGCCCGCGCCGCTGTCGATCAGGATGGTGCGCGTGGCGTCCTGCACCACGTAGGTGTTGATGTTCATGCGCGGCAGCGGCGGCGCGCCGGCGGCACGCAGGACGTCTTCGGCGCTTGCCGCGTCGATGCCGCTCAGAAGCTCGAACGAGATATCCAGGTAGCCATCGCTCACGCAGGTGACGGTGAAGTCGCCGACGCGGCGGCGGTTCAGGCCGGGGGCCTGGTATTTCGGGGCGGTGCGCATTGTTGTTTCCGGCGTTGAAAAGGTGGCGCATTCTTTCGCCGCATGCGTTTGTCCGCCAGCCCGCTGGCTGTTAAAAGGGCATGAACCGCGCGGCATCAATCGCGACCCATGAACCCGACCCACTTCGCCTTGCTCCACGCGTTCGCCCAGGTGGCGCGCCACCACAGCTTCAGCCGCGCGGCGCAGGCGGCCGGCGTCACGCCGACGGCGCTGTCGAAGTCGGTGCGCCGGCTGGAGGCGCAGCTGGGTGTGCGGCTGCTGAATCGCACCACGCGCGCGGTGCAACTCACGGCCGAAGGCGCGCTGCTGCTGGAGCAGGTCGCGCCGGCGCTGTCGGCCATCGACGGCGCGGTCGCGGCGCTCGCCAGCGGCGACAAGGAGGTGCGCGGCGAGCTGCGGCTGACGGTCCCGACGGTGGCCTATTCGATGCTGATCGAGCCTCACCTGGGCGCCTTCATGCGGCGCTACCCGCAGCTGCGGCTGGAGGTTTCGGTGGACGACGGGCTGCGCGACATCGTCGCCGACGGTTTCGATGCCGGCGTGCGGCTCGGCGAGCGCCTGGCGCTGGACATGGTGGCCACGCCGCTGCTGCGCAGCGAGCGGATGGCGGTGGTGGCGGCGCCCGCTTACCTGCAGGGCCGCCCGCCGGTCGCATCGCCCGCGGACCTGCTGGCGCACGACTGCATTCGCCTGCGGCTGAAGACCACGCGCGCGCTGTATCCGTGGACGCTGGCCGTCGACGGCCACCCGTTGGAGATGGAGGTGAAGGGCCGGCTGGTGGTGGACAGCATGCCGGCGGTGGTGGCGGCCGCGATCGCCGGCTGCGGCGTGGCCTGCACCTTCGAGCGGCTGGCCACCGGCGCGATCGCCGAAGGGCGGCTCGTGCGCCTGCTGCCCACGCATGGCGCCGAGGTCCCGGGCTGGTTCGTCTACTTCCCGAGCCGCCTGCACATGGCGGCGCGGATGCGGGCGTTCATCGATTTCTTCCGCGCCGCGAACGAGCGGTAGCCGCGGTGCGCATGCGCGGCGCGGACGCGGTCTTCAGC
>NZ_JACCWG010000351.1 GCF_013697775.1 Ramlibacter sp. | reverse complement strand
GCTCACGCCCCGAACCAGGCGCCGGTCAGCGGCGCCCGCGCGCGGCCGCGGCACGCGCCAGTTCCGGCGGCAGGCGCTTGAGCAGCCAGCGCATCGCCAGCGGCACCAGCACGATGTCGTCGAGCACGCCGATGAAGGGAATGAAGTCGGGAATGATGTCGATCGGCGAGACCACGTAGACCACCAGCAGCACCGACGCCGCCTTCAGCCAGCCCGGTGCGTCCGGGTGCCGCACCGCGAACCAGAGTTGCCGGGCGTCGCCTCGCACCACGGACCACAGCAGCGTCAGACGTTTCCACATCGGGTGTTCCTCGCAACGCGGGCAGGGTGCCCGCCGAATGCCGAACATGGAGCCGCCCGGCCCCACTGCAAGGCGCGGCGCGCCACCGTTACATGATGTCGTCGCTCAGCAGCCATTTCTGCGCCGTTTCCAGGTCGGTGAAGGTGCGCAGCCGCAGGCCGCTCTTGCGCGCGGCCTTCTCGCTGGTGCCCACGCGGTTGTCCTGGCTGACCACCGTGCCCACGCGCTGCAGCGTGCCGAAAGCCTGGGCGACGTGGGTGCCCAGCTGCAGGTGGTCGGTGAATGAGAGGTCGGGCTGGGTGCCGCTCAGCTCCAGCAGCGCGCGCTGCTGTCTCCGGCGTTGCGCCAGGGAGGCGACGAAATCGGCGGCCGCGCACAGCTCGGCAAGCGAAACAGGCCCCGTGCACACCACGAAGATGTACGGGAGGCCTTGCTCGACGGTGAGCGTGAAGGACATTCGCAAAGTCTACAGACTTGCGGGTGGTGGCGGGCGCAGGCTGACGCCCGTTTTTACGAACCAAGGAGTACCGGATGGCCCTGATCCGCGCGAAGGAAGAGGCCGCGTGCGCTCCATCGGCGTCGAACTTCGAGGTGGAGCATCTCGACCGCATCATCGGCGAGACCGGCGTGGTGCCGGTGCTCAACCAGATCGAGCTGCATCCGCGCTTCCAGCAGCGGCGGCCGCGCGCCGCGCACGCTGGCACCTCGACAGCGGCCTGATCGCGATTCCTAAATCCGTGACGCCGGCGCGCGCATCCGCGAGAACTTCGACTTGGACGGCTTCGCGCTGGACGCGGACGACATGCGCGCCATCGCGGCGCTGGACGATTCGGACGGGCGCATCGAGCCCGACCCGATGAAGGCGCCGTTCTGACGCCGCAGCCACAGAGCTACAGTCTCTTGCAACTCTCTACCGGGCGTTCGCGGGCGCGACGCATGGGGCGGAGAGCATGGAGCTTCCCAAGAACGGAGCAAGCAACCATGAACTCGAAAAGCATCATCTGCGGCATCGCCATCGCATCACTGGGCTTCAGCTCGCTGTCCTTCGCGCAGCCCGCCGTGCGGGAAGCCCGGCAGGACGCGCGCGAGGCGCGCCAGGACGTGCGCGAAGCGCAGCGCGACCTGCGCAACGCACGCAACCCGCACCAGGCCCGGCAAGCGCGGCAGGACATGCGCCAAGGACGGCGCGACCTGCGCGAAGCGCGTGAAGATCGCCGCGAAGCGCGCGCGTACGACAACGCCCGGGGGCCGGAATTCCGCCGCGGCGGGCACCTGCCGCCCGAGCTGCGCAACCGCACCTACGTGGTGAACGACTGGCGCGGCCACCGCCTCTCGGCGCCGCCGCGCGGCTACCAGTGGGTGCAGGTCGGCCCCGACTACGTGCTGGCGGCGGTCGCCACCGGCCTCATCATGAACATGATCCTGAGCCAGTAAGGCGCACGGGGCGCGGCCACGACGGACAATGCGGCCTTCACCGCATCGAAGAAAGACCGCCTTGGCACGTCCCTCCCCCTGGCCCGGCAAGGTCATGGCGCTGCTGCGCGCCGGCAACGCGTCGGGCGCCGTCGCGCAAATCAAGGTGGCGCCCAGCGTGCGCGAACTGCGGGCGCTGGAAAAGGCGCTGGCCGACGCGCAGCTGAACGGGCGCTGGCGGGATGTGGACGTCGCCATCGCCGAAAGCCTGCTGGCGCTCTCGGCGCCGCGGCTGCACCGCTCGCCCTGAGAAGGCCCTAGAAACGCTCGCCCGGCGGCAGGTAGCGCCACTGGCCCGGCGGCAGGCCCGCCAGCGCCACGCGGCCGATGCGCAGGCGCCGCAACGCGGTGAGTTGCAGGCCGACCTGCCCGCACATCCACTCGATCCAGTCGGGCGCGATGCCCTTCACGGCGAAGCGCAGCCGCGCCTCGCTCTGCCAGCTCACGCGCGCCGGCGGCAGCGCCTGGCCCTCGAACACCAGGCCGCGGCCAAGCCGCGCCAGGCCGTTGGGCGCGATGGTGCCGTCCACCTCGGCAAGCAGTTCCTGCTCGATCGTGCGGGCGTCCTCGTGGAGCTTGCGCACGATGCGCCCGTCCTGGCTGAAGACCTCCAGGCCGCTTGCTCCCGGCGGCAGCGGCAGCAGCGCCACCAGCCCGACGCCATGGCTCTTGATGCGGCGGATGCCCGAGGTGTCGCCGCTCCAGTGCGTGGCCGCACCGAGCACACCGTGCAATTGCGCGGTGGCCATGCCGGCCGGCTTGTGCGCCAGCAGCGTTGCAGGCGGCGCCGCCTGCAGGCGCGCTTTGGGATCGACCTCGACCCGCTGCTGCGGCCCGACGCGGAATTGCGGCTCTTCCACCAGCTTGCCGTCCACCCGGACCCAGCCCTCCGCGATGTACTGCTCCGCCTCGCGGCGCGAGCAGGACGCCAGGGCCATGACGGCCTTGGAGAGGCGCTGCGGCCCGTCGGTGGAAGGTGCGGGAAACTGGTCCAATTGCGTGTTCTCCAATGCGAGGCGATTCTGGCAGACCACGCCATGCCCATCCCTATGTCCTTCACCAACGGCTTGCCCGCCGGCCTGCTGCCCCTGCCGCCCGGCCTGGTCGCCGTGACCGGCGACGAACGCACCGGAAAAACCAGCCTGCTGCGCCGGCTGGGAGCGGAGGTTCCCGATGCCTTGTGGCTCGACCTGGCCCTGCCCGGGCAGGACGACGCGACGCCGCGGCAGGTGTGGGATGCGCTGCGGACGCAATGCCCGCGCTGGGATGACCAGCTTCAGCGCGAGCTGGCCGAGGCGCTGAACCTGCGGCCGCACGAAGGCAAGCAGCTGTTCATGCTGTCCACCGGCAGCCGCCGCAAGGTGGCATTGGCCGGGCTGCTGGCGAGCGGCGCCACGGTGACCTGCCTGGACCAGCCGTATGCGGCACTGGACGGCCCGTCCATCCAGGTGGTCCGCGAGTTTCTGGAAGACGTGGCCGGCCACGCGCGCCGCAGCTGGGTGGTGGCGGACTACGAAGCGGATGGAAGGTTGGCGTGGCGGCGGGTGGTTGCGCTGGGCCAGGCGGACTGACTTGCGGCCCGCAACCATCTCTCAGCTCTTCTTGCCGCCCATCACGAAGATCAGCGCGCCGACCGCGATGGCGCCGAGGCCGGCCCACATCGGCACGTTGACCGTCTTTTTTTCCTTGGCGGAGATTTCCAGCGGCCCGACCTTCACCACGGTGGTGTCCTTGGTGTAGCTGAAGCCGCCATAGGCCAGCCCCAGGATGCCGGCGGCGATCAGGACGATGCCCACAAGCTTGATTGGATTCATGTCGCGGTGCTCCTCGTTGCCCAGCCATTCAATCACAAGTCGCCGCAGCGCCAGCCAGCGCGGCCCCAAGCACGCGCGCGGCAGCACAATGGAGGCCTTTCTTATCGCAGGCCGAACCATGATCCGCCTTCAGCTCGAACTCGAGCTCGACTATGAAATCCAGGACCCGGAGGGTGCGGATTTCATCTTCAACATCCACGCCGCCCAGACCGGGCAGCAGACCGTGGAGGCCGAGCGCCTGGTCCTGAGCCAGCCGGTGGCGACCGACATGGCCACCGATCCGGCCACCGCCACCCGCTTCATGCGGCTGCACGCTGAGCGCGGGCCGCTGAAACTCACCTATGCGGCCACGGTGAACATCGCGCACCACATGGCCGAGCCGGACACGCTGGAAGAGGTGCCGGTGCGCCACCTGCCGCTGGACGTGATGCCCTACATCTACCCCAGCCGCTACTGCCAGTCGGACCGGCTGCTCAAGCTGGCATTCAACGAGTTCGGCGCGCTGTGGCAGGGCTACAGCCGCGTGCTCGCCATCCAGCACTGGGTGCAAAAGCATGTGGCCTTCGTCTCCAACACCAGCAACGGCAACACCTCCGCGGTGGACACGCTGATCGAGCAGGTCGGCGTCTGCCGCGATTTCGCGCACCTGATGATCGCGCTGTGCCGCGCGCTCAACATCCCGGCGCGGGTGGCCACCGGCACCGACTACGGCGCCAGCCTGTCGCTCGGGCCGCCCGACTTCCACGCCTACGTGGAGGTGTACCTGGGCGACCGCTGGTACCTGTTCGACGCGTCTGGCACCGGCGTTCCCATGGGCTTCCTGCGTTTCGGCACCGGCCGCGACGCGGCCGACGTGGCATTCGCCACCATCTTCGGCGGCGTCTTGGTCGGCGCGCCGGTGATCCGCGTGCAGGCGCTGGAAGGGCCCGGCCTGGAGCAGCCGCGCCATTGCAGGGAAGCGCTGTCGACCTCCACCGCGTCGATGCCCTCGGCCGTGCAGGGCGCGTCGTCGTCGCCGGCGCGGGCGGATGGGAAGGCCACGGGCCGGGCCACCAGGCAGTGGGCGACCTGACGCCCGCGCCGGCCGCGTCAAGGGCCTGAGCGGTCCGCGGGCGGCCGCAGCGCAGTCCCGATCCCATACAGCGCCAGCAGGCCCAGCACGTGCCCAATGGCGACGCCGGGCTCGCCGGCCTCGATGCGCGCGATGGTCTGCACGTGCACGCCCAGCCGCGCGGCGGCCGTGGCCTGGCCTTCGCCGGCATCAATGCGCGCCTGCTTGGCCGCGGCGCCCATGGCCTTGATGGCCTGGAGCGTGTCGCCGCCGATGTCCGTGGAGATGCGTTTGCCTTGCGCCATGGCCGCATTGTCGGTGTATCGTCGCCGCGTCCTTGGAGGAGCCGCCATGAAAATCAGGAACATTGCGCTGGGGGTGCTTGCGGCCCTGGTGGTCGCCGGCGCGGCGGGCTGGTTCAGCCTGGACAAGGAAACCCGCGGGCTGCTGGCCACGCTGCCGACCAACCGCGACCTGCTGTTCTGGAACCAGCCGCAGCGCGACGCCGCGTTCCGCGCGCTGGACCGGCTGCCCGTGCTGGCGAAGGCGCGGGCCGTGCCCGCCGGCGGCTCGCCCGCGCCGCTGCCGCCCGGCCCGCCGCTGAAGCTGCCGCTGGACACCGACGCCTACATGGCCGGCCAGCGCGGCGCGGCGCTGGTGGTGCTGCACGACGGCAAGCTGCGCCTGGAACGCTACGGCCTGGGCTTCGACGCCAGCGGGCGCTGGACCAGTTTCTCGGTGGCCAAGTCGGTCACCTCCACGCTCGTGGGCGCGGCCATCCGCGAAGGCTTCATCCGCGGCATGGACGACAAGGTCACTGACTACATCCCGCAGATGAAGGGCTCGGCATACGACGAGGTCAGCATCCGCCAGCTGCTGACCATGACCTCCGGCGTGCGCTGGAACGAGGACTACGCCGACCCGAACTCCGACGTGGCGCGCTTCAACAACCACAAGCCCGAGCCGGGCGTCGATGCGCTCGTGAGCTACCTGCGCGGCCTGCCGCGCGCGGCGCCGCCCGGCACGCGCTGGAACTACAGCACCGGCGAGACCAACCTGGTCGGCATCCTGGTCAGCCAGGCGACGAAGAAGCCGCTGGCGGCCTACCTGTCGGAGAAGATCTGGATACCGGCCGGCATGGAGCAGCAGGCCACCTGGATTTTGAGCAAGACCGGCCAGGAGATCAGCGGCTGCTGCCTGCAGGCCGCCGCGCGCGACTTCGCGCGCTTCGGGCAGTTCATCCTGAACGGCGGCAAGGCCGGCGCGCAAGGCCTCGTGCCGGACGGCTGGCTGGCCGAGGCCACGGCCACGCAGGCGGACATCGGCCAGCCGGGGCGGGGCTACGGCTACTTCTGGTGGACCTATGCCGACGGCAGCTATGCGGCGCGCGGCATCTTCGGCCAGGGCATCTTCATCGACCCGAAACGCAGGCTGGTGATCGCCTCCAACGCCAACTGGGCCGGCGGCGCGCGCGACCGCACCGCCAGCGCGGCGCGCGAGGCGTTCTACCGCGCGGTGCAAAAGGCCATCGACGACGAGGGCGCGGCCGCGCCGGCGAGCACCGCGTCGCGCTGAAGCGGCAGTTCCTACAATCGCGGGGTTGTACCGAGACGCCCCCATGGACACCATCAATCCCGCTTCCATTGCCCGCACCGTCGTCTTCGGCGGGCTCGTCCTCGGCCTGCTGCTCGGCATCGCCGGCCAAGCCACGCGCTTTTGCGTGCGCGGCGCCATCGCCGACTGGGTGGTACTCGGCAAGCGCGCGCGCTTTGCCGGCTGGACGCTGGCCGTGGGCGTGGGCGCCATCGGGCTGCAGGCATTGGCCGCGGCGGGCTTGGTGGATGCGCCCCGCACGCTGGCCTGGAGCCCGCGCCTGGCATGGGCGTCCTGCCTGGTGGGCGGATTGATTTTCGGCTACGGAATGATCCTGGCGGGTGGCTGCCCGCAGCGCAGCCTGGTGAAGGCGGGCGCGGGCAGCGTGCGCCACGCGGTGGTCATCGTGGTGTCCGCGCTGGCGGCGGCGATGACCCTGCGCGGCGTGCTGGCGCCCGTGCGCGCCAACCTGCTGGACGCCTGGTCGGTGCAGCTGGCCGGCCCGCAGGACCTCGGCCGCATCGCGGCGTCCGCGTTCTCCGGCCCGGCGAACGGGCTGCGGCTGGCGCTGGCGGCGCTGCTGTTCGCCAGCGCGCTCGGCTATGCCTGGCGCCGGCACCGCGGCGCGGTGCGCGAGGTGTGGCTGGGCGGCATCTCGGTGGGCCTGCTCCTGATCGCGGCGGTGTGGCTGACGGGGCGCATCGGCTTCGTCGCCGAGCACCCGGAAACGCTGGAGGCGGCCTGGCTCGGCACGCAGTCCAACCGGCCCGAGGGCCTGAACTTCACCGCGCCGCTGGCCAACACGCTGGACCTGCTGACGCTGTGGACCGACAAGTCCATGGTGCCGACCTTCGGCGTGATGCTGGTGCTGGGCGTGCTGCTCGGAAGCTACGCCAGCGCCGTGGCGCGCCGCGAATTCCGCGTGGAAGGATTCGCCTCGCCGGCCGACGTGGGCGCGCACGTGCTGGGCGCCGCGATGATGGGTTTCGGCGGCGTCACCGCGCTGGGCTGCTCCATCGGCAACGGCGTCACCGGCCTGGCCTGGCTGTCGGCCGGCTCGTTCCTGGCGGTGGCAGGCATCGTCGGCGGCGCGCGGCTGGCGCTTGCGCGCCGCAAGGCGCCGCGCGCGACCCTGGCCGCGGCCTGAACAGGCCTCGGATGGAGGCCCGGCCTACGCAATTGGCTGCCGGGTCCTAGGCCAATTTCTTACGCTTCGGGAGGGTGCCCTCCCCATACTGCGCCAAGCGTCCGGTCGGCGGCGGCGGGCCCATCCAGAACGCCATCGCACCCCTTGATCACGCGCTCAAGGAGGCATTTCACAATGCGGCGGCCATTCGTTGCGCTCATCTTCACCCTCACCCTTGCCCTTGCCCTCGCCCTTGTTCTCGCGAACGGGCGCGGCGCCTGGGCCGCTCCGTTGGACGAACCGATCCAGCCCGTCCCGCTCGCGCACCGGCAGGACCCCGTACGGGCGGAACTCGGGCAGCGCCTGTTCCAGGATACGCGGCTGTCCGGCAACAACAGCGTGTCGTGCGCCAGCTGCCACAACGTGGCAAAGGGCGGCGCCGACGGCAGGGGCCGCTCGGTCGGCTTCAGCGGACAGCGCACCGGCGTGAATGCGCCGACCGTCCTCAACGCGGCGCTCAATTTCAGGCAATTCTGGAACGGCCGCGCCGGTTCGCTGGAAGCCCAGATCGATGCCGTCATTCAAAACCCCGTGGAAATGGGGTCGGCGTGGCGCGACGTCGTGGCCATGGTGTCGCGCGACGCCCGGTACAAGGCGGCGTTCGACGCCGCGTACAAGGATGGCGTGACCAAGGCGAACATCCAGAACGCCATCGCCACCTACGAACGGACGCTGACGACCCCCGGATCGCGCTTCGACGGCTACCTGCGCGGCGAGCGCAACGCGATGACCGGGCAGGAGCTGGCCGGCTACGCGAAGTTCAAGCGCTACGGCTGCGTGGCCTGCCACCAGGGCGTCAACGTGGGCGGCAACATGTTCCAGAAGTTCGGCGTCATGGGTGACTATTTCGCCAAGCGCGGCCAGCCCACGCAAGCGGACCTGGGCCGCTACCTCGTGACGGGCGATCTGGGCGACAGGCATGTCTTCAAGGTGCCGAGCCTGCGAAACGTGGCTTTGACCGCCCCCTATTTCCACGACGGCTCGGCTCGGACGCTCGAAGAGGCCGTGGACGTGATGTTCAAGTACCAGCTGGGGCGCACCGCGTCGAAGGAAGACACGGCGGACATCGTCAAATTCCTCCACACGCTCACCGGCCAGGTCGGGGAACTGCCGAAATGAAGCGCACGCGCCCCGGCTGGCTGGCCACCGGTGTGCTGGGCCTCGTGCTCGCGATGGTCGTGGCGTTCCTGTACACCAAGGAGCGCGACCTGGAAGATTCGGCGTATTTCGAGACCATCGCGCTGCTGCGCCAGATCAAGCAGCTGGACGCGCATTGGGAACTGGACGTGCTGAAGTCCAGGACGGGCCTCAACCAGCACTACGACGCGCTGGTGGACCCGGTGGTCAGCCTGAACCGCCTGCACTCGACGCTGGACGACGCGATCGCTGCCCGGCGCGGCGGCGACGGCGCCGCCCTGGCCGGCGCCAGCCAGGCATTCGGGCGCGCGCTGCAGGACAAGACGCGGCTGGTCGAGCGGTTCAAGTCGCACAACGCCCTCTTGCGCAACTCGCTGGCGTTCCTTCCGACCGCCGCGAGCGACGCCGGTGGCGCGGTCCGGGGCGGCGGTGCCGGGCGTGGCGCCGTGGCGCAGCTGCTGCTGGACGTGCTGGTGTACAGCCAGGTCCCCTCGCAGGAGCGGGCCGACGAGATCGGGGCAAGGCTGGACGGCCTGGTCGATACCCTGCGCCGCCGGGGGGCCGCCGCTCCCGCGCAGGTGGACATCTTCGTCATGCACGTGCGCACGGTGTTGCACGAACAGCCGCTGGTCAACCAGCTGCTGAGCGACATCACCCAGACGCCCACGTCAGCCCACATCGACGCGCTCGACGGCATCATGAGCGCCAGCCAGCAGGAGGCGGAGCTGCTGGCTTACCGGTACCGCCAGTCGCTGTTCGTCCTCACCGCCGTGCTGGTGGCATTGCTGGTGTACGCCGCCGCGAGCCTGTTGCGCGGCCATGGGGTCATCCGCCGCATGAACGCGGCACTCCAACGGCACAACAGCCACCTGGAGCAGGCCGTGGCGGAGAGAACGAATGAATTGGCCGAGGCCAAGGACGCGGCCGAGGACGCCACGCGCATGAAGTCGGACTTCCTGGCCAACATGAGCCACGAGATCCGCACGCCGATGAACGCCATCATCGGCCTGTCGCACCTGGCCCTGAAAACCGAGCTGAGCGGCCGCCAGCGCGACTACCTCCAGAAGGTGCAGATGTCCGGCCAGCACCTGCTGGGCATCATCAACGACATCCTGGACTTCTCGAAAGTCGAGGCCGGCAAGCTGGACCTGGAACGCACCGAGTTCGCGCTGGAAAAGCTGCTGGACGACACCGCCAGCCTGATCAGCGAGAAGTG
>NZ_JACCWG010000090.1 GCF_013697775.1 Ramlibacter sp. | reverse complement strand
CGCTGGCGCAGCCTGCGGCTGCGCGCGGGTCGCGCTGGCCACCTGCGCGCCGACGATGGCACGGCCGTAGTCGATCGGCACGCGCGCACGCAGCGTGCCTTGCTTGCGTTCGCGCACGCTGGGCAGCGGGACCTGCTGGAACTGCTGCGGATCGAAGCCTCGCACGCCGCCCGGATCCTCCACGCTCACCGGCAGGTAGCGTGCGTTGCGCACCAGGCTCGCAACGGGTGCCGCCGCGGTGCTTGTGACGGTGCTCGCCTGCGGCGCCAGTGCGCCCGGGGTGCCGCCGGCCGCCGTGTCGGCGTAGGGCAGCGATTTGCCCGGAGGCACCAGCAGCTGGCGGAAGGTCGAGCGCATCGCGGTCACCGGCCCGAGGCCGGTGGTGCGCTCGCGCAGCTCGTCGTACAGCACGTAGTCGACACCCGCCAGGTCGCTCAGGCGCGATTTCGGCACCGCATACAGGGGCACGCCGCTCTCGTTGGTGGTGAGCGAGCCGAAGTCGAAGGTGAGCATGGCGCGGCCGCCCTGGTTCACGTAGCTGCGCACCGCCGCGACCACGGCATCGGTTGCCAGGGTGTGCATGTCGTCGGGCAGCACCAGGCCGGCGTATTTCAGCGCGGTGGCCGGGCCCATGGCGAGGAACTGCGCATCGGTGATCGGCGCCATGCGCACGCCGAGTTCCACAGCGGCGTCGGTCCATCCAGCGATGCGCCCGTCGGTGAGGGCGAGGTTGTCGGGCAGCAGCAGCATGAGCAGGCCGGAATCGGCGATGCCGCCGTTGAAGGCGGTGACGGTCCCGCCGCCGCCGCCCACGACCCTGGCGGCCTGTGGCGCCAGCGCCGCCCCGGCCTCGGACGCACTGGTGCCGCTCGTGCCGCCGCCGCATCCCGCCGCTATCAGTGCGACGAAGAACGATGCGGAAGCGGCGAGCACAGCGCCGCGCGCATTCTCCACAAAGTACCTCATGACCTGACCTCGAATATTTGTTGCGAATGGACACGAAACTAAACGTGAACACCCCGTTCGTGTGTGAGGCACCGAACTTAAAAATGCAATAGCCAAGCGATGGTGAATATGCGGCGTGCCGGACGACAAGGCGATCTCAGCCGTTGCCCGGATGGCGCATGGGAAGCGCGGACAACTGCGCCTGGAAGCGCAGCGTCTTGTCGGGCGGCGCGCGCACCAGCCAATGGCTGCCGCCGTCCTCGACAGACCCGCCGCCCGTGATGACGGGACGCTGGTAGCGCGACTTCGGCAGGCGCCACACCAGGCCCTTCAGGCCGTGCGTGTGGACCGCCTCGAAGCGCACCAGGCCCTGCGCGTCGACCTCCTGCCCCCAGCGCACGTCCACGCGCTGCAGCAGCGCCTGCGCGAGCTGGTCCATGCTGTACCAGCGCAGGCGCGGCCCTTGCGCGGCCACATGGGACAGCAGGTCCTGCACCACGTCGGGCCAGCGCGCGGCGCCCGGCGGGTGCAGGTAGACCATGCGCGCCGTGTCGTTGTCGCGGCAGAAGTCCACCAGCTCGCGGTACCAGGCCCGCACCTCGTCCGGCGGCACGCCGCGCGACTGGAACTCCTCGAACGTGGCGTACAGCCCGAGCGAGGTCACCGGAATCATCACCATGCGGGGGTTGCGCAGCATGCCGTCGCGGTACTGGCGCGTAGGCCCCAGGCCGGTGTGGCCCAGGGAGTAGACGGCGCGCACGCCGCGCCGGTCCAGCCAGTCCATGGACCACATCGGGTTGTTGCCCAGCGGCGCGGAATAGCTGCGGCTGGGGCCGACGATGCGTTCGACCGATTCGCGGTTGAGTTCGAGATACGGCAGGAACGACTTCCGGTTCTCCTCGGTCGCACGCAGCCCGTAGTAGTCGTGGATCCAGCCGCCATGGTTGCCCATGTCGTGCCCCTTGGCCTTCAGGCGCCGCAGCAGGTCCTGTGCCACCGGGTTGTGGTCCAGGTTCCATCCCCTGCCGTCGCCCGGCTGGATGGTGTCGGGCCCGGCGGTCATGTGGATGGAGAACGGGCCGGCGTCGAACACCCCGAGCTTCTCCAGCGCCAGCGACGGCTCCTGCGCGGTCGACGAATCCAGGTGCCAGTTGAGCATGAGGCCGGGCACGCCGTCGGGCATGGGCGAGAGAGAGGCCGACTGCAGCATGCGGTGCACGAAGTAGCCCAGGAAGCCGTGCATCGGCAACGCGTCGGTGCGGCCCTTCAGGTAGCCCAGCGGCAGGTTGACGAACAGCACCTCCCCCGCGCGGTAGCGCTGCACGCCGGCCACCAGCCCGAAGCGCGGCGACACGGCGAGCGGCGTGCCCGCGTAGTTGCCGCGCGTGACGAAGCCGGTGTAGTCCAGCATCCCGCTCAGGTAGCCGCTGTAGGTGTGCGGCGCGTCGCCCTGCTGCGGCGGCGGCAGCCCGATGCCGCCGAACGATGCATTGCCTTCGTAAGCGATCGACTTGCCCGGCGGCACCTGCAGCTGCCGCAGCGTCGAGCGCATCGCCACCACCGGGCCGCGCGCGGTGGTGGCGC
>NZ_JACCWG010000089.1 GCF_013697775.1 Ramlibacter sp. | reverse complement strand
CTGCGGCCGGGCCGGGGCTTCGTCGTTGGCAGCCTGATGTGCGGTGCTCTTGCGCGCCGGCGTGCGCGGCGCGGGCGCACTGGTGCGCGAGGCCGGCGCGGGCGCCGTGGCGTTGCCGCGCAAGCTGCGTTTGAGCAGCTCGGTCAGGTCGATGATCTGCGCGGATTCCGAGGCGACGTCCTCGCCCGGCAGCGGCTTCAATGCCTTCAGGCCGCCTTCGCGCGCCTTGCGCTCGACCAGTTCCATCAGCTTCTCGCGGAACTCGTCGTGGAACAGGTCGGGCTGCCATTCGCCGGCCATGGCGTCGACAAGCTGTTCGGCCATTTTCAGTTCGGCCGCGCTCACCGTGACCTCGTCGCCCGGCCAGGGCAGGCCGGCGGTCTCGCGCACCTCGTCGGACCAGCGCAGCAGGCTCAGCACCAGGCCGTCGCCCGAGGGAATCAGCGCCGCCAGGTGCTGCTTGGTGGAGATCACCACCCGTGCGATGCCGGCCTTGCCGGTGCGCTGCAAGGTCTCGCGCAGCAGCGCGAACGGCTTCTGGCCGCCCTTGCCCGATGGCGCCACGTAGTAGGGGCGGTGGAAGAACACGGCGGGGATCTGCTCCACCTCCACGAAAGCCTCGATGTCGATGGTCTGCATGGAGCGGGGCAGCGCCTCCTTGATCTCGTCGGGCGTGAGCACCACGAACTGGTCCTTCTCGACCTCGAAGCCCTTGACGATTTCCTCGCGCGCCATGGCTTCGCCCGTACTCTTGTTCACCTGGCGGTTGCCCACCGGCGACATGGTCTGCTTGTCCAGCAGATTGAATTTCATCCGGTTCTCGGCGGTCGCCGAGTGCAGTGTGACCGGAATGTGGACCAGCCCGAAGCTGATCGCGCCCTTCCACAAGGTGCGGGTGCTTGACGGCGCTGGCATGGCATCTCCTTGAACTGCCACTTCACCGTAGGACGCGCGGGTGCCTGCCCGTGTAGGACGGGCAAGACACTCTGCGCCAGGGCTTGGCCGGCTCAGCCGGCCGCAGGTTTACTGCCGCCGCCGGTCGTTGGGGAAGCGATCGTTGCGGTTGCGCACGCCGTCACCATCGCGATCGCGGTCGTAGCGGTTGGGAACGCCGTCGCGGTCGCGGTCGCGGTACCCACGGCCACCGCCGCCGTAGTAGTAGTACGGCTGGGGCGCGGGGGCGACGTAGACCGAGGTGGAACCGTAGTGGGGATAGCCGCCGTAGCCGGAATACGCCGGCGTTTCGTAGTAGCCGCCGCCGGTGTAGACGGCACCGCCATAGCCGACACAGCCGCCCAGAGCCAGGCCGAGAGGCAGCAGTAGAAGTGCTTTCATGAGGAGACTCCTTGATCCGCGCGGACTGCACGCGGTATGCCCCATTGAAGCGCTTTACGGTCGAAATTGGCTTTCGCCCAAGTGTCCGGGCGTAAGCAGCTGTGGCTCAGCCGCCCTTGTGGGGGCGCTTGCCGGGGTTCTTCTTGTTGTTGGTGGCGGTGCCGCGGGCGCGGCTGATCTGCTGGCCGCGGCCGTGGCGCACGATGGCCATGCCTTCGACGGTCTTGGGCGCCGGCGTGTGCTTGCGGTCGGCTTCGGTGATGATCTTGTTGCCCATGAGGGTGACTTCTTCCGTTTTAAAAAATGTATTCAACCGGCAGCGACGGCCGCATTCAGCGCGTCCACCGCCTGCTGCAGATCGTAAGGCTTCGGCAACGCATGCACCCCGGGGAGCTGCACGCTGTGTTCCGAATAGCCCGAGGCTACCACCACGCCGGTCCCCGGATGCCGCTGCCGCACGTGCTGCGCCAGGTCCAGCCCGCTCAGCGCCCCCGGCATCACCACGTCGGTCAGCACGGCGTCGAAACGCTCGCCGCCGTCCATGCGGTGCAGCGCCTCGTCGGCGCTGGAGGCCGTTTCGATCTCGAAACCGGCCGCCGCCAGCGCGGTGGACACGGTGTCGCGCACCAGTTCGTCGTCCTCCACCAGCAGCACGCGGCCCTTGCAGGCGGGCAGGCCGGGCAGGGTGCGCGCGGCCGAGCGCATCGGCATCGCCTGCCGCGCGCGCGGCAGGTACAGCCGCACCGTGGTGCCCTGGCCGGGTTCGCTCTCCAGCGACAGGGTGCCGCCATTCTGCCGGGCGAAGCCATAGGCCTGCGGCAGGCCCATGCCGCTGCCCCGGCCCACTTCCTTGGTGGTGTAGAACGGATCGAGCGCGCGCGCCATCACCTCGGGCTGCATGCCCTCGCCGGTATCCGACAGGCTCAGCACCACGTAGTCGCCGGCGGAGAGGTCGGGCCGCGCGGCGGCCACGGTTTCGTTGCTACCGCGCAGCACCATGCCCCCGCCCGACGGCATGGCGTCGCGCGCATTGATGACCAGGTTGAGCAGCGCCAGCTCCAGCTGGGCCGGATCCACCATCACCGGCCACAGGCCGGGCACCAGGTCGTAGTCGAGCTGGGTGTGGGTGGGCAACGCGCCGCTCAGCAGCGAGCGCATCTCGTTCATGCGCGCCGAAACATCCAGCGTTTCGCGCCGCACCTCCTGCACACGGCCGAAAGCCATCAGCTGGCGGGCGAGTTCGGTGCCGCGCATCACCGCGCGCTGGCAGCGCCCGAGCAGGGCCTGCTGCGCCTCCGGCGCCTGGCGCTTCAAGGTCTGCAGGCCGCTGGTCAGCGTCTGCAGCACGTTGTTGAAGTCGTGGGCGATGCCGCCGGTGAGCCGCCCCAGGGCCTCGAGTTTCTGCGCCTGCAGCAGGGCCCGCTGCGACTCCTCGTAGCCGGCGAGCGCGTCGCGCACGCGCCGCTCCAGCTCGGCCTGCGCGCCGCGCAACCGCCCGCTGGCCTGCGCCAGCGCGTCCTGCACGGCGTCGAGC
>NZ_JACCWG010000074.1 GCF_013697775.1 Ramlibacter sp. | reverse complement strand
GCCTCGAACACCGCGCGCACCGGCGGTTCCACGCCCAGCGCGTCGCGCAGGCGCGAAACCAGCCGCGTCGCCAGCAGCGAATGGCCGCCCAGCGCGAAGAAGTCGTCGTGCCGCCCGATGCGCGCGGCCTGGCCTGCGCCCGGCGCGTCCAGCAGCTGCGCCCAGATCGCCTCCAGCGTGGTTTCCAGCGCGCCCTGCGGCGCTTCGTCGGCCCGGCTGGGCGCCGGCGTGCCGGCATGGGGCGGCGGCAACGCCTTGCGGTCCACCTTGCCGTTGGGCGTGAGCGGCAGTTCCTGCAGCACCACGTAGTGCGCCGGCACCATGTAGCCGGGCAGGTGTTTGCCCAGCGCGGCGCGCAGTTCGGCAATGCGCGCAGGGGAGTTGGGGCCTTCGCCGGCGGCGGCCAGCACATAGGCCACCAGACGCTGGTCGCCGGGCACGTCCTCGCGCGCCAGCACCACGGCGTCGCGCACGCCGGGCTGGGCGGCCAGCACCGCTTCGATCTCGCCCAGCTCGATGCGCAGGCCGCGGATCTTCACCTGGTGGTCGATGCGCCCCAGGTAGTCGATGCCGCCGTCGGCGAGATAGCGCGCCAGGTCGCCGGTGCGGTACATGCGCGCACCCGGCGCGCCGAACGGGTTGGGCACGAAGCGCTCGGCCGTGAGCGCCGGCTGGTGCAGGTAGCCGCGGGCCAGCTGCACACCGGCGATGTACAGCTCGCCGGCCACGCCCACCGGCACCGGGTTGAGGTGCGCGTCCAGCACGTGCATCTGCGTGTTGGCCACGGGCCGGCCGATCGGCACGCTGGACAGCGGCGACGCCGCGTCGCAGGCCCAGAACGTGACGTCCACCGAGGCTTCGGTCGGCCCGTACAGGTTGTGCAGCTCCACCCCGGGCAGTACCTGGAAGAAGCGGTCCTGCAGTTCCCTTGGCAGCGCCTGGCCGCTGCAGAGCACGCGCTTCAGGGCCGCCGCGCGCCGCGCCTGGCCGCCCGCCCGCTCCAGGAAGCTGTCCAGCATCGGCGGCACGAAGTGCATGGTGCTGATGCGCTCCCCCGCGAGCACCTCCAGCAGGTAGTCCGGATCCTGGTGGCCGCCGGGCCGCGCGACCACCAGCGCCGCGCCGGCGATGAGCGGCCAGAAGAACTCCCACACCGACACGTCGAAGCTGAACGGCGTTTTCTGCAGCACGCGGTCTTCGGGCACGAGGCCATAGGCCTGCTGCATCCACAGCAGCCGGTTGACGATGCCTTCGTGCGGCACGCCCACGCCTTTGGGCCTGCCGGTGGAGCCGGAGGTGTAGATGACGTAGGCCAGGCTGCCGGGCCGCGCCGTGGGTTCGGGCGCGGTCTCGGGCAACGCTTGCAGGCTGGACGGCTCCGGCCATGTCTCCTGCGTGAGCACGAGCGCCGGCTGGGCGTCGCGCACCATGTAGTCGAGCCGCTCGGCGGGATAGTCCGGGTCCAGCGGCAGGTAGGCGCCGCCGGCTTTCATGATCGCCAGCAGCGCCACCACCATGCCGATGCCGCGCTCCATGCGCACGCCCACCGGCACGTCGGCGCCGACGGCCTGCGCACGCAGCCAGTGCGCCAACCGGTTGGCGCGCGCATCGAGCTGCGCATAGGTGAGCTGCTCGCCCTCGAACACCAATGCCGTGTGGTGGGGTGTGCGCAGCGCCTGCGCCTGCAGCAGCCGGTCCAGCGTCTGGCCTCCACAGGGGTACGCCTGCTGCGTGGCGTTCCACTCCACCACGATCCTGCGATGGTGGTTGGGCGGCAGCAGCGGCAGCTGCATCAGCTTCGTTTCGGGCGCGGCCAGCGCCTGGTCCAGCAGCCAGACGAAGCGGCGCGCCAGCTGCGCGATGCTGTCGGCCTCGAACAGGTCGGTGTCGTATTCCAGTTCGGCCGCAAGCCCGCCGCCCTGCTGCTCGATCAGCTCCAGCAGGACGTCGAACTTGGAACTGCCGTTGTCCAGCGGCAGCTGCCGCACGTCCAGGCCCAGCAGCTCCGGCCGCACCGCCGGCGCGTTCTGCAGCACCAGCATGGCCTGCACAAGGGGCGTATGCCCGGCGTGGCGCTCCGGCCGCAGCGTCTCCACCAGCCGCTCGAACGGCAGGTCCTGGTGCGCGAAGGCCTGCAGCGCGGTGTCCTTCACGCGGGCCAGCAGGTCGCCGAAGCGCTCGTCGGCATCCAGCCCGATGCGCAGCACCAGCGTGTTGACGAAGAAGCCGATCAGCCTGCGGGTGCGGCTTTGCCCGCGATTGGCCACGGCCGTGCCGAGGCTTACTTCCTGCTGGCCGGCGTGGCGCGCCAGCAGCACCGCGAACACCGCCGCCAGCGCCATGAACGGCGTGGCCTGGCGGCTGTGGGTGAAGGCCTTCAGCCGTGCGGTGAGCGCCGCGCCAATGGCGAAGCGATGCCGCGCGCCGCGATGGCGCTGCACCGCGGGGCGGGGGTGATCGGTCGGCAGCGCCAGCAGGCCGGACGCGCCGGCGAGCTGGCGCGTCCAGTAGGCGAGCTGCCGCGCCAGGGCCGGGCCTTGCAGCTGTTCGCGCTGTCCCTGCGTGTAGTCGGCGTACTGCATCGGCAGCGGCGCCAGCTCGCCGTCCTGCCCCTGCAGCTGTGCCGCGTACAGCACGCCGAGCTCGCGCACCAGCACGCCCATGGACCAGCCGTCGGACACGATGTGGTGCATCGTCAGCAGCAGCAGATGGTCGCCGGCGCTTCGGCGCAGCAGCTGCACGCGCAGCAGCGGCGCCTGCGCAAGGTCGAACGGCGTGCGGGCTTCCGCCAGGATCAGGGGCTGCGGGTCGGCCGCGCCGATGTCGCGCACCGGCAGCGGCAGGTGCAGTTGCGGCTCGACCCACTGGACCGGCTCGCCGGCCGCGCCCACGCCGAAGCGCGTGCGCAGGCTGTCGTGCCGCGCGACGACGCCGTTCAGCGCGGCTTGCAGCGCCGCGACATCCAGCGGTCCCCGCAGCTCGGCGGCGGCCGCGATGTTGTAGGAAACGTCGCCGGGCTGGTACTGGTCGAGGAACCACAGGCGCTGCTGCGCGGACGACAGCGGGCTGCCTCGCGTGCTCGCGGCCACCGGAGCGTTCTTCATCGACAACCTCCCGCCAAGGGCAAAGCAATACCGATGCCCGCGGCCATGGCGCGGCGCGCATCGGGACAGGGGAAATAGGGAAAGGGCAGAGACTTCACCCGGTGACCGGCAGCCTGCCGCGCGATCGGGCAGGCCGCGCTTTACGGCTCAACCGCCCGGCTCTGCCTTTTGGCGAACCGGACCGAAAATTTCTCTCGTGCTTGGCCAGGACCACATCGCGTGACCCCGGGCGTGCCGTGTCGTTCCATGAACCTCTGCTCCCTGTGTCGGGCGGGCAAGCGAGGAATCGGAGCCCCCGCCGGCCGCGCGCAAACGTGAACTCTTTCCGACGGCCCCACCCCGAACAACCGGGCTTTCCCTAGCGACAGATTGGGGGAAGTCCGGCCGAGCGCCGTAGGCGCTTGTTTCTGCGGGATTCGTGGTTCGCGCTAATCGCGCACGCTGCTTTCTTATCTAACCACGGCGCCTGTGGAAGAGCCGTGGCGCACGCGCGTCCGATTTGAAAGGAATTGTTCGGATTGCAAGCGAACGTCTGACAAGCCGCTAACGCGGCGCCAGTGTCAGCGTGTGCTGCGCCGCGCCGGGCAGGAACGGCGTGGGCCGGCCCTGCACCCAGTCGCCATGGCCGGCCAGGAAGTACGGGCTGAGCGGATGGCCGCTCTGGCCGCCGGGCATGTTCAGGATGCCGTCCTGCTCGCGCCCGGGCGTCACCACCATGCGCTGCGACGCGCCGAAGCCGCGCTCGCTCACGCGCGGCACGTGGATGTCGCCGGGCAGCGGCTCGGGCGGCACCGCCAGCCAGCGGCCTACGCCGGGCAGCAGCCCGCCGATGGGGTGCTGGATGGTCGCGCGGTTGTGCGCGCCCCAGGTCGCCGCCTGCAGCGAGCCGTGTTCTTCCTTCAGCAGCCGGATCGCGCGGTCGACGGTGGCCAGTTCCACATCGCGCCAGGTGCGCCCCGCCGGCAGCCAGTTGGGCGGCCCGGCGTCCAGCAGCTGGGCCAGCACCAGCGGCCAGCGCATGTTGGCGATGGCGTAGCTCGCGTACGGATGTTTTTTCTTCAGCTCCACGTCGGCCGCGCCGAACACTTCGTCATAGCCCGCGTCCAGGAATGCCCGGGTCAGCCGGTAGCCCTGCGATTCCGGGCTGGCGCGGCCGCTCCAGCGCTGCGCCAGCAGGTCGCGGAACTGCTGGCGCTCGGGATGGCCGGCCACCGCCTGCGCATCCAGCACGCGCAATGCGCGGTCGCGCCAGGGCGCCATGAAGATCGCGCGGTCGTCCAGCTGCACGGCGTACACGCCCTTCTCGTCGGCCTGCGCCGGCAGCGCCATCAGGCCCTCGCCGATCTGCTTTGCGCGCGCCCCCAGGTCCGCGCCGCCGTCGCCGACCAGGCGGTCGCCCGCGGCGGCCAGCGGCCGGTTGTTGGCGTTCCACACCCGCCCCTGCGCGGGCGCGACCACGCTCGGATGCGCATCCGGCGCGCGCAGCGCCTGCCATGCCGCCGCATCCGCGTCGGTTGCCAGCGGGAAGGTCTTGGCGTCGCCGGCGTCGCGCGCGGCCATGGCACCGGCCACGCTCCAGGCGATGCGCCCGGCGCGGTCGCCCACCACGAAGTTCAGCGCCGGCACGCCGGCGCGGCTGGCCACGGCAACGGCGTCCTCCACCGTGCGGGCCGTCTCCAGGCCGCGCAGGCCCACGTTCACCGCTCCCGGCTGGTGGGCCACCCAGTGTTCCAGGTAGAAGGCGTCGCCCACCTGACGGATCGGCGCGTCGCCGATCTGCAGCACGATCACGGTTTTCGCCTCGCCGCCGCGCACGGCCACGGTTTCGCGGTACTCGGTCGCTTCGCGCACTTCGCCGGCCACCTTGAAGCGGTTGCCGCCGCCCGGCACGCGCTCGATGCGCACCAGGTCCAGCACGTCGGCGCAGGCGTTGGTGAACCCCCAGGCGAGTTCGCCGTTGCTGCCGATGATGACCAGCGGCGCGCCCGGCAAGGTGACGCCCGTGACGCTGCGCATGCGGCCGTCGTCGCCCGGAAAGCGCAGCTGCGCGCGGTACCACACGTTGGGCAGCATCAGGCCCAGGTGCATGTCGTTGGCGACGATGGCGCCGCCGCCGCGGGTGTGCGGCCCGGCGATGGCCCAGCCGTTGCTGCCGCGCGTCAGCGTGTCTTCCAGCATCGCCGCTTTGGCGGGCAGCGGCCGGGCGATCCAGTCCGGCCCCTGCGCGGGGATGGCCACGTTCGGCGCGGGCGAAGGGCCATCGAACGGCGCGTCGTAGGCGCTGGTTTCGGGCAGCAGGAAAGCCAGCGTCTCGGGCGGCGCAAGCTCCTTCAGCCAGCCGCGCGAGAGCTCGCGCATCGGCATGTAGCCCTGCAGGTCCAGGTACATGGTCCACACCACCAGCAAGGTGTCGGCCGGCTGCCAGCGCACCGGGTCGCTGCGCAGCAGCGCGTACTCGAACGGCGCCGCGCCCAGCCCGCTCAGCCCGGCGTTCACGCCGTCGGCATAGCGCTGCAGCATGGTGCGGTCGGCCGGCGGCAGCGCCTGCAGCGCGGCCTGGGCGCGGGCGCGGAAGCGGTGCATGCGGATGCGGCTGTCGATTTCGGCCGTCGCGTCGCCGATCAGGCCGGCCAGTTCGCCCGCGGCGCGGCGGCGCAGCAGGTCCATCTGGAAGAAGCGGTCCTGCGCATGGACGAAGCCGGTGGCGTAGGCGACGTCGTCGCGCGTGGTGCCGCTGATCGCGGGCACGCCCAGCGCGTCGCGCCGGACCTCCACCGGGGCCGTGAGGCCCGGCGCGGCCAGCGTGCCGTCCAGCGGCGGCAGGCTGGTGTGCAGCCGCCACCAGGCGAAGCCGGCCAGCACCAAAATCAGCGCGGCCAGCACCAGCACCACGCGCAGGGACCATCTGGCCCAGCGGCGCTTCATCATGTCGTTTCTCCTTGTTGCGGGGGATTGTGCGCGAGCGCGTGGCCGGCCGGCGCGGTGCCGGTGCGCGGGCCGTCGATCTGCGCCGCCAGCGCGGCGACCGTCGGCGATGCGAGCAGCGTCGACAAGGGCAGCTGCGGCGCGAGCTGTCGGCGCACGCGCCAGACCACCTGCACCGCCAGCAGCGAATGGCCGCCCAGCGCGAAGAAGTCGTCGTGCACGCCGACGGTGTCCTGCTGCAGCACCTCGGACCAGATCGCCGCCAGCGCCTGCTCGGTGGCCGTGCGCGGCGCAACAAAACCCGTTTCCCTGGGCTGCCAGTCCGGCGCGGGCAACGCCTTGCGGTCCAGCTTGCCGTTGGGCGTGCGGGGCAAGGCGTCCAGCAGCACGACCTGGGCTGGGACCATGTGGGCGGGCAGCTGTTGTTTTGCGTGCGCCAGGATGTCGTGCGCGTCCACTTGGCTGCGCGTTGCGACGTAGGCCACCAAGCGCTCGTCGCCAGGCGCGTCGCCATGCATCGCAACCGCTGCCTCGCGAACGGCCGGCAAGGCGCGCAACACGGCTTCGATCTCGCCCAGCTCGATGCGGAAACCGCGCAGCTTCATCTGCTGGTCGCTGCGCCCGAGGAATTCGATGCGGCCGTCCCGCAGGTGCCTGGCCAGGTCGCCGGTCTTGTACAGCCGGCTGCCGGGTGCGCCATGGGGGTTGGGGATGAACTTTTTCGCCGTCAACCCGGGCTGGTGCAGGTAGCCGCGGGCCAGGCCCTCGCCGCCGATGTGCAGCTCGCCCACGGCGCCACGCGGGACCAGCCGCAGCTGATCGTCTAGGATGTACATCTGCGTGTTGGCGAGCGGCTGGCCGAGCGTGACCTGCGCGTTCGCGCCCAGCCGCTCGGCGCTCGACCACACGGTTGTTTCGGTGGGGCCGTACAGGTTCCAGGCCGCGTCCGCGATGCCGCACAGGTCTTTTGCCAGCGGCGCGTCCATCGCTTCGCCGCCGCACAGGGCCAGCCGCAGGCGCAGATCGGCCCCGTCGCTGGCCTGCAGCATGCGCCATGTCGATGGCGTCGCCTGCATCACCGTGACTGCGTGCGTGCGCACGAGGTCCTTCAGTGCCTGCGCGTCGGCGGCCTGCTCGCGCGAGGCGATCACGACTTGTGCGCCCGTCGCCAGCGGCAGGAAGATCTCCAACGCGGCGATGTCGAACGACAGCGAGGTGACCGCCAGCAGCACGTCGTCGGCCTGCATGCCGGGGGAATGCGCCATGGTCGCCAGCAGATTCACGACCGCGCGGTGCGCGATCTGCGTGCCCTTGGGCTGCCCGGTGGAGCCCGAGGTGTAGATCATGTAGGCCAGGTTCTGCGGCTGCGCCAGGTTGGGCAGTTGCTCCGCAGGATGCGTTGCTACCTGCGCGTCCCAATCGCGGTCCAGGCACAACAAACCCGCACCCGTTCGGGCTGAGCTTGTCGAAGCCCCTGCGGGCAACGGCCCTTCGACAAGCTCAGGGCGAACGGAGATGGATTCAGGGTCAACGGATACCGATTCAGGAAGAACGGTTGCCGATGTCGTCAGCAGCACCGCCGGCTTCGCATCGCCCAGCATGTAGGCCAGCCGCGCGCTCGGATAAGCCGGGTCCAGCGGCACGTAGGCGCCGCCGGCCTTCAGGATACCGAGCAGGCCCACCACCATGTCCAGCCCGCGCTCCACGCACAGCGCCACCAACACTTCCGGACCGACACCCAGCGCGCGCAACCGGTGCGCCAGCTGGTTCGCCCGCGCATCCAGCTGCGCATAGGTCAGCCGCTGGTGCCCATGCACCAGCGCCACCGCATCCGGGCTGCGCCTTGCTTGTTCCTCGAACAGCTGGTGGACCGTCTTGTCCCGCGGGTACGGCAGCACGGTCGCATTCCACTCGTGCAGCAACTGCGCGCGATCCGCTGCGGCCAGCACCTCCAGTTCGCTCGCAGCTGTGGAACGCCCACCTTCCAGCGCATCCACGATGCCCTCGATGGCGGTCCGCACCAGACAGCACACATGCTCCGCCCCGATCGACGGCCGGACCTGTGCGCCCAGCAGGAACCCACCGTCGCCCAGCTCGTCGACCGTCAACATCAGCGGGTAATGTGTTCCCTCGCGGCCATCGAGCATGCGCACGCCGAGCGGGTCGGCGGCGGTCTCGTCCTGCGCCTTGCGCGCCTGCGTGTGCCGGTAGTTCAACAGGGCCGAGAACAGCGGCGTCTGCGGCGGCAGCTGGCTGTGGCGCTGCACCAGCACCAGGGACGCATGTTCGTGGGCCAGCAGGCCCGCCAAGACCTCCTGGGTCCGCTGCAAGGCCCCGACCACGTCGCCCTGATCCGTGTCGATGCGGAACGGCAGGGTGTTGGTGAACAGGCCGACCGCCCGCTCGGCGCCGGCCTGCACCGCCATGCGCCCGAACAGCACGGTTCCGAACACGACGTCGCCCTTGCCGCCGGCCCTGGCCAGCACCAGCGCCCACGCGAAGTGGAACAGGCTGGCCGCGCTGACCTTCGCCGTGCGGGCTGCCGCGCGGATGCGCGCGGCGAGCGCCGGCTCCAGCATCGAGGTGCGCTCCTCGGGCGCGGGCGCATCGCTCTCATCGGCAAGCAGGTTGAACGGCATGGACGGCTGCGTCACGCTTTCCAGCAGCTGCCGGAAGAACGCGTCTTGGTCGGCGCGGCTGCGCTCCCGCCGCGCCTGCGCGACCAGGTTGCGGAACGGCAGCGGCGCAGGCAACGCCTGGGCCAGACCCAGCAGCAAGGCACCCGCCTCCTCCATCACCACTTCCATCGTCACGTGGTCGCTGACCATGTGGTGGTTCACGATCAGCAGCACCCAGCGGTCCTGGGCCGGGTCCGGCGCGGCATGGAGCCGCACCAGCGGTGCGCGGTCCACGTCCATGCGCTGGCGCCGGCGGCCGAAGCGCGCCTGCAGCTGTGCCAGGATGTCGCCGTCGCGCGGATCGAGCACGACGTGCGCGATGGGCAGCGGCGCTTCGCGCAGGACGACCTGCACCGGCTCGCGCAGCCCTTCCCACAGGAACGCGGTGCGCAGGATGTCGTGGCGCTGGACCACCTGCTGCAGCGCCGCGCCAATCGCATCCAGCTGCTCGCGCGTGCGTACCGCGAAGGCCAGGGACACGGTGTAGGCGTCGTCGTCCGGGTCCAGCAGGTGGTGGTACAGCAGGCCCTCCTGCTGCGGGCTCAGCGGATAGAGGTCCTGCACGTTGCGCGCGCCGCCCGGCACCTTGGCGGCGATGAGGTCGATCTCGGCCTGGGTGAGCTCCACCAGGGGCAGCATGCCGGGCGTGATCGCCTCGGCCTGCGGATCGATCCGGTTGGGCGGCACCTCGATGGCCGCGATGCCGCCGCGCTCCATCGCCCGCGCCACGCCAGCCACGGTGGGCGCGGTGAACAGGCTCTTCACGTCGGCGGCGAGGCCCTGCTCGCGCAGCCGCGTGACCAGCGCCAGCGCCAGCAGCGAGTGGCCGCCCAGCGCGAAGAAGTTGTCGTGCAGGCCGACGCGTTCCACCTGCAACACGTCCGCCCAGGCGGCGGCGATCGATTTCTCCAGCACGCTCTCCGGCGCCACGTAGTCGGTTGTCAGCTGGCGCTCCCCGCTTGGCGATGGCAGGGCATTCCTGTCCACCTTGCCGCTGGGTGTCAGCGGCAGGCTTTGCAGCAGCACGAAGGCGCCGGGCACCATGTACTCGGGCAGCCTGGCCTGCAGCGCCTGCCGCAGCCGGTCGGCGTCCAGCCCGTCGTCCTGCTGGCTCACCACGTAGGCCACCAGCCGCCGCTCGCCGGGCACGTCCTCGCGCACCACGGCAACCGCCTGCGCGACACGCGGGTCCTGCCGAAGCACGCTCTCGATCTCGCCGAGCTCGATGCGGAAACCGCGGACCTTCACCTGCTGGTCCGCGCGGCCCAGGTAGTCCAGCGTGCCGCCGGGCAGCCGGCGTACTAGGTCGCCGGTGCGGTACATGCGCGCGCCGGGCGCGGCGGCGAACGGGTCGGGCAGGAAGCGTTCCGCGGTGAGCGCGGGCTGGTGCAGGTAGCCGCGCGCCAGGCCCGGGCCGGCCAGGTACAGCTCGCCGGCGACTCCCACCGGCACCGGATGCAGCTGCGCATCCAGCACGTAGGCGCGTGTGTTCGCCACCGGGCGGCCGATGGGCACCATCGCGCCGGCTTCGGCGGACGCGTCCGCCACGGCGAACAGCGCGTCGATGCAGGCTTCGGTGGGGCCGTACAGGTTGACCACTTCCGCGCCCAGCACGGCGCGGCTGCGCGCGGCCAGCGCCGCCGGCAGCGCCTCGCCACCGACGAAGACATGCCGCAGGCTGCGGCAATCCGAAAGATCTTCTTCCAGCAGGGCCGCGAGCAGCGCTGGAACGAACTGCACCACCGTGGTCCGCGTCTGCGCCAGCAGCTGCGCCAGACGCGCCGGGTCGCGCTGCGCGCCCGGCTCGGCCACCACCAGCGTGGCGCCGGCGGCCAGCGGCGACCAGAACTCCCAGACCGAGGCGTCGAAACTGAACGGCGTTTTCTGCAGCACGCGGTCGCCCGCCTCCAGCGGAAAACGCTGCTGCATCCACTGCGTGTGGTTGGCCAGCGCCGCATGCGAAATGCCGGCGCCCTTGGGCGTGCCCGTGGAGCCCGAGGTGTAGATCACGTACGCCAGGTGGGCGGGCGACACGGACGGCAGCGGTTCGTTGCCCGCTGGAGCCTGCCGCGTGTGCCAGTCGCCATCCACACACAGCACCTTGCCTTCGTATGACGGCAACTGCTCCAGCAGTGTCTGCTGCGTGAGCAGCACCCGCGGCTTCGCGTCGTCCAGCATGTACGCCAGCCTGTCCTTCGGATAGCCGGGATCCAGCGGCACGTAGGCACCGCCGGCCTTCAGCACCGCGACCAGTGCGACGACCATCTCCGTGCTGCGTTCCATGCAGATGCCGACCAGCACGTCCGGCCGCACGCCCAACTGCACGAGGTGATGGGCCAACTGGCTGGCCCGGGCATCAAACTGCGCGTAGCTGAGCTGCCGCGTCCCGTCCACCAGCGCCACTGCGTCCGGGGTGCGCCGTGCCTGCTCCTCGAACAGCTGGTGGACCGCCTGCAGCTGGTACGGCGCGGCCGTGTCGTTCCACTCCACCAGGAGCTGCCGCTCCTGCGCGGGCGTCAGCAGCGGCAGAGCCGCCACCGGGGCGGCTGGCGCGTCGCAGATGCCCTGAAGCAGCACCTCGTAGTGCTGCGCCATGCGGGCGGCCGTCGCCGCTTCGAACAGGTCGGTGCTGTATTCCAGCGTGCCGTACAGCGTGTCGCGCCCTTGCCTGTCCTGCCCCTCGACCATGCTGCAGGTCAGGTCGTACTTCGCGGTGCCGGTGCTGCCGGGCAGCATCTCGAAGGCCAGCCCCGGAATCTCCAGCGTCTGGCGCGGCGCGTTCTGCAGCATGAACATCACCTGGAACAGCGGCGTGTAGCCCTGACTGCGCGGAGGATTCAGATGCTCGACCAGCTGCTCGAAAGGCACATCCTGGTGCGCGTACGCCGCCAGCGCGATGTCCTTGGACTGTTCGAGCAGCGCGTCGAAGCTCGCCCGCGGATCGATGCGATTGCGCAGCACCAGCGTGTTGACGAAGAAGCCGATCAGGCCCTCCAGCTCCGCGCGGTTGCGCCCGGCGATGGGCGTGCCGACGCAGATGTCCTCCTGCCCGCTTAAGCGGTGCAGCAGCACGGCGAAGGCGGACTGGAGCAGCATGAACAGCGTTGTGCTCTGCGCCTGGGCCAGTGCGCTGAGGCTGGCGGTGAGCTGCGTCGAGAGCTCAAACCCGTGCACAGCACCGCGGTGGCTTTGCAGCGTCGGCCTGGGCCTGTCGGTGGGCAGCTCCAGCAATGCCGGTGCGCCTTCGAGCTGGTTGCGCCAGTAGCCCAGCTGCTCGTGCAAAACCTCGCCTTGCAGCCGCTCGCGCTGCCACACGGCGTAGTCCGCGTACTGGATCACCAGCGGCGGCAGCATCGGTTGCTGGCCTTCACCGAGCGCGCGGTAGATCTGCGCCACCTCGTCGACCAGGACGCCCATCGACCAGCCGTCCGAGACGATGTGGTGCATGGTCAGCAGCAGGATGTGCTCGTCCTCGCCCAGCTTCACCAAGCCCACCCGCAGCAGCGGTCCCTGGGTCAGGTCGAAGGGTTTGCCGGTTTCCTGTTCCAGCAATTGCGCCGCCCGCGCCTGGCGCGCGGTGTCCGGCAGCCCGCTCAGGTCCTCGTGCAGCATCGGCAGCTCCAGCAGCTGCGCGATCACCTGCCGCGGCTGGCCGTTGACGACCCGGAACACCGTGCGCAAGGCCTCGTGCCGCGCCACCAGCGCGTTGAACACGCCGTGTAGCAGGGCAGGCGTCACGCCCTTGCCGCGAAGCCGCAGCGCCGCGCCCATGTTGTAGAAGGCGCTGCCCGATTCGTAGTTGTCCAAGAACCAGAGGCGCTGCTGCGCATACGACAGCGGCAACCCGTCGGCCGGCCGCGCGGCCACGCCGATCGGCGCTGGCCCCGTGGTGGCGGGCCGGCCGTCCAGCCAGGCGGCCAGCTCCTGCAGCCGCGGCTTGTGGAACAGCTCGCGCAAGGGCATCTCGCGGCCCAGCGTCGCGCCGATCTGCGAGACCACCCGCGTGGCCAGGAGCGAATGGCCGCCCAGCTCGAAAAAGTTGTCGTGCAGGCCGACCTGGTCCACCTGCAGCACGCCGGCCCAGATCGCCGCGAGCGCGCGTTCCGTCGGCGTGGCGGGCTCCACGTAGTCGTTGCCCGCCTGGCGCTCGCCGCCGGGTTCGGGCAGCGCCTTGCGGTCCAGCTTGCCGTTGGGCGTGAGCGGCAGCGCCTCCAGCACGACGAAGGCGCCGGGCACCATGTATTCCGGAAGGCTCTGGCCCAGCTGCGCGCGCAGCGCCGCGGCCGAAGGGGGTTGCACGTCGTCCTGTGCAACCACGTACGCCACCAGCCGCTTGTCTCCCGGCTGGTCCTCGCGCGCGATCACCGCCGCTTCGCGCACGCCGTCGCACTCGGCCAGCCGGGCTTCCACCTCGCCTAGCTCGATGCGAAAGCCGCGGATCTTCACCTGCAGGTCGTTGCGGCCCAGGTAGTCGATCACGCCGCCTTCGCGCCACCGGCCCAGGTCGCCCGTCTTGTACATGCGTTCGCCCAGAACGCCTGCGTCGGGCGCGCCGATGAAGCGCTCGGCCGTCAATCCGGGGCGCCCCAGGTACTCCCGCGCCACCTGCGCGCCCGCGATGTGGATCTCGCCCGCGACGCCCGGCGGCACCGGCTGGCCTTGCGCGTCCAGGATGTAGATGCGCGTGTTCGCGACCGGCCTGCCGATCGGCGGCAGGTCGTTCCACGCCTGCGCCGGCCCCGCGAGCACCTGCGCGCAGGCGACGTGGCTTTCCGTCGGACCGTAGTGGTTGTGCAGCCGGGCCTGCGGGTTCACGGTGAACAGGCGGCGCAGCGCCGGCGTGATGCGCAACTGCTCGCCCGCCGTGATCACGTCCTGCAGTTGCGGCAGCTGCTGGTCCTTCCACAGCTCGCCCAGGCTGCCGAGCGCGACATACGGCAGGAACAGGCGCTGGATGCCCTGCCCGGCCAGCCACTTCACCAGCGCCGGCATGTCCTGGCGGCGCGCTTCGTCCAGCAGCACCAGGGTGCCGCCGGTGGCCAGCGTCGAGAAAATCTCCTGGGCCGCCACGTCGAATCCCAGCGCCGCGAACTGCAGCGTGCGCGCCGGCTGCGGCAGCACGGCCCGCTGCCAGTGCAACAGGTTGGCCAGCCCGCCGTGCGGCATGCCCACGCCCTTGGGCAGGCCCGTGGAGCCGGAGGTGTAGATGACGTAGACCAGGTTGTGCGGCTGCGCCTGGTGGCGCGGATCGTCCGTGGGCTGCATGGCGATGCGTTGCGGCCAGTCGCGGTCCAGGCACAGCACGGCACCCTCGCCGGCGGGCAGCTGCCCGAGCAGGCTCTCCTGCGTAAGCAGCACCTGCGGCTTCGCATCGGCCAGCATGTAGGCCAGCCGGTCTTTCGGATAGCCGGGGTCCAGCGGCACATAGGCGCCGCCGGCCTTCAGGACGGCCAGCAGCCCCACCACCATCTGCAGGCTGCGCTCCATGCAGATGCCCACCAGGCGCTCGGGGCCGACACCGAGCTGCACGAGGTGATGGGCCAGCTGGTTGGCGCGGGCGTTGAGCTGCGCGTAGGTGAGCTGCTCCTGCCCGTATGCCAGCGCCACCGCATTCGGGCTGCGCCGCGCCTGCTCCTCGACCAGCCGGTGCACCACGTCAGGCGGGTACGGTGCCTGCGTGGCATTCCACTCCACCAGCACCTGATTGCGCTGCACCGGCGTGAGCAGCGGCAGGTCCTTGAGACTGGCCGCCGGCTGGTCACAGATGCTTTGCAGCAGCACTTCGTAGTGCTGCGCCATCCGGGCGACCGTCGCCTCGTCGAACAGGCCGGTGTTGAATTCCAGGTTGCCGTAGAGCCGGGCATTGCCCTGCGCCAGGCTGCACGTGAGGTCGAACTTCGCCGTGTGCGTCGGGCTGGGCATCATCTCCAGACGCAGCCCCGGAACGTCCAGCGTCTCGCGCGGCGCGTTCTGCAGGATGAACATCACCTGGAACAGCGGCGTGTAGCTCAGGCTGCGCGGCGGCTTCAGGTGCTCCACCAGCTGCTCGAACGGCACGTCCTGGTGCGCATACGCGCCCAGCGCGACGTCCCTGGACTGCGCAAGCAGCGCATCGAAGCTCGCGTTCGGATCGATCCGGCTGCGCAGCACCAGCGTGTTGGCGAAAAAGCCGATCAGCCCTTCCAACTCCGCCCGGCCGCGCCCGGCGATGGGCGTGCCCACGCAGATGTCGTCCTGCCCGCTCAAGCGGTGCAGCAGGATGGCGAAGGCAGCCTGCGTCAACATGAACAGGGTGGTGCCGCGCGCCTGCGCCAATTGCTGGAGCCGGTCCGTCAATTCCTCGCCCAGCTGGAACTCCACATTGGCGCCGTGGTGCGTCAGCACCGCCGGCCGCGGCCTGTCGGTGGGCAGTTCCAGCAGCGCAGGCGCGCCTTCCAGCTGCGCCCTCCAGTACCCCAGCTGCTCCTGCAAAACCTCGCCTTGGAGCCGTTCGCGCTGCCACACCGCGTAGTCGGCGTACTGGATCGCCAGCGGCGGCAGGTTCGCGTCCCCGCCCTCGGCCTGCGCCCGGTAGATCTGCGCCACCTCGTTCACCAGCACGTCCATCGACCAGCCGTCCGACACGATGTGGTGCATGGTCAGCAGCAGCACATGCTCCTGCCCGCCAAACTTCAGCAGCCCCACGCGCAGCAGCGGGCCGCGCGCCAGGTCGAACGGCTTGGCGGCTTCCTGCTCCAGCAGCAGCGCCGCCTTGGCCTGGCGCGCGCCTTCGGACAGCCCACTCAGGTCTTCGAATGCCACCGGCACATCCAACGTTTCATGGATCACCTGCACGGACTGGCCGTTCCGCATTTCGAATACCGTGCGCAGCGACTCGTGCCGGGCTATCAGGCGCGCGAACACCGCCTGCAGCCTGGCGGCATCCACCGCGGTGCCCAGCAGCCGCAGCGCCATCGGAATGTTGTACGCCGCGCTTTGCGGCTCGTAGCGGTCCAGAAACCACAGGCGCTGCTGCGCATACGACAGCGGCAGGTCCGCCGAGCGATCGGCCAGTCCGATCGGCGCGAGTGCCTGCACGCCGGTGTGTCCGTCCAGGTACGCCGCGAGTTCGCCCAGCCGCGGCCGGTGGAACAGCTCGCGCAAGGGCACCTCACGGCCCAGCGCCGCCGCGATCTGCGACGCCACGCGCGTGGCCAGCAGCGAATGGCCCCCCAGTTCGAAGAAGTTGTCGTGCACGCCGACGCGGTCCACCTTGAGCACGGAAGACCAGATGGACGCGAGTTCGCGCTCGGTGCGCGTGCCGGGCTCCACGTAGTCGCTGCCGGCCTGGCGTTCGCCGCTCGGCGCAGGCAGCGCCTTCGTGTCCACCTTGCCGTTGGGCGACAGCGGCAGCGCCTGCAGCGCCACGAAGGCCCCAGGCACCATGTACTCAGGCAGCTTGGTTTTCAACGCCTGCCGCAGCTGCTCGACGTCGGGCACCGCATCGCCCTTGCCCACCACGTAGGCCACCAGCTTCTGGTCCCCGTCCCCGGCCTCGTCCTCCCGCAGCATCACCACCGCCTGGCCGACCTGCGCGTGCTGCTGCAGCACCGCCTCGATCTCGCCCAGCTCGATGCGGAAACCGCGCAGCTTGACCTGGCTGTCCAGCCGGCCCAGGTAGTCGATGTTGCCGTCCGCCAGCCAGCGTCCCAGGTCGCCGGTGCGGTACATGCGCCCGCCGTGGAACGGGTCCTGCACGAAGCGCTCGGCCGTCAGCCGCGGCTGGTTCAGGTAGCCGCGCGCGACGCTGTCGCCGCCGATGCAGATCTCCCCGGCCACGCCGACGGGCACCGGTTGGCCTTCGCGGTCCAGCACGTAGATGCGCGTGTTGGCGATCGGCCGCCCGATGTGGACGACAGGCTCACCGGCATGCACCGGTCCCGAGGTGGCGACCACAGTGGTTTCCGTGGGGCCGTAGTTGTTCACCAGCCGCGTGCCCTCCAGCCGTGGCACCTGCCGCAGCCGGTCGCCGCCCACCAGCAGAACGCCGAGGCCGGGGTTGTTCCAGCCTTCGCTGAACGCCAGCTCCGCCAGCGGCGTGACCAGAAAGCTCACGTCCAGGGCCTGGCCGCGCCACCATTGCAGCAGGGCCGTCGCGTCGCCTTCCACGCGCGCCGGCGGCAGCACCAGCGTGCCGCCGCTGCACAGGGGCGGCCAGATCTCCCAGGTGCTCGCGTCGAAGCCCACGCCGGCCGTGGCCGCGCTGCGCTGTCCATCGCCCAGCCCGAAGGCCCGGCAGTGCCAGCCCACCAGGTTGCACAGGCTGCGATGTTCGACCATCACGCCCTTCGGCTGGCCGGTCGAGCCCGAGGTGTAGATCACATAGGCAAGGTGCCGGGTATGCGGTGCCTGCACGGCCACATCGGCGGCTGGCGCCTTCGCCCAGCGCTGCGCGTCGTCGCGCAGGTGCAGCACGGTCGCGTCCGGCGTGCCGGGTAGCGCGTGCCGGCCGGCAGTGTCCACCAGCACCACCGCCGCCGCGCTGTCCTGCAGCATGTGCTGCAGGCGCTGCGCGGGATAGGCCGGGTCCATCGGCACATACGCCGCGCCGGCCTTGAGCACGGCCAGCAGGCCGACGACCATCTCCGGGCTGCGCCGCATGCAGATGCCGACAAGGCGTTCGGGGCCCGCGCCCAGTTGTCGCAGGTGATGGGCGAGCTGGTTGGCCCGGGCATTGAGCTGTGCGTAGGTGAATTGCCGCTGCTCGTACGCCAGTGCCACCGCCTCCGGGTTGCGCCGCGCCTGCTCCTCGAACAGCTGGTGGACCGCGTGATCGCGCGAATACGGCGTTTCCGTGGCGTTCCACTCCACCAGGACCTGATGCCGCTGCGCTGTCGTGAGCAGCGGCAGGTCCCTGACGCTGGCATCCGGCGCGTCGCAGATGCCCTGCAGCAGCACTTCATAGTGCTGCGCCATCCGCGCAATCGTGGCTTCGTCGAACAGGCCGGTGCTGTACTCCAGCGTGCCATACAGCCTGTCCTGCTCCTCCACCAGGCTGCAGGTGAGGTCGAACTTCGCCGTGCGCGTGGCGCTGGCCATCGCCTCGAAGCGCAGGCCCGGAATTTCCAGGCTCTCGCGCGGCGCGTTCTGCAGGATGAACATCACCTGGAACAGCGGCGTGTAGCTCAGGCTGCGCGGCGGCTTCAGATGCTCCACCAGCTGCTCGAAGGGAACGTCCTGGTGCGCGTAGGCCCCGAGCGCGGCTTCCTTGGACTGTTCAAGCAGCGCATCGAAACGCGCGTTCGGGTCGATCCGGCTGCGCAGCACCAGCGTGTTGACGAAAAAGCCGATCAGGCCCTCCAGCTCCGCGCGGTTGCGCCCGGCGATGGGCGTGCCGATGCAGATGTCGTCCTGCCCGCTCAGGCGGTGCAGCAGGACCGCGAAGGCGGCTTGCAGCAGCATGAACAGCGTCGCGCCCTGCGCCTGGGCGAGTTCCTTCAGCCTGCCGGTCAACTGCGCCGGCAACGTGAAGTCATGCACCGCGCCTTGGTGGCTTTGCAGCGTTGGCCGGGGCCGGTCGGTGGGCAGCTCCAGTAGCGTCGGTGCGCCTTCGAGCTGGTCGCGCCAGTAGCCCAGCTGCTGTTGTAAAACCTCGCCCTGCAGCCGATCGCGCTGCCACACCGCGTAGTCCGCGTACTGGATCGCCAGCGGCGGCAAGTTTGGTTGCCGGCCTTCGCCGTGCGCGCGGTAGATCTGCGCCACCTCGTCGACCAGCACGCCCATGGACCAGCCGTCCGAGACGATGTGGTGCATGGTCAGCAGCAGGATGTGCTCATCCTCGCCCAGCTTCACCAGGCCCACCCGCAGCAGTGGTCCCTCGGCCAGGTCGAACGGCTCGCCGGCTTCCTGCTCCAGCAGTTGCGCCGCCTTTGCTTCGCGGGCGTCTTGCGGCAGTCCGCTCAGGTCGTCGAACCGCACAGGCACATCCAGCTCTTCGCGGATCACTTGCACGGCTTCGCCATTGTTGGCGTCGAACGCCGTGCGCAGCGACTCGTGCCGGGCGACAAGCTGCGCGAACACCGCCTGCAGCTTCGCGGCGTCCATGCCGCGGCCCTTGAGCCGCATCGCCATGGGAATGTTGTAGGCCGCGCTCTGCGGCTCGTAGCGGTCCAGGAACCACAGGCGCTGCTGCGCGTACGACAGCGGCACGTCGCCGGACCGGTCGGCACGCACGATCGGCGCGAGCGCCTGCGTTTCCCCAACGTGTCCGTCCAGATACGCCGCCAGCTCGCCCAGTTTCGGGCGCTGGAACAGCTCGCGCAAAGGCATCTCGCGGCCCAGCGCCGCGGCGATTTGTGAGGCCACCCGCGTGGCCAGCAGTGAATGGCCGCCGAGTTCGAAGAAGTTGTCGTGGACGCCGACGCGGTCCACCTTGAGCACAGAAGACCAGATTGCGGCGAGCTCGCGCTCGGTGCGCGTGCCGGGCTCCACGTAATCGCTGCCCGCCTGGCGTTCCCCGCTTGGCGCGGGCAGCGCCTTCCTGTCCACCTTGCCGTTGGGCGACAGCGGAAGCGCTTGCAGCATCACGAAAGCGCCGGGCACCATGTACTCCGGCAACCGGGCCTTCAGCGACTGCCGCAGTTGCTCGACATCGGGCACCGCACCGCCCTGGCCCACCACGTAGGCCACCAGCTTCTTGTCCCCGGCTTCGTCCTCGCGCAGCACCACGATCGCATCACCGACCCCATCGTCCTGCTGCAGCACCGCCTCGATCTCGCCCAGCTCGATGCGAAACCCGCGTAGCTTGACCTGGTTGTCCAGCCGGCCCAGGTATTCGATGTTGCCGTCGGCCAGCCAGCGCACCCGGTCGCCGGTGCGGTACAGCCGCGCACCGGGGTCCGCTGCGAAGGGGTCTCCGACGAAGCGCTCCGCCGTGAGGTCCGGGCGCCCCAGGTAGTCGCGCGCCACGCTGGCGCCGCCCAGGCACAGCTCGCCGGGCGCGCCGACCGGTGCCGGCG
>NZ_JACCWG010000073.1 GCF_013697775.1 Ramlibacter sp. | reverse complement strand
GTGCGGCGCCGGCCGTGGCCGCCTCAGCGCCTCAAATGTCTTCCAGCAAGCCGTAGGGCAGGGGCAGCACCGCCAGCGCCGGGCCGGTTGCCGATCCGGCTGCGAGCTGCCCGCCAGCTGCCGCGACCTGCATCGACACGATGGCGTCCCAGCCGCCGCCGGGGGCGGGTGCCGCGTCGGCCACGGTGCCGGCCGGCTGCTGCGCGTCGGAGGCTTCGAACACCTCCTGGCCGGCCTGCAGCGCCGCATCGGCGTGGACCAGGTAGGCGCGGCGCTTGAGCGTGCCGCGGAACTGGCTGCGCGCCACGATCTCCTGGCCGGGGTAGCAGCCCTTCTTGAAATTCACGCCGCCGACCGATTCGTAGTTCAGCATCTGCGGCACGAAGGCCTCGGCGACCGGCGCGCCGACCATGGCGATGCCGCTGCGGACCTCGCCCCAGCGCCACACGTCCTCGGGCAACGGCTGGCCGGCCGGCTCGGGCGTGCCGGCCGGCGCGATCCACAGGCCACGCAGCACGCCGTCGGCCGGGTAGAGGCCAACCACGTGCGCCTCGCCGGCATCGGTGCGCTGCCAGGGCTGCTGGTCTTGCGGCACCACAGCGCGCAACGCCTCGCCCGACAGTCCGCGCAGCACGAACTGGTCGGTCGCGTCGCTGAGCTTGGCCTTGGCGCGCAACACGAACATCGACAGGCGCTTCAAGGCCGGCGCCAGCACGTCGCGGCTGCACACCAGCAGCACGTCGTCGGGCGCGCGCTTGATGCCGATGAAGCTGGCCAGCATGCGGCCCTTGGCCGTGCAGAAGGCGGCCAGCCGCGCTTCGGATGCGCCCAGCAGGGAAAAGTCCTGGGTGAGCTGGTTGTGGAGGAAGGTCGGCGCGTCGGCGCCTTGAACGCGGATCACGCCCCAGTGGGGCAGGGGGGCGACGCCGTCGGGGAGCTGGTGCATGGCTGAATTATCATGGCCGCTTTCATTCCATCCTCGATGTAAGGGCAGCCGCAGGTGAAACGTTTTCTTTGGACGGTCTTCCTGCTCATGGTCCTTGGCGCCGCCGCGGCGGGCGCCGCCGGCTGGTGGTGGCTGCACCAGCCGCTGCGCCTGTCCGCGCCCACGCTCGACCTGTCGATCGAGCCTCGCACGCTGCCGCGCGGCGTGGCCCAGGCGGTGCGCGACGCCGGCGTGGCGGTCGATCCGCGCCTGCTGTACCTGTACTTCCGCGTCTCTGGCCAGGACAAGCGCATCAAGGCCGGCAGCTACGAGCTGGAAACCGGTATCACGCCCGAGAAACTGCTGTCCAAGCTGGCCCGCGGCGAGGAGTCGCTCTACGCCGTGACCCTGGTCGAAGGCTGGACCTTCAGGCAGTTCCGCGCCGCGCTCAACAACGAGCAGATGCTCAAGCACGACACCCAGGCGCTGGCCGACGGCGCCCTGATGGCGGCGGTGGGCCGGGCCGGCGTGCACCCGGAAGGGCGCTTCTTTCCCGACACCTACACCTACTCCAAGGGCGCGAGCGACACCGCGCTGCTCAAGCGCGCGATGCGCTCCATGGACAAGCGCCTGGCCGCCGCGTGGACGCAGCGCACGCCGGCCACGGTGGTGAAAACGGCCGACCAGGCGCTGATCCTGGCCAGCATCGTCGAAAAGGAAACCGGCAAGGCGGCGGACCGCACCCTGGTGTCGGCGGTGTTCAACAACCGGCTGCGCGCGGGCATGCCGCTGCAGACCGACCCGACCGTGATCTACGGCATGGGCGCTGGCTTCAACGGCAACCTGCGCAAGGCCGACCTGCAGGCGGACACGCCCTGGAACACCTACACCCGGCCCGGCCTGCCGCCCACGCCGATCGCCATGCCGGGCAAGGCCTCGCTGCTGGCGGCGGTACAGCCGGCCGACAGCAAGGCGCTGTACTTCGTTGCCCGCGGCGACGGCAGCAGCCAGTTCAGCGAGCGGCTGGACGACCACAACCGCGCCGTCAACAAGTACCAGCGCGGCACGCAATGAGCGCGGGCCTGTTCATCAGCTTTGAGGGCATCGACGGCGCCGGCAAGTCCACGCACATCGCCGGGTTGGCCGAAGCCCTGCGCGCGGCCGGCCGCACGGTGGTGCTGACGCGCGAGCCGGGCGGCACGCCGCTGTCCGAGCAGCTGCGCGCGCTGGTGCTGAACGATCCCATGGACCCGCTGACCGAGGCGCTGCTGATGTTCGCGGCCCGGCGAGAACACCTGCTGCAGGTGATCGAGCCGGCGCTGGGCCGCGGCGACACCGTGCTGTGCGACCGCTTCACCGACGCCACCTTCGCCTACCAGGGGGGAGGGCGCGGCTTCGACGCTGAAGTGCTGCGCACGCTGGAAACCTGGGTGCAGGCGGTGCCCGCGCTGCCCACCGGCCTGCGCCAGCCCGACCTCACGCTGTGGTTCGACCTGGCGCCGCAGGAGGCGGCCCGCCGCCTGGCCGGTGCCCGGGCGCCCGATAAATTCGAGTCCCAGCCGGTGGAATTCTTCCGCCGCGTGGCCGCCGGTTACCAGGCACGTCGCGATGCCGAGCCCGGGCGCTTCGCCCGCATCGACGCCGGTCGTCCGCGCGAGGATGTCTGGGCCGACGTGCGTGGGGCCGTGCAGGCGAAGGGATGGCTGCCATGACCGCGCCCTGGCTCGGCGCGCAACTGCGCCATCTGCTCGGCCAGCGCGGCCACGCCTTTCTGCTGCAAGGCCCGTCCGGCCTGGGCCAGTACGACCTGGGGCTGGCGCTGGTGCAGGCTTGGCTGTGCAACCAGCCAAGCGCGGACGGCGCCTGCGGCGACTGCGACAGCTGCCACGCCGTGGCCGTGCGCACCCACGCCGACCTGTGCGTGCTGATGCCCGAAACCTCCATGCAGGTGCTGGAGTGGCCGCTGCCCGAAAAGGCGCAGCAGGACATCGACGACAAGAAGCGCAAGCCCAGCAAGGACATCCGCGTGGAAGCCATGCGCGACGCCGTGGAATTCAGCCAGCGCACCAGCGCGCGCGGGCGCGGCAAGGCGGTGCTGGTCTACCCGGCCGAGCGCATGAACCACGTCACGGCCAACGCCCTGCTGAAAACGCTGGAGGAGCCGCCCGGCGACGTGCGCTTCGTGCTGGCCAGCGAGTCGGCCCACCAACTGCTGCCCACCATCCGCAGCCGTTGCCTGGGCCATACCATGGCCTGGCCGGCCGAAGACCAGGCGCTGGCCTGGCTGCAGGAGCAGGGCGTGCCGGCGGCCGGCGCCCCCGCTTTGCTGCGGGCGGCCGGCGGCCGGCCGGACGACGCCTTGCGGCTGCAC
>NZ_JACCWG010000037.1 GCF_013697775.1 Ramlibacter sp. | reverse complement strand
CGCCGGGGCCGCCGCGCCGGGCCGCCGTGTACGCGCCGCAGGTCAACAACAGCCGGCATGGCGGCACCATGTTCGCACTGGGCGCGGCCAGCGTGCTGTCCAAGCTGGGCATGGAAGTGCGCCTGTTCACCGCGCAGGAGATGATGGTGCCGGCCAGCACCGCCTACATCGGCGGCGCGGAGACGCTGCCGCCCGAGCCGGTGCTGCCCGACTCGCTGAAGGCCTATGCCGGCGGGCAGTTCCAGATCGCCATGCCCAACGCCGAATTTTCGGTGCGCACGCGCATGGAGAAGATCGGGCAGGCGCTGCATGCCTATGCGCCGGACGTCGTGGTGTTCGCCGGCTTCATGTCGCCGCTGGCGACGGCGCTGTGGCCGCACTACCCGATGGTCGGCCTGTCGGTGCACGCCATGCCCCCGCCGGTGCCGCTGGACGTGTGGCTGGCCGGCGAAGGCCAGCAGCAGGGTCCGCAGTGGCAGCACCTGCCGGCGCCGCAGGCCGCCGATTTCCCGTTCCGCTTCTGGCCGGTGGGCAACGCCGCGCCGCGCTCGCGCGAGCTGGCGGACCTGCCCGCCGACGCGGTGGTCCTCGCCACCGCGGGCTTTCGGCTGCGCTCGGACATCGAGCCGGCCTGGCGCGACCGCATGCTGGCGCTGCTGCAGGCGCACCCGCGCGCGCATTGGGTGCTGATCGGCGCGCGGCAGGGCCAGGGCGTGGCGGGCTTACCATCGCACCCCAGGATCCATTCCTTCGAACCGCAACCCCACCTGGAAACCTGGCTCGCCATGAGCGACATCTACCTCAATCCGCCGCGCGTCGGCGGCGGCGGCACCGTGGCCATGGCCATGGAACAGGGCCTGGCCGTGGCCAGCCTGGCCGGCGGCGACGGTGGCGACAAGCTGGGCGCGCTCGCGGCCTCCGATCCCGAAGCCTATTTCGCGCAGGTCGAACGCTGGATCGCCGACCCCACCGCGCGGCGCGAGGCCGGCGCCGCGCTGAAGCGCCGCTTCCACGAACGCTTCGACCTCTCGGGCGCGCAGGCGCAGGCCGGCATGCTGCAGGCGTGCGAGCAGGCCATAGCCGCTTTCGCCAGGCGCGGCAACTGAGATGGCAAGCTTCTCCTCGCGCGACCCCGGCACCGACGACCGGCCGGTGCTGGTGTTCGGCAACCTGCTGTCGGCCAGCCTGGCCTGGTACTGCCTGGCGCACGACAGCCCCTGGACCGTGGCCGGCTTCACGGTGGACCAGGCCTACATCCGCGACGCGCGGTACGAGGGCCTGCCGCTGGTTGCATTCGAGACGCTGGAGCAGACCCATCCGCCGGCCGACTACCGCCTGATCATTCCCATGGGCTATCACCGCATCAACGGCCTGCGGCGCGCGCGCTTCGAGCAGGCCCGCACGCGCGGCTACGATTGCGTCAGTTACGTATCCAGCCGCGCCAGCGTGTGGCCGGACCTTCGCATCGGGGACAACGTCTTGATCTACGAGCACGCCATCATCCAGCCGTTCGCGCGCATCGGCGACAACTGCATCATCCGCAGCGGCGCCCACATCTCGCACCACTGCCAGGTGCACGACCACGCCTTCGTCGCCGCCGAGGTGGCGATGGGCGGCGAAGGCACCGTCGGCGAACAGGCCTTCGTCGGCGTCGGCGCGGTGCTGCGCGACCGCATCCGCATCGCGCCGCGCAGCTTCATCGGCGCCGGTGCCGTGGTGGTGCAGGACACCGAGGCCGACGGCGTCTACGTCGGCAACCCCGCGCGCAAGGCGAACAAGAGCGCGCTCCAAGCGTCGGGGGGATGATGCGCATCGGCGAACCCTTGATCGTCAACCTGGCCTGCACCGGGGTGATCCCGACGCGGGCGATGTCGCCGCACGTGCCGCTGGCGCTCAACGAAGTCGTGGACGACGTGGCGCGCTGCATGGCGCTGGGCGTGCAGATGGTGCACCTGCACGCGCGCGACGCCGACGGGGTGCAGACCGCCGACCCCGAGCCCTACGGCCGCATGATCGAGGCCATCCGCAAGCTGCCGGGCGGGCGCGACCTGATCGTGGGCGTGACCACCAGCGGGCGCAAGGACTCCAGCTTCGAATCGCGCTCGCGCGTGCTCGACCTGGACGGCGACGCCAAGCCCGACATGGGCAGCTTGACACTGAGTTCGCTCAACTTCATCCAGTCGGCCAGCATCAACCAGCCGCAGACCATCCGCCAATTGGCGAAGCGCATGCAGGAGCGCGGCATCCGGCCGGAGCTGGAAGTGTTCGACGCCGGCATGGCCAACTTCGCGGCCGTGCTGCGCAACGAAGGCCTGGTGGACGGCACGCCCTACGTCAACGTGCTGCTGGGCAACATCGCCAGCGCGCAGGCCGACCTGCTGCAGTTCGCCGCCATCCTGAGCGCGCTGCCCAGCGGCTGCACCGTCAGCGTGGCCGGCATCGGCCGCCAGCAGCTGGGCGCCAACGGCCTGGGCATTCTGGCTGCCGACGGCGTGCGGGTGGGCCTGGAAGACAACCTGTGGCTGGACCGCGCGCGCACGGTGCACGCCACCAACGCCAACCTGGTGCAGCGCGTGGTGGACCAGGCGGCATCCTTCGAGCGTCCGCTGCTGCCCGCGCGCGAATTGCGTGCGCGCCTGGGCATGGAGATCGCGGTTTGAGCACGGCGCCCTTCATCGTTTTCGGCGCGCCCGACATCGAGGAGGCCGAGATCCAGGAAGTGCTGGCCACCATGCGCTCGGGCTGGCTGGGCACCGGCCCGCGCGTGGCGGCGTTCGAAAAAGCATTCGCCGAACTGAAGAACGCACAGCCGGCGCAGGTGGCGGCGGTCAACTCCTGCACGGCGGCGCTGCACCTGAGCTTCGTGGCCGCCGGCCTGAAGGCGGGCGACGAAGTCATCACCTCGCCGCTGACCTTCTGCGCGACGGCCAACGCCATCCTGCACACCGGCGCCACGCCAGTGCTGGCCGACGTGGACCCGGCCACGATGAACATCGACCCGGCGCGCATCGCCGAGAAGATCGGCCCGCGCACGCGCGCCATCGTGCCGGTGCACTTCGCCGGCCTGCCCTGCGACATGGATGCGATCGGCGCGCTGGCGCGCAAGCACGAGCTCGCCGTGATCGAGGACTGCGCCCACGCGGTGGAAGCGCTGTACCGCGGCGAGCCCACCGGCACGCTGGGCGACTTCGGCTGCTTCAGCTTCTACGTGACCAAGAACGTCACCAGCGGCGAAGGCGGCATGGTGCTGGCCAAGAGCGAGCGCGACGCCGAGCGCATCCGCATGCTGGCGCTGCACGGCATGACGCGCGACGCCTGGAAGCGCTTTTCCGATGAGGGCTTCAAGCCCTACCAGGTGGTGGAGGCCGGCTTCAAGTACAACATGATGGACCTGCAGGCCGCCATCGGCATCCACCAGCTGGCGCGCGTACAGGAGGGCTGGGAACGCCGCCGGCTGCTGTGGGCGCGCTACCAGCAGGCGTTTGCCGCGCTGCCGGTGGCGCTGCCGCAGGAGCCGCCCGCGCACGTGCGGCACGGCCTGCACCTGTACACGCTGCGCATCGACAAGGCGCGGTGCCGCATCGGGCGCGACGATTTCCTCACACGCATGACGCGCGCGGGCATCGGCGTCGGCGTGCACTACACCGCCCTGCCCGAGCATCCGTACTACCAGCAGACGCTGGGCTGGCGGCCCGAGGACACGCCCGAGGCCACCGCCATCGGCCGCGAAACGGTGAGCCTTCCGCTCAGCCCCAAGCTGACCGAGGCCGAGGCCCGGCGCGTGATCGACGCGGTGCACGCGGCGCTCGGCGCCTGACACGACAAGAAGAACGAGACACATGCCCACCATCGCCATCCGCGAAGCGACCATCGACGACTGCCCGCTGATCCTGCGCTTCATCCAGGAGCTGGCCGACTACGAGAAAGCCTCGGACGAGGTGGTCGCCACCGTTCCGCTGCTGCGCGAATCGCTGTTCGGCCCGACCTCGCCGTCGCGCGCGCTGGTCTGCCACGTGGATGGCGAGGAAGCCGGCTTCGCCGTCTACTTCCACAACTACTCCACCTGGCAGGGCCGGCGCGGCCTGTACCTGGAAGACCTGTACGTGAGCCCGAAGCACCGCGGCACGGGCGCAGGCAAGGCGCTGCTGCGCCGGCTGGCGCAGATCGCGGTGGCGGGCGGCTGCGGGCGCTTCGAATGGAGCGTGCTGGACTGGAACCAGCCGGCCATCGACTTCTACAAGTCGCTCGGCGCGGTGCCGCTGGACGAATGGGTCCGCTACCGCCTCGCCGGCGAGGCACTGGCCCGCTTCGCGGAAGCGGGCTGAAAGAGCGCAGGGAAGGTCAGCTCAGGACACCGGCCAGACCAGTGTCGCCCTGGCGCGCGTGCCGCCGCCGGCGTTCACCGTCTTGGTCCGCGTGCGGCCTTCGGCCTGCGCCGTCACCTTGTAGCTGCCCTTGGCTGGCAGGTCCACCAGCATGATCGGCCCGTTGCAGCGGCCTTCCACCACCACCTGGCCTTTGGCATTGGCGATGCGCACGTCCACGTCGGCCAGATAGGCGCCGCTGGACACCGCGAAGGTCAGCATCAGGTCGTGCTGCCCGGCTTCGGCCTTCATCTTCTGCTGGTCGGCCTCGCCGACGCCGCCGCAGCGGAAATTGGATGCGTTGCCGGTGGCCGGCGTGGCGGATTGCGCAACCGCGAAAGCACAGGCCTGGACCAGCGCGAGCGACACGAGCCATCGTTTCATTGGGAACCCCTTGGTTGGCGCCATGGTGTGGCACAGCCAGGCTGGCCCAGCGTCGGCGTGGCTCAGGCGTTCATGTAGGACGGCCGCGTACACGGCACAGCCCGAGCTCGCTCAGCCGCAGCCGGGCAGCCCAAACGTCAGCTGCGTGGTGCGCAGCACGGCCCACGTCACGCCTCGCGGCAACTGCAGATCGCGGGTGGAAGCAACGCGAAGTTCAACGACGCGGCCTCCCGCCCAGGTATTCACCAGGCGCGCGTCGTCTCCTTTCTGTTTCGTCATTCCCCCTGTTCCCCCTGCTTCTGCGTGCAGCAATCGTTTGAGCGCTTCACCGCTCGGTCCACGCGTCACCACCCACACCACGCCCGCGTCCGCCGTGCGCGCGGCCAGCGCGTCCAGCGAGAACGCCATTCCCAGCAGCACCGCGAGGCAGCCGAGGAAGGAGGCGAGATGGCGCATGTCGCGTCTCAATATTTCAATGTCAGGCCGGCACCAGCTTGCTGAAAGGCTGCGACACCTTTTCGCGGATCGGCAGATTCACCAGCCCCGCGAACACCGACAGCCCGATGCACCACCACCAGACCACGTCGTACGAGCCGGTGCGCTCGTACAGGTAGCCGCCCATGTAGACCCCCATGAACGAGCCCACCTGGTGGCTGAAGAACACGATGCCGAACAGCGTGGCCATGTAGCGCGTGCCGAAGAAGGTGGCCACCAGGCCCGAGGTCAGCGGCACCGTGGACAGCCACATCAGCCCCATCGACGCGCCGAACAGCAGCACGCTGGCCGTCGACAGCGGCATGGTGAGGAACAGCAGAATGATCACGGCGCGGGCGAAGTAGATGCTGGCCAGCAAGCCCTTCTTGCTGCGCTTGCCGCCCCAGACACCGGCGAAATACGCGCCCACCACGTTGAACAGGCCCACCATGGCGATGCCCCAGGAGGCCAGGCCGGCGCCCAGGCCCTTGTCCTGCAGGTAGGCCGGGAAGTGCGTGGTGATGAAGCCGAGCTGGAAGCCGCAGACGAAGAAGCCCGCGACCAGCAGCAGGTAGCTGGGATAGCTGAACGCCGCGCCGAGGATCTGCCCGCCGGTGATGCGCACTTCATTCGCGGGCCGCGGCGTCGGCCGGTCGCCGCGCACCAGGAAAGCGGCCAGCACGATCACGGCGACCGCCGCCGCCATGACCCAGGCGCCATTGCGCCAGCCGCCCGCGCCGATCACGGCCTGGGTGATCGGCACGATCACGAACTGGCCCAGCGAGCCGCCCGCGGTGCCCAGGCCCATGGCCCATGAGCGGTGCGACTGCGGCATGGCGCGCCCGAGCGCAGCCACCACGGTGATGAAGGAGGCACCGCCCATGCCCAGGCCGGTGAGCACGCCGGCGGTGAGGTACAGCTGCATGGGCGTGGAGGCGAACACCAGGCCGACGATGCCCAGGCCGTAGGCGATCGCACCCGCGAGCAGCACGCGGCGAGCACCCCAGCGGTCGGCAACGACACCGGCCAGCGGCTGCGCAATGCCCCAGCAGAGGTTCTGGATGGCGATGGCGATGGCATAGACCTCGCGCGTGATGCCCAGCTCGGTGGTGAGCGGCGCGGTGAACAGCCCGTAGGCGCCGCGCACGCCGAAGGACAGCAGCGAAATCATGCAACCGGCCAGCAGCGTGCCGATGAGCATGCCGCTCAAGCGCGCAGGTGCCTGCGCCACGTTTGGAGTCTCCATGGTGCGAAGCTACCGTGCCGCCGCGCAGCCAGGATGAAAAATGCGCCTATGCCATGCCACGCACGACTGCTGGAGCCTGGATCGTCAGGCTTCGTTCAGCCGGGCCTGCGCGCTGTCGAGGATCCACTCCACCACGCAGGACACGTCGCGCCGCGGCTCGCGGTCGGCCTGCACCAGCCAGTAGGCATGGTGGCTGCCCTCGCCGCCGGCGGCCGCCTGCACTACCGTCAGGCGCCCCTCGTCGATCAAAGGTGTCAGCAGTTCGAGCCGGCCGAGCGCGACACCCTGCCCGGCCACGGCGGCCTGGATCATCTGGTCGTACTGGTTGAAATGCACCACGCCCTTGGCCTGCGCGGTGCGCCAGCCGCGCGCGGCCAGCCAGTCGGCCCAATGCAGCCAGGGGCGGCCGACCACGTCGAACTCCAGCAGCACCTGGCGCGCCAGCGCCTGCTTGGAATCCAGCGTGCTCAGGCCGAGCGACGGGTGCGCCACCGGCGCCACCGTTTCGCCGAACAGCTTGACCGCGCCCTTGGGCGCCTGCGACTCGGCGCAGTAGCGCACCGCCAGGTCGATCTGCTCGGACGCCAGGTCGACCACCGCGTTGTTGGTGGCGAAACGCACGTCCACCTCGGGGTGGCGGCGCTGGAAATCGCCCAGCCGGGGCAGCAGCCACAGCCCGGCGACCCCGGCGCTGGCCGTGATGGTCACGGGCCGCTTGCCGCCCGAAGAAAAGCTGCCCATCGCGTCCTGCAGCTGCTGCACGGCGGCGTTGGCGCTCTGGAACAGCCGCTCGCCGGCTTCGGTGAGCGACACGCTGCGGTAGCCGCGGTGGAACAGCCGCACGCCCAGCGCCTGCTCCAGCGCCCGCACCTGCTTGCTCATGGCCGATTGCGTGAGGCACAAATCCTCCGCCGCCTGCGTGATGCTCATGCGGCGGCTGACCGCGACGAAGCCCTTGATCAGGTCGAGGGAAGGCAGGCGGACGAGGGGAAGGGACATGGGAGGAAAGGACTAATACGGGTTCGCGGATTCTAGGGCACAGCTACAACCGTATTCCACACAAGCATGCGATACCCCTGAAGTCGCTCCGGTCGCGCGACGCTGTCAGGCTCAAGCCAGCCCGCACCACACCGTCACCCGGTGCGCCAGATCCATCCACAGCGCCCACCCCGCGGCAAGCACCAGGACAAGGCCGGCAGCCCGCGTCCCCCAGTCCCGCCGCAAGCCATTTCCCAGCTCACGCAGGCGCCGCAGCAACCCGGGCGCCAGCCCCAGCGACAAGCCGCTGCCGCACGCGAACAAAGCCATGCTCGCCGCGCCCTGCACTGGCCCGCCCGACAGCGCCGCCACCAGCAGCGCGGAATAGAGCAGCCCGCAGGGCATGAAGGCCCACAGCGCGCCGGTGGCAAGCACGCCGCCGGGCGCCTGCGCCAGCGGACGCATGCGTTGCCACACCGCGCGGCCGGCCGCATCCACCCAGGCCGGCTGGCGCGCCAGCAGCACCAGCGTGAGGCCCCAAGCCAGGATCGCCAGGTGCAGCAGCGTCCACACCGGCCGCAGTGCCGCGGTGGTGGATGCCAGCCAGGCGAAGCTTTGCACCGCGAAGCCCGCGGCGGCGCCAGCCGTCGCATAGCCAAGCAGCCGGCCCAGCTGGAATGCGCCGATGCCGTTCAGCGGCAATGCCGTGAAGGCCCCCCGCCGCCGTGCGATGCGCACCGGCTGCGGCGTGCATCGCACGACCGCGCTGCATGCCGCGCCGCACATCGTCGCGCAATGCGGCCCGCCGGCCAGTCCCATCAGCAGCGCCGTGACCGCCAGCGTGAGCGTCATCGGTGTGTGCCGTCAGATGATGCGCGAGAACTTCGCGCGGCTGCGGTCGGCCTGCAGGTAGCGGTCGAACAGCATGGCGACGGCGCGCACGAAATACCAGCCGAGCGGCGTCACGCGGATGCCGGCGTCATCGACTTCCACCAGGCCCTGTGCCGCCATCTCCCGCAGCTGCTCCAGCTCGCCGGAGAAATAGCGCTTGAAGTCCAGCAGCCAGGCGACCTCGATCGACTCGAACACCACCTGGCCCTGGCACATCAGCGCCATGATCACGGCGCGCCGCGCCAGGTCGTCGCGCGACAGCGCCAGGCCGCGCGCGACCGGCAGCCGGCCCTGGTCGAGGTGGTCGCAGTACTCCTCCAGCGTCTTGGCGTTCTGCGCGTAGGTGGCGCCCACCCGGCTGATGGCCGACACGCCCAGGCCCACCAGGTCGCAATCGGGCTGCGTGCTGTAGCCCTGGAAATTGCGGTGCAGCCGTCCCTGGCGCTTGGCAATCGCCAGCGCGTCGCCGGGCAGCGCGAAATGGTCCATGCCCACGTACACGTAGCTGGCGTCGGCGAACGCTTCCAGCGCCTGCGACAGCATGGACAGCTTGCCGCCGGCGCCGGGCAGTTCCGCCGGCACGATGCGCCGCTGCGGCTTGAAGCGCTCGGGCAGGTGCGCGTAGGCGTACAGCGCGATGCGGTCGGGCCTGAGTTCGGTGATCTGTTCCAGCGTGCGCGCGAACGACTCCGCAGTCTGCCGCGGCAGGCCGTAGATCAGGTCCACGTTGATCGAGTCGAAGCCGATCTCGCGCGCGTCGGCCACCAGCTGGAACACCTGTTCGGCCGGCTGCACGCGGTGCATCGCCTTCTGCACCTCGGGGTCGAAGTCCTGCACGCCGAAGCTGATGCGGTTGAAGCCCAGGTCCGCGATGCATTGCAGGCGCTGGCGGTCTACCGTGCGCGGGTCGATCTCGATGGAGCACTCTCCCCCCGGCGCCATGTCGAAGCCGCGCCGCAGCATGGCCATGAGCTCGGCGAGTTCCAGGTCCGACAGGAAGGTGGGCGAGCCGCCGCCCAGGTGCAGCTGGGTGACGGTGCGCCCGCCGCCCAGGGCACCGGTCGCCAGCTGGATCTCGCGGCCGAGATACCGCAGGTAGCTGGTGGCACGGCCATGCTGCCTGGTGATGATCTTGTTGCAGGCGCAGTAGTGGCACAGCGACTCGCAGAACGGCACGTGCACGTACAGCGAGAGCGGCAGCGCCCGCACTGCCCGGCCCTCGCCACGCTGCGCCAGCGCGGCGCTGTAGTCGGCGGCGCTGAAGGCCTCCACGAAACGGTCGGCCGTGGGGTACGAGGTGTAGCGCGGGCCGGGAATGTCGAAGCGGCGCAGCAGGTCGGTGGTGACGTGGCTCATACGGCGTGCAGTGGTTGGCAGCGACTGTGCGCCACGCCGGGCGCCGCACCCTTGATCTGCGTCAACGGCGACGCTGCCTAGTTCTTTCGGGTTGCATCAATCCCCCCTTGTCACATCACCTGGGTGCCCTACAGTGAATCCTTGACAAAGGGGAGCGCTGCCGGCAATGACCGGAACACGCGCGAGGTGCCATCGTTGGTGGAAACACAGGAAAAGGGTGACGCCCGGTTCTGCGCCCAGCTGCTCGAACTGGTCTGCGACTGGTCCTGGGAACAGAATTTCGAACTGCGGTTCGTCGTCTGCGGCGCGCCCCCGTTCGCCGACGCCAACGCGCTCATCGGGCGGCGGCTGTGGGACCTGCCCCTGGTCGACGTGGAGCCGGCGCAGCTGGAGGTGCTGCGCGAAGCGCTGCAGGCGCACCGGCCGTTCAAGGACTTCGTGTTCGGCCAGCGCTGCCCGACCGGCCAGCTGCGCTACCTGAGCCTGAGCGGCCTGCCTGCGTTCGATGCGCAGGGTGTCTTCCTCGGCTACCGCGGCGTCGGCTCCGACATTTCAGGACGCAAGCGCGAGGAAGCGCTGCTGCGGCTGGAGCACCTGGTCGCGCGCCTGCTGGCCGAGGCCGACGCGGCGCTGCCGGCGGTCAAGGCGGTGATCCAGGCGCTGTGCGAAACCGAAGGCTGGGAACTCGGGCGCTTCTGGGAACTGGACGCCGAGGCCGGCGTGCTGCGCTTCGGCACCGCCTGGAACGACCCGGCCAGCAGCCTTGCGCCGCACCTGCCGCCGCCCGAGAACGTGGTGTTCACGCCCGGCACCGGCATGGTCGGGCGGGTCTGGCAGTCCGGCCAGCCGGCCTGGGTGAGCGACCTCACGCAGCAGCAGCTGGTGCTGCCCGCGCGCCTCACGCCAGTGCTGGCGCTGCACGGCGCCTGCATGTTCCCGGTGTGGGCGCAAGGCCGCATCATCGGCGTGCTGTCCTTCGTCAGCCCGCGCGTGCGCGAGCCCGACCGGCGCCTGCTGGCCACCTTCCGCATGATCGGCAGCCAGGTCGGCCAGTTCCTGCAGCGCCAGCAGGCCGAGGCGGCCACGCGGCGCGCGCGCGACGTCGCCGAGCAGGCCACGCGCATGAAGTCGGTGTTCCTGGCCAACATGAGCCACGAAATCCGCACGCCCATCAACGGCGTGATGGGCTTGGCGCACCTGCTCACCAGGACGGCGCTGGACGCGCGCCAGGGCGACTTCGTGACCAAGATCCAGCACTCCAGCCGGCACCTGCTGGGGCTGATCAACGACATCCTGGATCTCTCCAAGATCGAGGCCGGCCAGCTGGAGATCGAACACGTGGCATTCGATCTGCCGCAGCAGCTGGAGCGCGCAGCCGAACTGCTGCAGCAGCGCGCCGCCGAAAAGGGCCTGGCGCTGTCGGTCGCGGTGGACCCCGGCGTGCCGCTCGAATTGATGGGCGACCCGCTGCGGGTGAGCCAGATCCTGGTGAACTACGGCGCCAACGCGATCAAGTTCACCGAGGCCGGCCGCGTGGAAATGCGGGTGGACCTGCTTGCGCAGGACGACGACGGCGTGACGCTGCGCTTCGCCGTGGCCGACAGCGGCATCGGCCTGTCCGAAGAGCAGATCGGCCGTCTGTTCCAGAGCTTCCAGCAGGCCGACGCCTCCACCACCCGGCGCTTCGGCGGCACCGGGCTGGGGCTGGCCATCTCCAAGTCGCTGGCCGAGATGATGCAGGGAACAGTGGGCGTGGACAGCGTGCCGGGCCAGGGCAGCACCTTCTGGTTCAGCGCCCGCTTCGCCCGCGTGTCGGCACACGGGGAGACCGAAGCGCAGACCGCCGCGCCGGACCTGTCGCGCCTGCGCGGGGCGCGCATTTTGGTGGTGGAGGACAACGACATCAACCAGCTGGTGGCCTGCGAGCTGCTGCGCGACGCCGGCCTGCTGCCCGAGGTGGCCGAGGACGGCCGCGTCGCGCTGGCGCGGCTGGCCGAGCGGCCCTACGACCTGGTGCTGATGGACATGCAGATGCCGGTGATGGACGGCGTGACCGCCACGCTCAGCATCCGCGGCGAGCGCCGCTTCGACACGATGCCGGTGATCGCCATGACGGCCAATGCGCTGTCCACCGACCGCGACGCCTGCCTGGCCGCCGGCATGAACGACTTCGTGATCAAGCCGTTCGAGCCGGCCGCGCTGCTGGACACGCTGCTGCGCTGGATTCCGGCGGGGCCGGTCGGCGGCGCGGTGTGGCCCGCGTGATCACTGCCGCTGCGGCCGGTTCTTGCGCCAGATCGCCACGATGATCAGGCCGTAGGCGACCAGCCGCAGGCCGTACACCAGCGGCTCGCGCTCTTCGGCGTCGCGCAGCGCGACCGACAGCACGCGCGCCACCGTGTCCAGCGCGAAGGACGCGGCGAAGAACAGGAAGAAGCCGTCGCGCGTCTGCCGCCAGAAGCGCAGGAACACCATGGCGGCGACCAGCGAGGCCGCGGCCACGGCGCCGGTGGCCATGGTTTCGAAAGCGTTCATGCTCATTCCTCCGACAGCAGCCCGTACACCAGCAGCAGCGTCGCCACCAGCGCGATCAGCACCCGCGGCAGCGCCAGGCTGACATCGGGCAGCACCAGCTTGTCGATCACCAGGATCACGTTGTTCGCGGCCAGCCCGGCGAAGCACAGCGCGCACCAGAACAGGAAGGACGCGCGGGTGCGCAGCCAGGCGCGCAACAGCAGCCCGAAGCAGGCCAGCGCCGTCAGGAAGCAAAGGATGTAGATCGCGGCGGCCATGCAATGCTCCTATGTCTTCTTGAAACGGAACGCGTCGGCGAACTGCCGCGCGCGGTGGTCGGATTTGTCGTGGATCAGCGCGGTCATCTCCACCAGGTGGGTGGTATAGCAATGCTCGACTTTGTCCAGCATGGCGGCCAGCTCCAGCGCGGCGGCGTAGCGGTAGCCGGCGCCCGGCGCGCCGTCGGCCACACCGGCCGCCTGGAGCTCGGCCAGCAGCCCGGCCGCCGCCGGTTCGGACACGTAGAGCCGTTGGGCGAGCTGCGGTGCGTCCCAGGGCAACGCGGGGCGCGCCTTGAGGATCAGCAAGGCTTCCATGTAGGGAATGGAGGGAATGCCGGCCGTCACGAACCGCCGTACCTCGTCTGGGATCTGCCGCGAGCGCATGTGTGTTGGATGGGCGGCAGCGGCCGCGAAGCCGGGCGATTCTATCGGCACCCGGCCACCCGGCGTGCTCATCCTTGGCCGCGCGGCCCGCGTTCAGAGTGCGATGCGCTCCCCGTCCGCCGGAATGCACAGCCGCTGCGCCAGCGCGGGCAGCGCGCCGAAGTGTGCCCGCAGCTGCGCGCGCGTGACGGTGGCGTGGTCCACCGCGTCCATGTGCGTGGCGATCACCCGCGCGGCGGGCGCGGCGCGCAGCACCGCCTCCACCATGCCGCAATCCATCACGATCGGCCCGTGCCCCATCCAGTCGGCGCCGCAGGCGTGGACCACCACGGCGGCCGGCCGCGCCTCGGCCAGCGTGCGCTCCACCTCCGGACAGAAGATCGAGTCGCCGACCCAGTACAGGCTGCCGCCGTCCCATTGGGCGACGAAGCCGTGCACCGCGCCCAGGTCCTCCAGCACGGCGTCCGGCCCGTGGCGCCCGCCGGTGAGCCGCAGGCGCAGTCCCTGGTGCTCCCACTGCCCGTCGATGGCCTGCACGCGTGTGAAGCCGTCCGCGCGCAGGCCGCCGGCCACGTCGGGCGGGCACAGCATCCAGGTGGACTTGGGCAGCGTCTCGCGCGCGGCGTCGTCGAAATGGTCGGAGTGCAGGTGCGAGACGAACACCGCGTCCACGTCCCGCAGCAGTTCGTCCAGCGACAACGGCAGCGGCACCAGCGGGCTGCGCAGTTCGCCGCCGTAGGAACGGCCGGCGCCGGCGTCGGCCAGGTAGGGGTCCACCAGCAGCGTGAAGCCGTTCCAGTGCAGCGTGACGGTGGCGCTGCGGATCAGGCGCATCGACAGGTTCATGGTCGGCATTGTGCAGGCACCCCCGTGCCCTAGAATTTCGCGATGACACCTGACGTGGGACGCCTGACGCTGGAAGTTCTGTGGGGCGCCTTCCTGCTGTCGGCAGCGTTCGGTGCGCTGGTGCAGCGCACCAACTTCTGCACCATGGGCGCGGTGGCCGACGTGGTGTCCATGGGCGACTGGACGCGCCTGCGCCAGTGGGCCCTGGCCGCTGGCGTCGCAACCCTGGGCTTCGCCGTGCTGGCCTGGGCCGGCGTGCTCGGCGCCGACAAGACGCTTTACGCATCGCCGCGCTGGCTGTGGCTGTCGGCGCTGGCGGGCGGCGCGGTGTTCGGTTTCGGCATGGTGCTGGCCTCCGGCTGCGCCAGCAAGACGCTGGTGCGCATCGGCGGCGGCAACTTGAAGGCGCTGGTGGTGGCGCTGGTCACCGGCATCGCCGGCTTCGCCACGCTCAAGGGCCTGACGGCGGTGTGGCGCGCCGCCACGGTGGACAAGGTCGGCGCCGACTTCGCGCGCAACGCGGACCTGGGCGCGCTGCTGGCGGCGGGCACCGGTATAGGGCCCGCGCAAGCCGCCTTGCTTGCCGGCCTGGTGGTCGGCGGCGCGCTGCTGGCGTGGACCCTGGCGGGCCGCGAGTTCATCCGGCCGCGCAACCTGCTGGCCGGCGCCGGCGTCGGCCTGCTGGTGCTGGCCATGTGGTGGCTGACCGGCCGTGTCGGCCACCTGGCCGAGCATCCCGAGACGCTGGAGGAAGCGTTCCTGGCCACGCAATCGCGCCGCGCCGAGGGCTTCAGCTTCGTCTCGCCGATCGCCTATGCGCTGGACTGGCTGATGTTCTACAGCGACGCGACCAAGCGGCTCACCGTGGGCATCGTCTCGGTCGGCGGCGTGATCGCCGGCTCGGCCGCCACGGCGCTGCTGCAGCGCAGCTTTCGCTGGGAAGGCTTCGGCGACACCGCGGACCTGGGCCACCACCTGGCCGGCGGTGCGCTGATGGGCGTGGGCGGCGTCACCGCCATGGGCTGCACCATCGGCCAGGGCGTGTCGGGCTTTTCCACGCTGACCTTGACCAGCTTCACCGCCGTGGCCGCGATGATCGCGGGCGCGGTGGCGGGGGTGAAGTACCAGATGTGGCGGCTGGAGCGGCAGGCATGATGCGCCCGCTGCTCGCCGCGGCGCTGCTGGCGTGCACGGCGGCTGGCGCATCCGCGCAGCCGGCGGACAGCGCAGCCGTTCCAGCGCTGGTGCAAACGCGCGCGGTGGTGCGTTCCGTTTTCGAGGAAGGCGGCGGCAAGCGTCTCTACATCGCGCTGAAGATCGCGCCGGGCGCGAAGATCCCGTTTTCCACCATCACGCACCGCGTGCTGGACCGCAAGCTGGTGCAAGGGCTGAAGCCGGGCGACAACGTGGTGTTCACCGCACAGCGCATCGATGGCGAGAACGTGGTGACGGCGCTCCAGCGTTCCGCGCACTGCCAGCGGTTCGAGAAATGCCAGTAAAGAAATGCCAGCAGCCAGCGGGGACAAGTCCGGTTGCGGCGAGCGCCGCGGGCGCAATGCGTGCATGCTGCGGCGCTGTTCAACCCGCGCCTGAGACAACACCATGAGCGACAACGCCCGAATCTTCTTCTCCCTGCACGCCGCCGCCCAGCCCCTGGTGCTGCCCAACGCCTGGGACGCCGCCAGCGCGGCCCTGTTCCAGGACACCGGCGCCACCGCCATCGCCACCTCCAGCGCGTCGCTGGCATGGGCGCTCGGCTACAAGGACGGCGGCGGGCTTCCCCGGCAGGAACTGATGGGCGCTGTCGAGCGGATCCTGCGCGTCATCGGCATTCCCCTCACCGTGGACATGGAGGACGGCTACTCGGACGACCCCGCCGAGGTGGCCGCGCTGGCCGCGCAGCTGGCGCAGGCCGGCGCCGTGGGCATCAACCTGGAAGACGGATCCAAACCGCCCGCCGTGCTGGCGGCGAAGATCGCCGCCATCCGCGGCAAGCTGGACGCCGGCAGCTTCTTCATCAACGCCCGCACCGACGTGTACCTGCGCAGCCTGGCGCCCGCCGGCGCGCAGGTGCCGATGGCGGTCGAGCGCGCGCAGCAGTACCGCGCCGCGGGGGCGGACGGCATCTTCGTGCCGGGACTGCGCGTGGCCGCCGAGGTGGCGCAGATCGCCGGCCAGGTGC
>NZ_JACCWG010000032.1 GCF_013697775.1 Ramlibacter sp. | reverse complement strand
CGCTCCTCGTCCGACAAGATCAAATCCGCCTTTGGCCTGCCCGTTCTCATTGCGTATCTCCGCTCGAAAGATACCGCAAGAGCAAGCACGATTAATGCCTGTTATTTACGGGACAGGACACTAGTTGAGGGCCAGTTTTCTGTCCTTGACGACCTTCTGGTGCAGCTCGAATTCGGACTTGATCTGGGCGCTGAAGTCCCGCGGCGAACTGGCCAGCACCACCGACCCGGTGTCTTCGATGCGCTTGCGCACCGCGGGATCGCCGAGGACTTTCGCGATCGCCGCATGCAGCTTGTCGACCACGTCCTTGGGAATGTTGCGCGGGCCCACGACGCCGTAGTACGCCATGCGGTTCACCGCTTCCAGGCCGGCCTCGTTGAACGTCGGGACGTTCGGCATGGCGGCCATGCGCTGCGGCGACGCCACCAGCAGGGGAACCAGGCGGAGCTCCTTGATGAAGGGAAGGGCCGACGGAATGTTGTCGAAGATGATCGGAACCTGTCCCGCGATCACGTCGTTCAGCGCGGGGCCGGACCCGCGGTAGGGGACGTGGACGATGTACGTCCCGCTCAGGCTCTTGTACAGCTCCATCTGCAGATGCAGGATGGTTCCCTGGCCGGAGGATGCGTAGGCGTACTTGCCCGGCCGCCGCTTCACTTCCTCGAGGAACTGCGCATACGTCGTGGCCGGAAACGACGGATGCACCGCCAGCACATTGGCCGTGGCGGCAATGCCGGTGATGGCCGTGAAATCGGTGGTGGGGTTGTAGCCTGCCTTGGGATTGAGGGCGGGAACCGCGGCTGTCGTGGACGCGGTTGCCAGGCCCAGCGAATAGCCGTCGGGCGCCGCCTTCATGGTTTCCGTCGCCCCGATGAGGCCGCCGGCGCCGCTGCGGTTCTCGACCAGCACCGTCTGCCCCAGCGCGCGGCCCAGCGGTTCCGCGATGATGCGCGCCATGATGTCCGCGGCCCCGCCGGGCGCGAAGGGCACGAGCAACCTGATTTCCCGCTCGGGGTATTCGCCCGCGACACACGTGAATGCCAGCGTGGCGGAAAAGATACCAGCGACGAAGTTCCGCAAGATGTTCATGCGATGGCTTCGGGCTGCGTGACCTGGCTCACGGTGGCTTTCACCTTGCAGTCCGCCGTGCTCCCATCCGGGAAAATCCATCTCGGCGTGGCCAGGTGGTGCATCTCGACCTTCATCGAATCCAGGTCGAACACGGGGTCCCAGCCGGAACTCATCGCGAACCGCAGGCCCGCGATCGGATTGAGGCCAGCTTCGACACGTTGCACGTCGCGCTTCAGGTGGTGGGCGATATCCCAGTTCTCGTAGCGGCCCTGGCTGACCGTGCTCACCCAGCAGTGGCGGCCTGCGGCGGATTGCCCCTCTTCGACGAAGTAGCCGATGTAGTAGGCGTGCTTGACGTTCGCGAGGCGCAGCAGCTTCATCAGTGCGGAGTTGATGTCCAGGCAGTTCCCGGTGAGGAGGTCGCAGGTCAGCGGCGCATCGGTTCTTCCGGTGCTGTGCTTGTAGACGAATTTTTCGCTGATGCGGTCCACGATGCGGCGCAGCCGCGCGCGCTCGTCGGCGATGCCGTCCAGGTCCAGGCTGCGAAATAGTTCCACCGCGTCGTCCCCGGGGACCGTGTTGCGGCCTTCGCGGGGAGCGAAGTGGGCCTCGACGAACGGGCCCGGGCGCAGGCCGATGTCCATGTGCACCAGGCTTCGCGCATCCTTCGGCGCGAAGCTGGCGAGCATCGCGGATTGGCGGCCGTCTTGCGTGCTCACCGTGCGCGTCGTCCAGGTGGGCGGGAGCTTCATTCCCATGAACTCCTGGTCCGCCGTCGTGGGGGGAACCGGAAACAGCGCTCCGAGCGCCCCTTCCGGAATTGAATCCTCGTCGAGCTCAACCTGCAGGCGGTAGTTGCTCATGGTGCGGCCTATGCGACGGCAAGGTACAGGACGTATGCGTAGGAGACCAGGAAGGAGCCCGCCACTGCGAGGGCCATGTACAGCGCGAAACCGCGAGGCTTCACGAGTGCCCACACGGCGATCATTGCGGGGACGCTCGTCACGCCGCCACCCACCAGGAAGGCGAGCGCGACCGCCTTGCTCATCCCGAGGCCGATCAGCCCGCTGACCAGCGGCAGCGCGGCATAGCCGTTGAGATAGCTGGGGATGCCGATGGCGATCGCCAGGGGGATGGCGGTTGGGCCTTGCCCGAGCCAGGCAGTGACCTTCTCGGCGGGCAGGAAGACAGTCATCAGGCTTTCCAGCAGGAATGCGATGGTCATCCAGCGCAGCAGGAACCAGCCGTTGGAGCGCACGCTTTCCCAGAACGCGGTGCGCGATTGGGCGGACTGCCAGAACTTCCACTCGGGCGCGGAGTCTGCGGCCTTCTTCTTGCTGCAGCACTTCTTGACCGGCCCCTGGCGCAGCATGTCCACCGCGATGTTGTAGCGCGCCAGCAGGTGCACCGCTCCACCGGCGAACAGCCCGATGACCACCGCGGCGACCGTCTTGACCACGGCGAATTCAAGGCCCAGGCTGGCAGCCGTCATGATGAACATGGTCGGGTCCATCAGCGGAGAGCTCATCCAGAACGCCATGACGGGGGCCAGCGGCACGCCCGCCATCAGCAGCCCGGCAATGATCGGCACCACGCCGCACGAGCAGAACGGCGACGCGGCCCCCACAAGGGCGGCGACCGCGATCATGCGGACGGGATTGCCGGTGAACGCCTGCGCCACCAGCCTGTCGGCGCGGCTGGCCGTCGCATACGCGGCCAGCGCGACCGAAAGCGCAATCCACGGAGCGATGTTCAGGAGGGACGTTCCCGTGGCGGCCAGGGAAGCCTGGAGCTGCCCCGGCAGCGCCACTGCAATGAACACGATGATCGCCGCGATGCTGAGCAGCGGCTTGTCGATGCGCGACCAGAGGCCGAGCAGGCGTGTCGCCAGCGGCTCGGTCGGGGCTGGCGGGGCGGCTTTGACGCAGCACGCCTTCACGCCTGCGGTTTGGGGGGAGACACTGGTTTCCATGATGACCTCGCAAAAGTGGACCGACTCTTCGTTCCGGGGACCGGGTTCATTCGAACGTTGAAACTGCTATCAAACTAGGATTGTGGTTTTATGAGGTAAAAAAACTAGCTTCTGGCCCCCCGGAAGACCGGCAGGGCGACACCCTTGCAGCAGTCCTGCTTGAGGAACACCAGGACGTCGTTGAGTGCGTCGAAATTGGCCTGGCAGCGAACCGTGCGCCCCTCTTTGGTCTGGCTGACGAGCTTGGCGTCGGCGAGCTCGCGCAGATGGAACGCCAGGGTGGATGCCGGAACCTCCAGCGCCTTCTGGATCTCGCCGACGCTGAGGCCTTCCTTGCCGGCCCTGACGAGAAGCTGGAACAGCTGCAGGCGGTAAACGTGGCCCAGTGCGGCAAGACATTGCACGGCGATCTCTGCTTTCATGCGCCGATTATATCACTAAGTTTATGGTTTAGTTTCCTCGTCATCATCAGCCTGCCCGAAGATCCCCGGCTTGACCGAGATCACTCGCTCTCTGGATGCGCGCGCTCTCGACTGGAAGCTTCTTTCGCCGGGGAATTGAGGCGCGCCGGCTCCGGGCACCGGCCGTGCGCCGTTGATGGAGGCCTGCAGCCCGGACACCAGCGCGCGGTACGCCGCCGCGTCCCCGAACCAGGCGGGATCGATCGCGACGAAGATGGAATAGTTTTCCTGCCGTGTCCGCTCTTCCGCGCCAGGCAGCAGCGCCAGCCGCATCAGCAGCTCCAGGCTGCCCGCCCATCCCGACACCTTGTGCGCATGGTCGCCGCCGGCCAGCGCGATGATTCCGTCGAAAGCGCCGTTCGTGCCGAAGACCTCGTCGAAACGCTCCGCCTGGCCTGCGCTGTGCTTGGACAACACGCCCGCGGGCACCGGCGCATTGGCCTTGTATGCGGCCATGACCTGCCCATTGGTGACGGCGCCGACCGAGGAGTCGTAGATGAAGGGCACCGGCCCGGCACTCGGGAATCCGAAGCTGTGGCCGGTGGTGCTGAAGACCGCGGACGCACCGCCATACGGCGCAACCCGGGCAGGACTGTGGGAGATCGCAATGCCGATCAGGCCGTGGTCGACCATGGCCTCCGTGTACTGGCCCATGCATCCGGTGGGATAGCAGCCGGCCATGGTGACGACCGCCAGGCCTTTCTCGCGTCCGAGGCGCACCGCTTGCGAAACCGCGGCGTCGGCCGCGCTGTAGCCGAGTGCCCGCTCGCCGGAAACATCCGTGTGGAACCCGTTGACCGTCGTCGTCAGCGGCTGGGCAGGCACGACCTTGGCGCTCGTCACAAGCTGCGTCAACCACGGCAGCCTTTCAAGCCCGTGGCCCGTCTTGCCCGAGTATTCCGCGTAGAGCCAGCTGGTGAGGGTCGAAGCGATTTCGGCAGGTGCGAAACCCAGTCCGGACAGCGCCGCGGTCACCCGCCGGCGCACCGTGGCTTCATCCATCAGGATCTGGTGCGGTGCCGCTTCCATGGCCTAACAGCACACCCGCAACGCGACCGGTTCGGCCAAGGCGGCCTTCGTCGAAATCAACGGCGCGGCCATCAGCGCCGGCTGTTCGATGCCGAGCATGGCCAGGAATGTCGGCGCAACGTGCGCCAAGGTGCCGCTGCCGGCGTGCCACGCCACCTTGCTGCCGGCAGCGGGGATGGCCAGCAGCGGGACCGGGTGCGGCGAATGCGAATTGAAGGGCCCGCCGGCGGCGTCGGTCATCTGGTCGGCGTTGCCATGGTCGGCCGTGACCAGCAGTTCCCAGCCGTGCCGCCGGCATGCCTGGTGGACGTCCCAGAGCGCAGCGTCGACATGGCCCGCCGCCACAGCGGCGAGGTCGTAGCGGCCGAGATGGCCGATCTGGTCGAGGTTGGCGATATTGATTACCAGCGCATGCGGCGCCTCGTCGGATTCGATCACCTCCAGTGCCGCAGCCAGCAAGGTGGAGAGGGACATCTCCGGGCAGTCCGCCAGCATCTGGTCAGGGACTGCCGGAATGCAGATGGACCGTTCGCCCATCGGCGGATTCAGTCCGTTGAAAAAACGGGTCACGTGCGGGAACTTGCTGCTCTCCGCAATGCGCGTGGTCGGCACGCCAGCGCGCTGCAGCGTGCTGGCAAGCCCGTCTGCCAGGGGCGCGCTCGGAAAGAAGACGCGATCGGCCGGGATGTCCTCGCCCAGGTCGGTGACCGCGTACACCGGGCAGTGCGCATTGATCATCCGTGCGACCTGCTGTGCGCGGTCCGCGCGGTGCGAGGTCAGGAGGACAGGTTCACCGGGTGCGACGCTCGCCACGCGCACGGCATGCGCGGGGAAACTCGCTTCCGTCGCGCTGCCCAGGTGTTCGGCCAGGCGGCCCGCGCTGAACGCGGGAAGCGCTGCCGTATTCATCAGCGCGTCCACGAATTGCCGGGTGATCGCCAGGTCGCCGCTGCGGTCGCAGAACCACTTCCTGCCCATGACCAAGCCGATGTCGCAGTCCGCCGAGCCGGCAAACGGCTTCATTAATGCGACGGCGCTGCCGGCGGGTGCATCCACGCCGTCGAGCACAAGGTGGACGATCACCTCGGCGTCCGGGCAGTTCCGCCGGGCGAGTTCGTTTGCCTGCTGGATGGTGCGCGCGTGGGCATGCACGCCGGCATCCGAGAGCAGCCCGACGATGTGAATCCGGCGGTGCTTCGCCAGCGCCTGCCAGGCGTCGTGGCGTGCCCAGGACCCATCCTGGTAGCCCTGGTTGATGCGCTGCAACGAAGTCGGCGGCACGTAGCCGGCGCCGATCACCGTGTGCCCGACTTCGGAGTTGCCGACCATGCCGGGCTCCAGTCCCACGGCAGGGCCGGACGCTTCCAGCGTCGCATGCCCGTACGCCTCCATCAGCGAGAAAAAGCGCGGCATCGTCTTCGCCGTGACGGCGTTGCCCGCGCATTCGGGGCGCAAGCCGGCGCCGTCGAGGATCAGCAGCACGCCGCGCGTCATGCGGCGCTTCCCATCGCGGGCGCGGGCCCGCTGCCCTGGTTGTGGTGGGCCACGAAACGCGCCAGCTCGGTCCAGTAGCTGGGAAACGACTTCTCCACGCACTTCGGGTCCTCGATGCGGATGCCGTCGTGCACCAGCCCCAGCAGGCTGAAGGCCATCGCGACGCGGTGGTCGTTGTACGTCTGCACGCTGCCGGGCGTGAGCGTATCTGTGGGCCGCACGTCCACCGAATCGTCGCCACCCACGGCGTGGCTGCCCAGGCGGTTTAACTCCGCCTCGATCGCATGGATCCGATCGCACTCCTTGATCTTCAGGTTGGCGATGTTCGTGACCCGGGTGTTCCCCTCGGCCTGCGACGCGACCGCCGCCAGCGTCAACACCGTGTCCGGCATGGTGTCCATGTCCACCGTGATGCCGCGCAGGGTGACCCCTTTGACCTCGACGGAATCCGCATGCCAGACGACGGAAGCGCCCATCTTGCCCATCAGCGTCGCGAACTGGGCATCGCCCTGTTTGGAGCTTTGGGTGATGCCGGGAATGACGACGGTGGTTCGGGTCAGCGCGGCGGCGGCGGCGAAATAGGACATGGCGCTCGCGTCCACCTCGATGTGGATGGTGCTCTTATTGGGCATGCCAGGCCAGACCGTGAATGTGCGAAGCGCTTCGTGCTCCACGCGCAAGCCGCAGTCGCGCATGATCTGCAGCGTCATCTCCACGTAGGACTTCGAGACCAGGTCCCCATCGACCTGCACCGTAACCGGCTGCTTTTGCTGCGCCGCGAGGAGCAGCAGCGAGGTCAGGAACTGGGACGACTTGCTTGCGTTCACCCGCCAGGCCGTCTTTTCGATCGCCACGCCGCCAGTGATCTTCACGGGCAGGCAGCCTTCGGTGGCCAGGCACCTGAACTGCACACCCATCCCGGTGAGCGCATCCAGCAGGTCGCCCATGGGCCGCTCGCGCAGCCGGGCGTTGCCGTCCACCGTTGTCTCGCCCTTGGCCATCGCGGCGAAGGCGATCAGCAGCCGCGCCGGCGTTCCGCCGCCACCCACGAAAACAGGCTTTTCCGGCGCGGTGAGCTCTTCGCTCGTGCGCACGACCGTGAAGCCTTGCTGCGTCTTTTCCACCGCGAGCCCGCCGAAGGCGTTCAGGCATGCCGCCAGCAGATCCGTGTCTTCGGAGTGCAGCGCGCCGACGATTTCCGTGCGTCCCATTCTCTGCGCGGCGAGCACCAGGGCGCGGTTTGTGTACGACTTGGACCCGGGGATTTTCGCGATGAACGGCTCGGCCGCCGTTGCCTTCAGCTTGAAGGCCGCCAGGTCCAGGGACTGGGGATGGCTGCTTGTCTTGAGTACGGCATTCATATCACTCTCCTGAAAATTCGTTGTGTTCTAGAAATGGCCCAGGCCCGTGGCCAGGAAGCCGAGTTCCCATCTCAGCTGCGCGGCGTCCGGGACGGGCATCCTGTCGGGGTTGGGTGCAGCGTCGTTCAGATCCGAAGAGAAACCTTCGGATCGCGTCGGCGGTGCAGGTTCGCCGCCGGCAGTGTCCCAAGGCGTTCCGGCGGCGCTGTCGTGGCGTGCTCCGGCGTTCATGGTCCGCTGCAAGGCCCGGCACTACTCGAAGGCGAAGTACATGCGCGCGAAGTCGCTGCTTGGCGCTTCGAACACCTCGCTGGCGCGTCCGTGCTCGATCAGCCGACCTGCTGATCCGTCGTGCCAGAACAGCGCGATGTAGTCGGCGACGCGGCGCGCCTGCGCGATGTTGTGCGTGACCAGGACGATGGTGATTCTCTTGGCCAGTTCCTTGATCAGTGCCTCGATCTTCTGCGTCGAGATCGGGTCGAGTGCGCTGCACGGCTCGTCCATCAAGAGCACGCTGGGCTTGAGGACCAGCGCGCGTGCCAGGCAAAGCCGCTGCTGCTGGCCCCCCGACAAGGACAGCGCGGACACCTTCAGCTTGTCCTTGACCTCCGCCCAGAGGCCGACGTCGGTCAAGGCCTGCTCGATCGCCTGGGCGATCACCGCCTTGTCCGTGACGCCATGCTGCCTGAGCGGAAACTCGAGGTTGCGCCAGATGGAGAACGGGAACGGGTTCGGCTTCTGGAACAGCATGCCGATCTGGCGCCCGAGAACGACGGGCGAGCCCTTCACGGAACCGCAGTCCTTCTGGAATATGACGTCGCCGGTGATGCGGCAGTCGAGTTCCAGGTCGGTGAGCCGGTTCAGCGAGCACAGGAAGGTCGACTTTCCGCAGCCCGAAGGACCCATGATCGCCGTCACCGCGTTGTGCGGAATCCGCAGCGACGTGTTCTCGATGACCTTGCGCGCGCCGTAGCTGATATCCAGATTCGAGATTTCGAAACAGCACTCCTGGTCGCGCACTTCCGGTGGCGCTCGAAAGAGCATCCCGCCGTGGTGCCTCGTGAAGGGTTGCTGGGCCAATGCGGTCATTCGACTATCTCCCTATGGATAAGCTCGTTCCAAGCAATTTCGCTTGCAGACGATCCGACGTGAAATGGATTGCGAGGCTGATGAGGGCCAGTAAAAGCAGCAGCACGAACGCCGATCCGTAGGCGGCGTGCTGTCCGCCGGGCACGTTGGTCGCGAGTTCGTAGATGTGGACGGACACGCTGCGCCCGGAATCGAGGACCGACTCGGGCATGCGGTCCGCATAGCCGCTGGTGAAGAGCAGCACGGCGGTTTCTGCCAGCGCCCGCGTCAGGCCCAGGACCAGGCCCGCGGTAAGCCCGCGGATCGCCACGGGCAAGGTCAGGTGCCAGACCGTCGCTGTCCTGTTCAAGCCGAGCGCGATGGCCGCCGTGCGGTAGTGGCCGGAGATTTGGTCGATGGCGCTGCAGAAGGTACGCGTCAGGATCGGCAGGATCATGCAGCCCAGCGTCAATCCTCCCGCCAGGATCGAATAGCCGAGGCCCATCCAGCGGCAGAAGAACGCCAGGCCGAACAGGCCGAACACCACGGACGGCACGCCGGCCAGGATGTCCAGGCTGCACTTGACGATCGGCACCACCACCTTGCTGCCCCTGAGGAACTCGCTCAGCAGGATGGCCGTACCCAGCGCGATGGGCAGCGCCGCCGCCAGGCTGATGCCCACGATCATCGCGGTGGAAACCAGGATCGGACCGATTCCTCCGGCGCGTCCACCCTGTGCCGGCCCCTGGAGCAGGAAGCTCGGCGTGAGCATCGGCGCGCCGTGAACGACGATGTGCGCGATCGGAAGAATGAGCGCCAGGACCGCAACCACCACCGTGAAGTGGACGATGAGGCTGGACAGCCATTCATCCTTCACGGCGGGAGTGTTGCCGCGCCTTGCGCGGCTGGGCGCGTTCATTTGCTCGTCTCCCACTGCTGGCGGCGCGAATAGATCTCGCTCACCATGACCAGGAAGGTGACGACCAGCAGCACCATCAGCCCCGTCGCATACAGCGCCGACTGGTGCATTCCCAGTGCATACGGCATCTCCAGCGCGATGTTGGCGGTCAGCGTGCGCACCGGATCGAAGAACGAGGCGGGCATCTGGACGACGTTGCCGCACACCATCAGCACCACCACCGTCTCGCCGATGGCGCGAGCGGCGCCCAAGGTCATCGCCGCAAGGATGCCGGCGCTCGCGTGCCGGAACACGATGTGCAGGATGGTCGAAGCCCGGCTCACGCCGAGCGCGGTGGACGCGTAGATATAACTTCCGGGAACCGCCTGGATCGCCGAATGCGCGACGACGGTGATGGTGGGAAAGATCATCAGGCTCAGGACCAGGATGCCTGCCAGCATGCTCGTCCCGGGCGCGGCGATTTCCCCGATGAGAGGGACCACGACAACCAGCCCCCAGAAGCCGTAGATCACGGTCGGCATGCCTGCGCTGATATCGACGAGGCGCAGCAGGGCGGCCGCGGTACGGCGCCTGCAGTAGAAGGCGCAATACACCGCGAAGCCGACGCTGATCGGTGTCGTCAGGAGCAGCGCCCCTGCAGTGAGCAGCAAGCTGGAGACCAGCATCGGCGCAAGATTGAACTGGTTCTCGCGCGGTCCCCACTCGGCGTCGGACAGCATCCGGACGAGTCCGACTTCGGACAACACGGGGTAGCTTCCCGTCACAAGGAAGGCCGCGATGAGGCCGAGGATGGAGAACGCGACCAGCGCTGCCGCGGCAAGCACGAGGAAGACGGTTCTGTCCAGCTTTCGGTCCTGCCGCGCGCGCACGCGCGGATCTTCGCCCCAGGCGATGTTCATGGTTTCCCCTTTCGGATGGACGCTCGAACACGGTCCGGCACGCTGCCGGACGGGCATGTATCAGGGGACAGGGATGAAGAAATTCGCGGTGATGAGCTTCTTGGCTGCGGGAGACGTCGAGAAGTCGAGAAGGCTGCGGGCTTCCGGCGACAGGGGTTCCCGGTAGACGAGATTCAAGTCCCGCGCAATCGAATACGTGCCGTCAGCCACGCTCTTCGTGGAGGGCATGAGATTGTCGAGCTGCACGAGCTTGATCGGTGCGCCATGCTCCTGCTCGTACTCGGCCGACCCGATCGACACATAGCCGATCGAGCCCTTGTTACCCGAGATCGTCATGATTTCCTGCTGGTTGTCGCCGACGATGACATGGGCCTTGATGGCCCGGTAGGGCAGGCCGAAATGGTTGGAGAAGATGTCCAGCGTGGAGCGGCCCTCGGCCTTGCTCACGACGGTGATCGGCATGTCCGGCCCGCCGACCTCCTTCCAGTTGCGGACCTTGCCGGAATAGATGGCGATCACCTGGTCGCGCGACAGCTTTTGCACGCTGTTTGCCTTGTTGACGATCATGGCAATGCCGTCGCGGGCAATCAGGACCGAGCGCAGGTCCTTTTCGTTGTCGTACAGGGCCCTGGACACCATGCCGATCTGGGCGGTCTGCTTGCGCACGTCGGTGATCCCCCGTGACGTGCCTCCGGTCTGGACATCGGTGCGGATATTGGGATATTTGATCTCATGCGCCTTGGCGATGTCGGCCATGAGGGGAGCGATGGTGCTGGCGCCGGTGACGGTCAATCGCGTCGGCTGCACATCGGCAGAGTTCGCCGCTCCAGCAAAGACAAGCCCGAGAGCAATGGCGATCCAGCGCATTGCACCGATGAAATTCATCATGTTTTATCTCCCTGTGAAATACAACTATATCCCTAGCGTTCCAGCAATGTGGAGCAATTTCGTTTGGTAACAAGTGCTTTGCGGCCGGATTTGTGCAGGCCCTGTTTTGCGCCGGCGAATCGAATGCATCGGCGCGCGCCTATTCGATTTCATCCCTATGATGCTAGTTGTGTAGTTAGAGAGGAAGCGCTTCGATGCGTCTGCTGCACAACGTCAACACGAAGGAGTACATCATGGTTTCCCCCGAACATTGGCTGCTGTCGAACTACGCGCATGCAGCGATCGTGATCGTCCTTGCGCTGGCCGTGGGGGCGGGTTCCATGTTGTGGCGAGTGGTGAAGGAGCGTCTCGATCACGGCGCCAGGCGTCGCGGCGGAACGCACGATTCGAATGCATAGGAGAAGACACGATGGACACGGCCAAGCTCAATCGCAGGCTCTTTTTGAAATCCAGTGGCACGGCTGCCGCCGCCGTTGGTTCGGTGGTCATTCCCATCCAGCCCGCGCATGCCGCGCAGCCGGCTGGCGCGGCGGGGGCGACGGCACTGCCGTATCCCGCTAAGGCCATCGGCAAGGCGGCGGCGATGCCGGTGAACCAGGCCGTGGCCTTCGCCTACCCGGATGCGTCGTCTCCGTGCGTCGCGATCCGCACGGGTTCCGAAGTACAGGGCGGCGTCGGGCCGAACAAGGACATCGTCGCGTACAGCGCGCAGTGCACGCACATGGGCTGTCCGGTTGTCTACGAGCCGACCACCAGGACGTTCAAGTGCGGCTGCCACTTCTCGATCTTCGATGCCGAGAAGGCGGGACAGATGGTGTGCGGCCAGGCGACCGAGAACCTGCCGATGGTGCGCCTGCGCCACGACCTCGCGACGGACACGATTTCCGCGTTCGGCGTGGACGGCCTCATTTATGGCCGCCAGGCCAACATCCTTTGAGGCGCCAGCCATGAGCACCAGCACCACGGACCGCATCGCGCTGCCGCCGGCGGACGCGCAGAAAACCAACCTCACCTGCCACTTCTGCATCGTCGGCTGCGGCTACCACGCGTACAAGTGGGATGCGCTGCGCGAAGGCGGCCGCGCGCCGGACCAGAACGCCCTGGGCATGGACTTCCGCAAGCAGCTGCCGCCGATGGCGATCACCCTGACCCCGGCGATGACCAACACGGTCAAGGACCGCGACGGCAAGCGCTGGAACATCATGATCGTTCCGGACAAGGCCTGCGTGGTCAACGGCGGCCTGTCGTCCACGCGGGGCGGCAAGATGGCCTCGTACATGTACAGCGAGGGCGGCGCGGGCCGCGAGCGCCTGAAGAGCCCGCGTGTCTTCCGCAGCGGCCTGTGGCTGGACACGAACTGGTCGGCCGCGATGGCGCTGTACGCCGGACTGACCAGGAAGATCCTCGACACCGACGGGCCGGGTGGATTGTTCTACGACTGCTTCGACCATGGCGGCGCGGGCGGCGGCTTCGAGAACACCTGGGGCACCGGCAAGCTGATGTTCAGTGCGTTGCAAACGCCCATGGTGCGCATCCACAACCGGCCGGCCTACAACTCCGAGTGCCACGCCACGCGCGACATGGGCGTGGGCGAGCTGAACAACAGCTATGAAGACGCACAGCTCAGCGACACCATCATCGCCACCGGCTGCAATCCCTACGAGACGCAGACGAACTACTTCCTCAACCACTGGGTGCCCAACCTGTCCGGCGGCACCGTGGAAAAGAAGCGCAAGTGGTTCCCAGGCGAATCGGCCGCGGCAGCCAAGGTGATCATCGTCGACCCGCGCCGCACGGCAACCGTCGCCATCTGCGAACAGGTCGCGGGCAAGGAGAACGTGCTGCACCTGGACCTCCTGCCCGGCACCGACACCGCGCTCTTCAACACGCTCTTCACCCATGTCGTGCAGCAGGGCTGGCACGACAGCGACTTCATCGCCGCGTCCACCAAGGGCTTCGACGATGCGGTGAAGGCCAACCGCATGTCACTGGAGGACGGCTCCAGGATCACGGGCATTCCGGTCGCCAGGCTGGTCCAGGCGGCGGAGTGGGCATACAAGCCCAAGGCGTCGGGACACCGCCCGCGCACTTTCCATGCGTACGAGAAGGGGATCATCTGGGGCAACGACAACTACGTGATCCAGAGCGCGCTGGTCGGCCTGGCGCTCGCCACCCGCAACGTCGGGCGCCGCGGCACCGGCGCATGCCGCATGGGCGGGCACCAGGAAGGCTACACGCGGCCGCCTTACCCGGGCGAGACGAAGATCTACATCGACCGGGAGATCATCGGCGGCAAGGGGCTCATGTACACGCTGTGGGGGACCAATCCGTTCCAGACGACGCTGAACGCCCAGGAGCACCGCGACGTGATCGCCCGGCGTGCCGGCATCGTCAAGGAAGCGATGGCAAAGGCACGTGGCGCATCCACTGAACAGATGGTCGACATCATCTACGACGCCTGCAAGAACAAGGGCGGGTTGTTCGTCGTCGGCATCAACCTGTATCCGACCACGATCGCCGAGCACGCGCACATGCTGCTGCCGGCAACACACCCGGGCGAGATGAACCTGACGTCCATGAACGGCGAACGCCGGCTGAGGCTGTCGGAGAAGTTCATGGATCCGCCCGGCTCGGCCAAGCCGGACTGCCTCATCGCCGCGGACATCGCGAACACGTTGAAGGCGATGTACGCGGCCGAGGGCAAGGCGGACATGGCCCGGCGCTTCGAGGGGTTCGATTGGAAAACCGAAGAAGACGCCTTCAACGACGGCTTCCGCCGTGCCGGCAGGCCGGGCGCGGGGCCGATCGACAGCCAGGGCGGCGACACCGGCTACCTTGCCACCTACGCGCTGCTGCGCAAGGCCGGCAACAACGGTGTGCAGCTTCCGATCAAGGAGGTGCGGGGCGACACGCTGGTCGGCACCGAAATCCACTACGCGGACGGAAGGTTCGATACCAAGGATGGCCGCGCCGAATTCAAGCCGGCGCCGTGGAACGGGTTGCCGAAAACCGTGGAGGACCAGAAGGCGAAGCACCGTTTCTGGATCAACAACGGACGGGCGAACGAGGTCTGGCAGACGGCCTACCACGACCAGTACAACGCCTTCGTCAGCGACCGCTACCCGATGGCCTATCTCGAGATGAACCCCCGGGACGCGGCCTCCGCGGGTGTCGAAGCGGGCGACGTGGTGGAGGTGTTCAACGACCATGGCGCCACCTATGCGATGGCGTACCCCACCGCATCGGCGAAGACGGACCAGACCTTTATGCTGTTCGGGTACTTCAGGGGCGTTGCCGGCAACGTGACCACGCCATGGGTCGACCGCAACGTGGTGCCGTACTACAAGGGGACGTGGGCAAGCATCCGCCGCGTGGGCAGCATGGAGGAGTGGAAGCAGCACGTCAGCCTGAAGGAGCGCCGTTTCAGCTGAGGAGGTCTCCGCCGGTGCTGATCTTGCGAGGCGGTCAACGGCCGAGCACGCCGACGCGTTGTGATGAGGCAGTCCAGTCGGGCGGCTAATTTCTTAATCACTCTGCGGGACCACACTATGAACAAACTCCTTGCCATTCTGGCTGCCTCCTTCTTTGCCGCGTCGTCCTTTGCCGCATCCCACGCAGGCGCGCCCATGGCCGCTTCTTCGGCCGCTGCCAAGACGGAAATGAAGGCCGAAGCGAAGGCCGACGCGAAGTCCGCCAAGGCCACCGCCGCCGCGGAAAAGAAGCACGCGCGGGCGCGAGCCAAGGCAGCGAAGAAGGCCGCCGCCGCCCAGAAAAAGGCGGAGAAGGCTGCTTCGACGACCAAGGCTGAAGGCAAGGTCAATGCGGCCGACGCGACGAAGACCAAGGCCGTGGTCGCCGCTGAAGCCAAGCAGCAAAAGTCGGAAGTGAAGGCAGAAGCCAAGAAGGAAGACGCCAAGAAGTAATCTTCTTCAGGCGCTCGTCAAAATGCCCGCTTTAGCGGGCATTTTGCTTTGGTACTTGCAAAATGCAGACCCGCTCAGCGGTGCTCAGCGGTGCTCAGCCAGGCCGCCGCTGCCTCGCCGTTGTTCACGCAGCATGAACAGGTAAAGCCCTTCCACCTTCTCGCGCGCCCATGGTGTTTTGCGAAGGAACTTCAGGCTCGAGTTGACGCTTGGATCGTGGGTGAAGCAGCGCACCGGAATTCGGACCGCCAGTTCGGCCCACCCGTAATACAACTCAAGCGCACGAACGATGGCCTCCAGCGTCAGGCCGTGCAGAGGATCGCGGGGGTGGGCGGGAGGGGGCGAGGCGTCTTGCATGCATGAATTCTGCCCGCCCAGCCGGTTCACGGCCAGGCATGGCATCTACCATCTGCCGACGCCCGCGTCCTCCGCATGCCTACACCGCGGGCACACAGGGCGGCCCATGCTCGCGCATTTCAGCGCGGCGCTTGCGCAGGACCTACGATGAGTTTCCACGACGATCTTTCTCTCACGCGGCGCAACCTGCTGCTTGCCGGCGCCGCCTCGGCCGCGGCCACGGCGCCGGGCGCCGCATCCGCGCAGGGGACCCCGCGAGAGCCCGCGCCATCCATGGCGACGGTCACGCTGGACGTGAACGGCACACGGCGCACGCTCGAGCTCGACACGCGCACGACGCTGCTCGACGCCCTGCGCGAGCACATGCACCTGACCGGCACCAAGAAGGGTTGCGACCAGGGCCAGTGCGGCGCCTGCACGGTGCTGGTGGACGGACGCCGCACGGTGTCCTGCCTTACGCTGGCAGTGATGAACCACGGCGCGAAGGTCACCACCATCGAGGGTCTGGGCACGCCCGCGAAGCCGCATCCCCTGCAGGCGGCGTTCGTCAAGCACGACGGCTTCCAGTGCGGCTACTGCACGCCGGGCCAGATCTGCTCGGCCGTCGGCATGCTCGACGAGCTGAAGCGCGGCGTGCCCAGCCATGCGGCCGCCGACATCGCTGCCCGCCCGCTGCTGTCGCGCGCCGAGTTGCAAGAGCGCATGAGCGGCAACCTCTGCCGCTGCGGCGCGTATTCCAACATCGCAGAGGCGATCACCGAGGTCGCGGGAGGCCGGGCATGAAAGCATTCAGCTACGAGCGCGCGAGCACGCCCGCGCAGGCTGCGGCGGCCGTCGCGGCCCGGCCCGGCGCCAAGTTCGTTGCCGGCGGCACCAACCTGCTGGACCTGATGAAGCTGCAGATCGAGGCGCCGATGCACTTGGTGGACATCAACGGCATCGGGCTGGACAGGATCGAACGCACCCCCGACGGCGGCCTGCGCATCGGCGCGCTGGTGCGCAATGCCGACCTGGCCACCGACGCCCGCGTGCGCCGGGACTACGGCGTGCTGGCCCGTGCGCTGGTGGCCGGTGCGTCGGGGCAGCTGCGCAACATGGCGACCACCGCCGGCAACCTGCTGCAGCGCACGCGCTGCCCGTATTTCTACGACGGCAACATGCCGTGCAACAAGCGCCTGCCGGGCAGCGGCTGCTCCGCCATCGGCGGCTACAGCCGCCAGCACGCGGTGGTGGGCTCCAGCGACGCGTGCATTGCCACGCACCCGAGCGACATGGCCGTGGCCATGCGCGCGCTCGACGCGGCGGTGGAGACCATCCACGCCAGCGGCCGTGCGCGCGTGATTCCCATCGCCGACTTCCACCGGCTGCCCGGCAACACCCCGCACGTGGAGACCACGCTGGAGCCGGGCGAGCTGATCACCGCGGTGACGCTGCCGCGGCCCGCCGGCGGCCGGCAGCTCTATCAAAAAGTGCGCGACCGGGCCTCGTACGCCTTTGCGCTGGTGTCGGTCGCCGCGATCGTGCAGCGCGACGGCACCGGCCGCGTGGCGCTTGGCGGCGTCGCGCACAAGCCGTGGCGCGTCGATGCAGCCGATGCCGAGCTGCCACGCGGCGCGAAGGCCGCCGCCGACCGGCTGTTCGCGGACGCCCGGCCCACCGAACACAACGCTTTCAAGCTGGCATTGGCCGAGCGGACGATCGCCTCGGTGCTGGAACAGGCCCCAACCCCATGAAATTCGACACCCCCGCCACCACCAACCCGATCGACCAGGGCAAGGTCGTCGGCAAGCCGGTCGACCGCATCGACGGCCTGCTCAAGACCACCGGTACCGCGCCGTACGCGTACGAGCGGCACGACGTGGCCCGCAATCCCGCCTACGGCTGGGTGGTCGGCGCCGGCATCGCGAAGGGCCGCATCCGGTCCATGGATCTCGAGGCGGCGCGCCGCGCGCCGGGCGTGCTCGCCATCGTCACCGCGCAGTCCGCGGGTGCGCTGGGCAAGGGCAAGATGAACACCGCCAAGCTGCTGGGCGGCCCGGAGATCGACCACTACCACCAGGCCGTCGCCCTGGTCGTGGCCGACACCTTCGAGCAGGCGCGCGCGGCGGCCCAGCTGGTGAAGGTCGACTACGAACGGACGCCGGGCCGCTTCGACCTCGCCAAGGGCAGGGATGGCGCGGCGAAGCCCGACGAAATGAACGGCGGCACCCCCGACTCCAGTGTCGGAGACTTCGCGGGCGCGTTCGCCGCCGCGCCGGTGCAGGTGGACGCCACCTACACCACGCCTGACCACAGCCACGCCATGATGGAGCCGCACGCCACCATCGCCGCCTGGAGCGGCGACCAGCTGACGGTGTGGACGTCCAACCAGATGGTCGACTGGAGCCGCGGCGACTTGGCCACCACGCTGAAGATCCCGAAGGAAAAGGTGCGGCTCGTGTCGCCCTTCATCGGCGGCGGCTTCGGCGGCAAGCTGTTCGTGCGCTCCGACGCCGTGCTCGCCGCGCTGGGCGCGAAGGCCGCGGGGCGGCCGGTGAAGGTCGCGCTGCAGCGCGCGCTGATGATCAACAACACCACGCACCGGCCCGCCACCATCCAGCGGGTGCGACTCGGGGCCGAGCGCGACGGCAGGATCACCGCCATTGCGCACGAGAGCTGGTCCGGCGACCTGCCCCAGGGCAAGCCGGACAGCGCCGTGCACCAGACCCGCATGCTCTACGCCGGTGCCAACCGCATGACCGCGACACGGCTCGCGACGCTGGACCTGCCCGAAGCCAACGCGATGCGCGCACCCGGCGAGGCGACGGGGCACATGGCGCTCGAGGTCGCGATGGACGAACTGGCCGACAAGCTGGGCATGGACCCGGTGCAGCTGCGCATCAGGAACGACACGCAGGTGGTGCCGGACCATTCGCGCGCCAAGGGCAAGGACGACCCGCAGGGCCAGAACGCCCAGGCGGCCAGCCAGCAGGCCAAGCCGGCCGGGCAGCCGTTCTCGCAGCGCCAGCTGGTGCAATGCCTGCAGATAGGCGCCGAGCGCTTCGGCTGGAACAGGCGCAACGCGAAGCCGGGGCAGGTGCGCGACGGCCGCTGGCGCGTCGGCATGGGCGTGGCGGCGGCGTACCGCGGCGCGCCGACCACCAAGTCCGCCGCCCGCGTGCGGCTGGACGGGCGCGGCGTGGTGACTGTCGAGACCGACATGACCGACATCGGCACCGGCAGCTACACCATCCTGGCGCAGACCGCGGCGGAGATGCTGGGCGTGCCGCTGAACACCGTCTTCGTGCGCCTGGGCGACTCGGCGTTTCCCGTCTCGTCCGGGTCCGGCGGCCAGTGGGGCGCGGCCAGTTCCACGGCCGGCGTGTACGCCGCGTGCGTGAAGCTGCGCGAGGCGATCGCGCAGCGGCTGGGCATCGCTTCCGCCACCGCGGTGTTCGCCGATGGCCAAGTGCGCTTGGGCGCGCGTCGCGTCGCGTTGCGCGAGGCGGCGGCCCAGGGCGAGCTGGTTGGCGAGGACACGATGGAGTTCGGCGAGCTGGCAAAGCAGGCGCAGCAGTCCACCTTCGGCGCGCACTTCGTCGAGGTGGGCGTCGATGCCTTCACGGCGGAGGTGCGGGTGCGCCGCATGCTCGCCGTGTGCGCGGCCGGCCGCATCCTGAATCCGAAGACGGCGCGCAGCCAGGTGATCGGCGCCATGACCATGGGCGTGGGCGGTGCGCTGATGGAAGAGCTTGCCGTGGACAAGCGCCTAGGGTTCTTCGTGAACCACGACCTCGCGGGATACGAAGTGCCCGTGCATGCCGACATCCCGCACCAGGACGTGATCTTCCTCGACGAGGTGGACCCGATGGCGACGCCGTTGAAGGCCAAGGGCGTCGGTGAGTTGGGCATCTGCGGCGTGAGCGCGGCGATCGCCAATGCGATCTACAACGCAACAGGCATGCGCGTGCGCGATTACCCAGTGACGCTGGACAAGCTGCTGCAGGGGCGGGCGCAGGCGGCGTGACACCGTCGCCTATGCATGTACCCGCCGGGTGATACGCGCGGCGTCAGCGCAGCATGCGGGCGAAAACGAAGCCCAGCGAGAACGCCGCGGCCACGTACGTGAGCGGCTTGCTGAGCACGCGCTCGCGCATGCTGCCATAGGCATTGACGGCGGTATCTTCGAGCGGCGCGAGGGTGAAGGTGTTGATGCGTTCGCCATTGGGAGGGCCGTCCAGCGGCGCGACGCTGGCGGTCGGGATGATGGCAACGGGCACGTCGCTGTCGATGTCGACTTTCGGCACCGGGAGAATGGAAGCGGGTGTCATGGAAGCGTTCGGCTGCATTTTGGTTGGTCCTTCAGGTCTTTGCCCGAATCTACGGCGGCGGGCGGGACCGCGGCGTAGGCGCAGGCGCTGCGACGCCGCAGCTCGGCGCGCACCCATGTCGGCGGAGAGCTTGACTTCGTCAGCTCTCTGCACATAAAATTCAGGACCAAACAGTCCTAAAAAATGGCACGCCTGAGAGAATTTGATCACGAGCAGGTACTGGATGGCGCGTTGCAGCTATTTTGGCGCGGCGGCTATGAGGCAACTTCGCTCGATGGGTTGCTTCGCGAAGTGGGCCTCAGCAAAAGCAGCTTCTACGGTGCATTCGGCAGCAAGCACGAAATGCTCCTGGCGTCCCTCGACCGCTATATCGAGACTGTACTGCAGGCAAACATCGACGATTTGCGGCGTGGACCACCTCGCGCAGCGATTATCAGGAGCTTCGAAAAGATTCTTGGCTTCCAATCCTCCTCTAAAACCTGCTTTCTTCAGGTTTGCGCGATCGAACGAGGCGGACAGGACCAACTCGTGCGCATGCGCGTCAGGCGCGGGCTGGAACTGCTCGAAGACGCCTACCAGGACACGATCGTGCGGGGACAGGAAGCTGGACAGTTTGCCGCGGATGCCGATGCGCGCGTGCTGTCCACGTTTCTCGTCGCAAATCTCTATGGGTTGCAGGTTTTGGGCCGCGCCAATCTCGCAGTGGATGCACGAACTAAGACTCTCGCGACGATCATGAAAGCCTTGGTGTAATTTTTTTTGGCTGATTACGGACTGAATAGTACAAAAAGAGCATAAAAGGAGAAAAGATGATGACTGATAGAAGAGCCTTTGGAATCAGCTTGGCAACGACGGCGGCCGCCGGCGCCACGCCGGCGCATGCCGCAGACGATGACCGCGAGGCTAACAAACGGAAAGTTTTAGTGTTCTACGACGCGGCTTTGAATCAAAAAAACATCGACGAAGCCGTGACCTATTTTGGGCCGCATTTCATCAATCACAATCCCAGGAGCAAGGATGGAATCGAGGGTTTTCGGTCGTTGATGGATGGCATGAAAATGCAATTCCCTGGACTTCGCAGCGATGTCAAACGCGTCTTCGCCGACGGCGACTTTGTGGTGCTGCATGTCCACGTCAAGCCTCAGCCCGAAGAAGCGGGGTTGGCGATCATGGAAATCTTCAGGCTTGAACACGGCAAGATCGTTGAACATTGGGACGTGCGCCAACCCATCCCCGAAACCGCCGCCAATACGAACGGGATGTTCTAGTGTAGTGCGCGCGAATTAGTTGAACTTTCGCTCGAAGGCATACTCCGATGGCCAAGGGGGTGTGATGCCATGCGGGTCGCCAAGTCGATTGAGCTGGATGGGCAGACGCAGCAGGAGCTTCG
>NZ_JACCWG010000031.1 GCF_013697775.1 Ramlibacter sp. | reverse complement strand
CGAAGCTCCTGCTGCGTCTGCCCATCCAGCTCAATCGACTTGGCGACCCGCATGGCATCACACCCCCTTGGCCATCGGAGTATGCCTTCGAGCGAAAGTTCAACTAATTCGCGCGCACTACACTAGGAATGAGGCTGCATTTCCTGCACCGGACTGCGCTCTGAAAACTGCCCGTTCCAATACGGATAATAGGGATAGGGGACCAAGCCCTGACTCGCCTCGTCGAGCGCAGCGAGTTGGCCGGCTGTCAACGACCATCCGATCGCGCCGAGGTTCTGTTTCAACTGAGCCTCGTCACGCGCGCCAATCAGCACCGTTGCAACGGTCGGACGGCTCAGCAGCCAGTTGATCGCGATCTGAGGCACGCTTTTGCCGCACTCCCCGGCGACACCCTCAAGGGCGTCGATGACGCGAAAGAGCCGGGCATCGTCGACGGGGGGTGCGAAGCCCGCGGTGGCATGTAAGCGGCTTCCAACGGGCAACTGCTCACCGCGTCGAAGTTTTCCGGTCAGGCGGCCCCAGCCCAGGGGACTCCAGACAATGGCGCCCACACCTTGATCGAGGCCAAGCGGCATGAGCTCGTATTCGTAGTCGCGGCCAATGAGCGAGTAATAGGTCTGGTTGGCGACGTAGCGGGACAACCCGAGGCGATCCGAAGTTGCGAGTGACTTCATCAGTTGCCAACCCGAGAAGTTCGACACGCCCAGGTAACGGACCTTCCCGTCGCGCACGAAGTTGTCCAATGTATGCAACACCTGATCGACGGGCGTCATCGCATCGAAAGCGTGAAGCTGGAGGATGTCGATGTAATCGGTGCCCAGGCGGCGCAATGCCGCGTGGGTGGCTTCGATCAGATGGTGCCTTGAGGAGCCCACTTCGTTGGGCCCTTCTCCGCTGCGCAGGGACAGCTTGGTGGAGATGATGGCCCCATTGCGCCGGCCTTTCAGCGCCGCGCCCAGGATCCGTTCGGATGCGCCATTCGAATAGACATCGGCCGTGTCAAACAATGTGACGCCGGCATCGAGGCAGATGTCGACGATACGTCGCGCCCCCCCGACATCGGTGTTGCCCCAGGCGCTGAAGAGCGGCCCTTCCCCTCCGAATGTGCCTGCGCCGAAACCGAGCACCGGCACCTTGAAGCCGGAGCGGCCAAGAAATCGATATTCCATATCAGTCCCTTATCGAGAAACGATGTTTGAGCGGGCGCCGGCTGACCGGAGCGACTGGGCGACAAGGTGAGCGATCGCCCGATGCCCGGCATCGCTTGGATGCAGATGGTCTCCCGAGTCGAATTCAGGCGCCAGCCGCGCACGATCTGCGGCATCCCGCAAAGCGCGGTCGGCGTCAGCGACGGCGTCGAACTCTGCGCATTCGCGGATCCATTTGTTCACTGCCTGCCGGGTGCGCTCCTTGGCCTCGCTGTAGTGACCTTCAAGCGGAGTCCCTTGCAGAGCGTCCTTGAACGGAGGTACCGTGACCGCGATGATGCGAATGTTGTGCACCCTCGCCTTCGCGATCAGCTGCCGATATCCATCGATGAACTCCTGCGGCGACATTGGCGTGTCGGCGGGAGCGAAAGGGCCGCCCGGCCAGCCAATGTCATTGGTTCCCAGTTGGACCACAATCGCTTCAAGACCAGGTTGCTGAAACGCATCGTTTTCGATCCGCGCAAGAGCACTCAGCCCCATGCCATTCCTCAGAAGCCGGCCGCCGGCGATGCCCGCGTTCAGTACACCGATGCCCTGTCCAGCAAGTTCTTCGGCCAGCGCATCAGGCCAACGCCGGTCGGCATCCGGCGTGGCGCCCACGCCGTCCGTGAGGGAGTCGCCAATCGCAGCGACGGTGTGCGGCACCCCTCCTCCCAGAACGCTGATGGTCCCCAGGAATGCTCGCCCGGTCAGCTTGAGCGCGTTGGATGGAAGCGAGGTTGCAGAGGTTTGGTCGCCTTCAGCGACGTGGACGGTTCCTTGGGCAAGCCAGTGAAAGCCGCCTGGCGCACTCGCACCGGGCAGGAAGACGGATACCGCCAGAGTCGTGAGAGGCGCTACCGCGAAATCGACAGGATCGCTGGTCGCGGTAGCGCCAGCAGGGACGACGACGTAGGGATGCCCTGCGAAAGTGACCGCCTTGGGGTGCTCGGTTCTCCCAGTTCCAGGGTCTGCCATCAGCCCCACGCTTGCTGCGCCAATCCGCAGCGGTGAAGCCGAGTATTCGTTGCTTACCGTGATCCGCAGTGCCGTGCCGCCGACGGACAAGCGCGCACTTTGCCGAACTGTCTGATGGTCGAACGCCGGTGGCATTCCGGTAGGGAGGACGAACCCCTGCGGCCATGTGGATTCGGCACTGCTCATCCAGGATGGCGACCAGCGCGATGGAGGGACAAGACGATCAGCGGCGCAAGCGCCGTTGATCCACATGGAAGAGGCCGCCAAAAGCGATAGGGCGACGAGACGAAAAGCGAGCTTCATGCGAACTCCAGTGATGACATGGCTGTACTTTTGCCTGGAATCGCCGCTGGGGGAACTGCAAGAATGGCATAGTGGCCATTCCAGAATACGAGAGCACATGGACACACTACAGGCCCTGGCGGCGTTCGCTCGCGGCGTCGACGCAGGCAGCTTTTCCGCTGTTGCACGGGAGATGGGCGTCGGTCAGCCGACGGTCAGCAAGCTCGTTTCGTCGCTTGAGGAATCACTCGGTGTGCGGCTCGTGACCCGCGGCACGAGCGGAGTGCAGCTGACTGAAGAGGGTCTACTCTTCCATTCCAGGGCGTCCGGCATCCTGGCAGCATATGAAGAGGCCGTGGCCGAGGTGCAGCACCGCGCTGCGGTTCCCAACGGCCGGGTGCGCATGGCGGCGCCGATCGCACTGGGCGAGAAGCACATCAATCGCCTCGTGCTCAAGTTTCTCGCCAAATTTCCGAAGGTGCAAGTCGACCTGCTACTCGAGGATCGTTTCGTTGATCCGCTCGAGGAGCGTGTCGATATCGCATTGAGAATTGGAGGCGCTGCACCGGCGGGCCTCATCCGGCGGGAGGTAGCAGTCTGGCCGAGATTCCTGGTAGCGTCACCGGCCTACATTGCTGCGCGCGGCGCGCCTGTTGATCCGGACGCACTGGCCGAACACGAGTATCTCGCCTACGGCCAGGCGCTGACGTCTTTCGTGACGCTTTCCGGCCCGGGCGGCAAGTTCGAGATAGAAACAGGCGGCCGGTACCGAGTCACGAGCGCGGTTGCGCTCCTTGAGGCCGTTCTCGACGGCGCCGGTGTCGCACTGCAGCCATCATGGATGGTGAGCGATCTGTTGCGGGAGGGTGCGCTCATACGCGTGCTGGAGCCTTGGACGGGTCCACCGCAACACGCCACACTTCTGTATTCGCGACGCCGGCTGCTGCCTTCAAGGGTTCAAGTCCTGGCGGATTTTCTTCAATCCGAAATTCCGCACATCTAGCCTGCTCACCAGGACGATGCCGCCCATCGGCAACCAGTGCCTGCTTTCACCACCTCAGTGCGCCCCCGCCGCCGCATCCGCGTTCCCAGCCCCCGCCTTCTGCGGCTTGCTCAGCCAGATCACCGGGATCAGCAGCACGAACAGCACGGCCGACGCGTAGAACAGGTCCGTCGCGGCCATCGTGAACGCCTGCTGGTCCACCATGCGGTTGATCAACGACAAGCTCTGCTCGCGGGTCAATCCACTCGCGCCCAATCCTGACAGCGTCGCCTGCGCCGCCGGGTTGGCGGGGTTTACCGCTTCGGCCAGCTGCGAGTGGTGCAGCACGGCGCGGCTCTCCCACAAGGTGGTGGCGATCGAGGTGCCGAAGGCGCCCGCCGTGATCCGCGCGAAGTTGCTCAAACCCGAGGCCGCCGGGATCTTGTCGGGGCTCAGGCCCGACAGCGTGATGGTCACCAGAGGGATGAAGAAGAACGCCACGGCGATGCCCTGCACGATGGTGGGGATCACGATCGTCATGAAGTCCGCTTCGGTGCTGAAGCGCGAGCGCATCCACATGATGAGCGCAAAGGCGACGAAGGCGAAGGTGGCCAGCTTGCGCGGGTCGACCCGCGTCACGTTCTTGCCAACCAGCGGCGACAGCAGGATGGCGAACAGGCCCACCGGCGCCATCACCATGCCGGCGTCGGTGGCCGTGTAGCCCATGAACTGCTGCAGCCACAGCGGCAGCAGCACCATGCCGCCGAAGAACAGCGCGTAGGCCAGCGCGGTGGACAAGGTGCCGGCCCAGAAATTGCGCCGCGCGAACAGGCGCAGCTCCACCACCGGGTGTTCGTCGGTCAGCTCCCAGATCAAAAAGAAGGCGAAGCCCACCACCGCCACCACGGCCAGGCCCACCACGACCGGCGACTCGAACCAGTCCTGCTCCTTGCCGATGTCCAGCATGACCTGCATGGCGCCGATCCAAATCACCAGCAGGGCCAGGCCCACCTTGTCGATCGGCAGCTGGCGCCGCGTGCTCTCTCGCTTGCGGTAGATCGCCCAGGTGGCGCCGGCGGCGACCAGGCCGACCGGCACGTTGATGTAGAAGATCCAGGGCCAGCTGATGTTGTCGGTGATCCAGCCGCCCAGCATCGGCCCCATCACCGGCGCGATCAGCGTCGTCATCGACCACGCCGCCATGGCCGTGCCCGCCATGGCGCGCGGATAGCTGGAGAGCAGCAGCGCCTGCGACAGCGGAATCATCGGCCCGGCGACGAAGCCCTGCAGCGCGCGAAAGGCGATCAGCGTCGTCATGTTGGGCGCCAGGCCGCACAGCAGCGAGGCGGTGATGAACAGGATCACGCTGGCGACGAACAGGCGCACCTGGCCGAAGCGCTGCGACAGCCAGCCGGTGAGCGGCACGCCGATGGCGTTGGCCACCGCGAAGCTGGTGATGACCCAGGTGCCCTGGTTGGGGCTCACGCCCAGGTCGCCGGCGATGGCCGGCAGCGACACGTTGGCAATCGACGTGTCCAGCACGTTCATGAACGTGGCGGTGGACAGCGCGATCGTGCCCCACAGGCGCGCCGAACCCTCCAGGGCCGGATAGGCCGCGGGCGGCGCCGCGGGTGCGGGCTTGTCCTGCGCCGGCGGTGCGCCAGCGTTGTCGGCGGTGAGCTCGGTCATGGCCTGGTTCGCCTTGGGCTCAATGGGTCGTGCTGCTGGCCACGCGCGTCGGCGCGGCGCCAGCAGTGGCGGTGCCCGCAGTGGCATTCGCGGTGCTGGCGGTGCTGGTGTTGGCAGCCGTGCTCCCGCCGCGCCCGCTGTTGGCCGCGACGATGCGGCGCACCTCGACTTCGGCGCCGTTGTCCAGCGAGGCGAACACCGGTGTCTGCGACACGGAGGCAGCACGCGGCGCGTCGGCCAGCGTCTTGCCGTCCTGCTTCGATACGTCGACCGTCGCATCCATCGACAGGCCCACGCGCAGCGGGTTCTTCTGCACCTGCTGCGCATCCAGTGCGATGCGCACCGGCACGCGTTGCACCACCTTGATCCAGTTGCCGGTGGCGTTCTGCGCCGGCAGCAGCGCGAAGGCCGCGCCGGTGCCCACGCCCAGGCCCGACACCGAGCCCTTGTATTCCACGCGCTTGCCGTACACGTCGGCCGTGAGCGTCACCGGCTGGCCGATGCGGATCTTGCGCAGCTGCACCTCCTTGAAGTTGGCGTCGACCCACACCTGGTTCAGCGGCACCAGCGACATCATCGGGGCGCCTGCCGCCACGCGCTGGCCCAGCTGCACCGTGCGCTTGGCGACGTAGCCGTCCACCGGCGCCGGCAGCGCGGCGCGCTGCGAGGCGATCCAGGCTTCGCGCACCTTGGCGGCGGCGGCCTGCACGCTCGGGTGCTCCTCGACGCTGGTGCCGTCGGTCATCACCTGGTTGCTGGCCAGCTGCTCGCGCGCGGCGGACACGCCGGCCTGCGCTGCCGCCAGCGCGGCGCGCGCATCGGCCAGCTGCGTGCCGGCGTGGTTCAGTTCTTCCTTGGACACGGCGCCGTTGCCCACCAGGCCCTGGCGGCGCTGGTAGTCGTCCTGCGCGCGCTTCACGTCGGCGTCGGCCTTGCCGATGTCGGCCTGGCGCAGCCGCACCTGCGCGGCCAGCGTGCCGTTGTTGGTGTAGAGCGTGCGCACCTGTCGCACCGCCTGCGCCAGGTTGGCTTCTGCCTGCTGCAAGGTGACGTTGACGTCGGCCGGATCAAGCTTCACCAGCGGCTGGCCGGCCTTCACGAAGTCGGTGTCGTCGGCGTAGATCGCCATCACCGTGCCGCCGATCTGCGGCGTGATCTGGATCACGTTGCCCTGCACGTAGGCGTTGTCGGTGGACTCGTAGTGGCTGGCCACCAGCCACTCGTACGCGCCCCAGGCCAGGCCGGCCACGGCAACGACGGCGGCCAGGCCGATGAGGGCTTTCTTGCGCTTGGCGGCACGCGGCGTCGTGGCGGCTGCTGCGGTGTCTTGCGGTGCGTTCACTGCTGTTCTTTCCGTGTCGAAGGTTGGGCGGCGAGCTGCTGCGTTTCGGCGTCGGGGGTGAAGCCACCTCCCAACGCGCGCATCAGCTGCACGCGGGTGTCGAGGGCGCGCGCGGCCAGGTCCACGGCGAGGCGGCGCTGGTTCAGCACCGCCGTCTCGGCGGCCAACACGTTGAGGTAAGTGCCCAGGCCGGCGCGGTAGCGCTGCAGCGCGATGCCGTAGGCCTGCTCCGCCGCGGTCTGCGCGGCGCGCTGGTCGGCCTGCTGGCGCGCGACGGACTGCGCCGCGGTGAGCTGGTCGGCCGTCTCGCGCACGGCGTCCAGCACGGCGCCGTTGTAGCTCTCCACCGCGGCGTCGAGGTCGGCGGTCTTGCCGCGCAGGTTGGCGCGCAGCCGCCCGGCATCGAAGATCGGCAGGTGGATGGCCGGGCCCACGCCCGCCTGCAGGCTGCCCGGGTCCAGCAGCTTGCCCAGGCCGATGCTGGACAGGCCGACGAAGGCCGTGAGGCTGATGTTGGGATAGAACTGCGCCTTGGCGCTTTCCACTTCGTGGCCGGCGGCTTCCACGCGCCAGCGCGCGGCGACGATTTCGGCGCGGCGGCCCAGCAGGTCGGCCGGCACGGCGGCGGGAATCGCCACCGGCTTCAGGGCCGCCAGCGGCTTGGCCGCGATGGCGATGTCGGGCTGGCCGACCAGCGCGGCAAGCGCGTTGCGCGTGGTCTGCGATTGCTCGCGCAGCGCCTCGATCTGCTGGCGCGCCTCGGGCAGCGCGCCTTCGCTCTGGCGCAGCTCCAGCGTGGTGTCCAGGCCGGCGTTGACGCGGTCGCGCACCAGCTTGTGCGACTCCTGCCGCTGCGCCAGCGTGCGCTCGGCCACCGCCAGCTGGTCGTGCAGGCGCGCCAGCTGGAAGTAGCTGCGCGCCACCTGGCTGGCCAGCAGCACGCGGGCGGCCTGCACGTCGGCATCGGCCGCGCGCGAGGTGCCCAGCGCCGCTTCCAGCGCCTGGCTGTACTTGCCGAAGAAATCGATTTCCCAGTTGGTGCCCAGCTGCAGCGTGGAAATGTCGCGCACCGAACCGGCGATGGGCGGCGGCACCAAACCATTTTCGGTGTAGCGCTGGCGCGTGACCTCCAGCGACCCGTTCACTTGCGGCAGCGTGGCCGCGTTGGCGACTTCCAGCACGGCGCGGGCGCGCGCGAGCCGCGCCTGCGCGACCCGCAGGTTCGGGTTGTCGCGCAGCGCCTGGGTGATGAGCGCGTCCAGCTGCGGGTCGCCGAAGTCGCGCCACCACTGGGCGGACACCTGCGTCGCGGCGTCGCCGCGCAAACCGAACGTATCGGGCGGGCGCAGCTTGGCTTCCGGCGCGATGCCGGACATGTTGGCGCAGCCGGCCAGCAGCACGGCCGCGCCGAGCGCCGTCCAGCGGTGTGTCACAAAAGTTTGTTTGCTTTGTTGTTCAGTCGGCATTCTTGTTCTCCCGGCGCGCCTGCAAGTGGTGGGCGTTGCCCAGCATGCGCGTGAGAAGTGTCTTGAGGGTTTCCCATTCGTCGACGGAGAAGCCGCGCAGGTGGTCGTTGAGCACCTTGCTCAGCACCGGCGGGATCTGCCCGGCCGCGGCGCGGCCTTCGTCGGAGAGTTCGATGTTGACCACCCGCCGGTCCGCCTCGGAGCGCACGCGGCGCAGCAGGCCCTTGGCTTCCAGCCGGTCCAGCGTGCGCGTCATGGCGCCGGTGTCCAGCTGGCAGCCGCGCGCCAGTTCCGCCACGGTGGACGGATGGCCCAGGTGCAGCTTGTACAGCGGCACCCACTGCGCGTTGGTCAGCCCGGCGGGCTCCAGCGCGGCGTCCACCTCGGCCGCCACGTTGGTCATGATGCGCCGCATGAGATAGGCAACGCTCTCGTCCGGCTGGTAGGACTTGGCGTTGTAGAAATTAACGGGCGGCGCGGTTGCGGGCGCGGTGGTCCGGCGGCTGCCGGGCGCGGGGCGCGCGCGCAAAGGTGTGGTGGACATGAGCCGCGATATTAGTTGCCTGGGCAGATACTGTCAAGGCGATGATTGGATGAGCAAGCAATGCGACCTTAATGGGTACACTGCCCGCCATGGCAGAGTCCGCGATCCCTTCGACCCGCTCCGCGCAGCCCGCCAAGGGCGCGCCCACATCGCTATCCGGCCTGCTGCCTTTCCTGCGGCCCTACCGCGGACGCATCGCGCTGGCCGGCGTGCTGCTGGTGCTGGCGGCCGGGGCCACGCTGCTGTTCCCGCTGGCCCTGCGCGGCATGATCGACCAGAGCCTGTCCACGGCCGGCCATGGCGAGCGGCTGCTGGCGCTGCGCGAGCATTTCCTGGCGCTGTTCGCGGTGGCGGTCGCGCTGGGCATTTTTTCGGCCGGGCGCTTCTACACCGTCAGCTGGCTGGGCGAACGCGTCACGGCCGACCTGCGCAACGCGGTGTATGCGCACGTGCTCAAGCAGAGCCCCGAGTTTTTCGAGACCACGCGCACGGGCGAAGTGCTGTCGCGCCTGACCACCGACACCACGCTGGTGCAGACGGTGATCGGCTCGTCGTTCTCGCTGGGCCTGCGCAACGTGGTAATGGGCGTCGGCGCGCTGGCGATGCTGGTCTACACGCATCCGTACGTGATGTCGCTGGTGTTCGTGGCCGTGCTGCTGGTGGTGCTGCCGGCCGCCACGTTCGGGCGGCGCGTGCGCAAGCTGTCGCGCGCCAGCCAGGACCGCGTGGCCGATTCCAGCGCCATCGCGGCCGAGGTGCTGAACGCCATTCCGGTGGTGCAAAGCTACACCGGCGAGGCACGCGAAGCCGGGCGTTTCGACAACGCCACCGAGACCGCCTTTCGCACCGGGGTGCGGCGCACCCGCGCGCGCGCCGTGCTGGTGGCCTTCATCATCATCGCCAACGCGGCCGTCGCGCTGTGGGGCCTGTACCAGGGCACGCAGGCGGTGCTGGCCGGCAGGCTCAGCGCGGGCCAGCTGGGCCAGGCGGCGCTGTACGTGATCATCTTCGCCGGCGCGGTCGGCATCCTCGGCGAGGTGTATGGCGACCTGCTGCGGGCGGCCGGCGCGACCGAGCGCCTGATGGAGCTGCTGGCCAGCCGCTCGCCGGTGGCGTCGCCCGCGCAGCCGCTGGCCTTGCCGCCTGCGCACGGCGGCAGCCGGGTGGCGTTCAGCGGCGTGACCTTCCACTATCCGTCGCGGCCGGCGGTGCCGGCGCTGAAGGATTTCGATCTCATGGTGGCGCCCGGCGAGACCGTGGCGCTGGTCGGGCCGAGTGGCGCCGGCAAGACCACTGTGTTCTCGCTGCTGCTGCGTTTCTACGATCCGGCGCAAGGCACCATCGCGCTGGACGGCGTGCCGGTGCGCGATCTCGCGCTGGGCGACCTGCGCGGGCGCATCGGGCTGGTGTCGCAGGAGCCGGTGGTGTTCTCGGCCAGCGCGATGGAGAACATCCGCTATGGGCGGCCCGGGGCAAGCGACGACGAAGTGGTCGCGGCGGCGCGTGCTGCGTACGCGCACGAGTTCATCCTGGCGCTGCCGGGGGGCTACGACAGCTTTCTTGGCGAGCGCGGCGTGCGGCTGTCGGGCGGGCAGCGCCAGCGCATCGCGATCGCGCGGGCGATGCTGAAGAACCCGCCCCTGCTGCTGCTCGACGAGGCGACCAGTGCGCTGGATGCGGAGAGCGAGCGGATGGTGCAGGCGGCGCTGGAGTCGGCGATGCGCGACCGGACGACGCTCGTGATCGCGCACCGGCTGGCGACTGTGCAGCAGGCGGACCGGATTGTTGTTCTGGACCATGGGCGGATTGTTGAGCACGGGACGCACGAGGAACTGATGGCGGCGCGGGGGGTGTATGCGCGGTTGGCTTCCTTGCAGTTCATGGAGTGATTTGCGCGCGTGCGTGCGGGTTGCGTGCGGAGACCTCGCGGCGTCGTGGCCCGCGGTGCCCGGGGCGGCTCATGCTGTGGCGGTCGGCGCTGCGCGCCGACTCCGCTGCGCTGTTCGGTCCGGAGCCGGCGCAGTAGAACTCGCTGCGCGTTTGCAAGCAAACACTCCGCTCAGACAGCTACTGCGATTCAGTCAACGAAGCGCGCAAGCGCGCCCGGCTCCGGACCGAACAGCACAGCCGCCCCAGAAATCGCCGCCCCGGGCACCGCGGGCCACGACGCAAGAGACGTTGTTGGTGCAACGCATCGATCACTTCGTGACCCACTACAATCGCCGCCGCATCCGTTTCGCTGGACCGCCACTGTCGGTGCCGTGTCAGTGATCCTAGAACCGTTCCTCGACGATAAATCAACCAAGGAGAATTAGTGAACATTCCAACGAAGCGTCGCGAGATCGGTGAACTGACGCTCAGTCGGATCACCGGTGGAACAGGCTCGGCGGTTGTCGATAGCTTGAAAGACATCGCGCCAGATTTAGCAGAATGGGTCATCGACTTTTCGTACGGCGATGTGATGTCCCGCCCGGGGCTGGATCTTCGTTCAAGGCAATTCGCTACTGTGGCGGCGCTTACCGCGATGGGAACTGCGGTACCGCAATTGCGAGTGCATTTGCACGGTGCACTCAATGTTGGTTGCGAACCTTCCGAGCTTGTGGAAGTGATTCTTCAGATGGCCGTTTTCTCCGGCTTTCCCAGCACCATCAACGCGCTCAACATCGCACGAGAAGTCTTCAAGGAACGCGGCGTTACGCCCGCGGCTTGAACTCTACGTACTCGCGGAGCGCGTGACGGTCGCGCGCCACCATCATGTCTGTCGCGGGACGTGGTGTCCACCAAGCGGAAAACAGTTGCATAGCTAACCATATCCAGCTAAGATGCAATCCAAGATGTTCGACCACTGCCTCTACTTCAACACCACCGCGCTGGCCCGCGTGGTCGAGCGCGAGTGGACGCAGGCCTTCAAACCGTTCGGCGTCACACCCCCTCAAGCCTTCCTGCTCAGGCTGGTCCTCGCCCAACCCGGCATGTCGCAACACGAACTCGCCACTAAGTTGACCATCAGCCGCCCGACCGCCACCCGCCTCATCGACGGCCTGGAAACCCTGGGCCTGCTGGAGCGCAGGGAGGCCGAGCACGACGCGCGCCATTGGTCGGTGTACCCCACGGCAAAGGGGCGTGCCCTGCACGATGCGCTCACCATCGCCAGCGGCGCCGTCACCAAACGCATCCAGCAGCACGTCGGCAAGGAGAATTTCCTGGAGACTGTCGGCAAGGTCCGCGCCGTCTGCTCCGCGCTCAAGTGAGTTCCTTTTTTTTACCCATATAGTTGCATAGCTAACCACTTTCCTCAACCCGCCGCACCCGCGGTTTTCATCCGGAGATCACCATGCCCTTCGTTCGTATCGACGTTCCCAGCCACTTCACCGAGTCCCGCCTCCACGCGGTGGCCGATGCCGTGCACGACAGCCTCGTGAAGACCTTCAACGTGCCGCAGGACGACCGCTTCCAGGCGCTGCAGCGGCATGCCGCTGGTGAAGTGGTGATCGCGCCCAGCTACATGGGCATTTCGCACGGGCGCAATGCGATCCTGGTGCAGATCACCTGCAGCGAGGGGCGGTCGGTCCCGGTGAAGAAAGCGCTGTTCGCCGCCATCGCGCAGGCGGTGGCCGCGGCCGGCGACCTGCCGCCCGCCGACGTCATCATCAACCTGGTGGAGACGGTAAAAGAGAACTGGTCCTTCGGCAACGGCATCGCGCAATACGCCGCCGCCGACTGAGCAGCAACCCCGAAGGAGACTGCCATGCAAACCGCTTTGGTCACCGGCGCCAGCGCCGGCTTCGGCGCCGCCATCGCGCGGCAGCTGCTGCGCGACGGCATGCGCGTGGTGCTGGCCGCGCGCCGGCTCGACAAGCTTGCCGAGATCGCCGCCTCCTCTCCCGACCACGCGCATGCCGTGCAGCTGGACGTGTCGCGCCGCGAGAGCATCCCGGCCGCGCTGGCGTCGCTGCCCGACGCGTTCAGCCGCATCGACGTGCTGGTCAACAACGCCGGCCTCGCGCGCGGCCTGGCTCCAGCGCAGGAGGCGGACGGCAACGACTGGGACGAGATGATCGCCACCAACTGCGCGGGGCTCGTGCACGTCACGCGCGCCCTGCTGCCCGGCATGGTGCAGCGCGGCAGCGGCACCATCGTCAACCTGGGCTCGGTGGCGGGCGAGTTCCCCTACCCTGGCGGCAACGTGTACGGCGCCACCAAGGCCTTCGTGCACCAGTTCACGCAGAACCTGAATGCCGACCTCATCGGCACCGGTGTACGCGCGACCTGCATCGAACCCGGCCTGTGCGGCGGCACCGAGTTCTCGGCCGTGCGCTTCAAGGGCGACATGGCGCGCGCCGAGGCGGCATACCAGGGCGTGCAGCCGCTCACGGCGCAGGACATCGCGGATACTGTGAGCTGGATCGTGCACCGGCCGGCGCACGTGACCATCAACACGATCAGCATGATGCCCAACTGCCAGTCCTTCGCGCCGCTCGCGGTGCGCCGCGCTTGACGATGGACGCCGCGCAAGTCCCGACGGAAGAAGACCTGCGCGCCGGCTGCCCGTGCTTGTGGATCAATCCGCGGCTCGCGCCGGCCGCCGATGCGCTCGCGGCCGCGCCTGTGCCTGCCGACATCGGCGATGCCGCCGAAGCGCGCTTCGCGCGCTGCGCGCCAGCGCTGGCCAGGCTCTTCCCCGAGCTGGCCGCGTCCGGTGGCGCGATCGCGTCGCGCCTGGTTGCCGTGCCGCGGTTCGCAGCGGCGCTGCTGGACGACTCGCGGGCGCAGGGCCCGCTGCCGCGCGTGCTGCTCAAGGCTGATCACGAGCTGCCAGTCGCTGGCTCGATCAAGGCGCGCGGCGGCTTCCATGAAGTGCTGGAGTTCGCGGAGAAACTCGCAACAGAGCACGGGGTTCTGCAGGCAGGCAACGACAGCGCCGCGCTCGCCAACCCCGAGGCCCGGGCCCTCTTCAGCCGCTACCGCGTCGCCGTCGGCTCCACCGGCAACCTGGGCATGAGCATCGGCATGATGGCGGCGGCGCTGGGCTTCCAGGCCGTGGTGCACATGTCGGCCGAGGCCAAGGCCTGGAAGAAGCAGCGGCTGCGCGGCGCGGGTGTGACGGTGGTCGAGCACGCGGGCGACTACGAAGCCGCCGTGGCCGCCGGCCGCGCCGAAGCCAACGCCGATGCGTACAGCCATTTCGTCGACGACGAGCGCTCGGTGTCGCTGTTCGCTGGCTACGCCGCCGCGGCGAAAGAACTGCGCGCGCAACTCGCAGCGCAGCAGGTGCGCGTCGATGCCCACCATCCGCTGCTCGTCTACCTGCCCTGCGGCGTGGGCGGCGCGCCGGGCGGCATCGCCTTCGGGCTGAAGCGCCTGTTCGGCGACGCCGTGCATTGCTTCTTCGCGGAGCCGACGGCGTTTCCCTGCTTCCTGGTGCGGCTGGCGTTTCCGGAACGCCCCGAACTGTCGGTCTACGACTTCGGCCTGGGCCAGGCGACGCAGGCCGACGGCCTGGCCGTGCCGCGCGCCTCGGAGCTCGCGGCGGATGCCATGCGGCAGCTGCTGTCGGGCGTGTTCACGGTGAGCGACTCCACACTGCTGGCGCATCTCGCGCTGCTGCACGAGACCGAAGGCATGCGCATCGAACCATCGGCGGCCGCCGGCTTCGGCGGCTTGCGCTGGCTGCTGCACAGCGACGGTGGACAGGCCTATCTCGCCCGGCAAGGGCTGCAGGCGCGCGCGGCGGACGCGACGCACGTGCTGTGGACCACCGGGGGATCGCTGGTGCCGCAGGAACAGTTCGCGCAGTTCCTGGAACTCGCGCCGGCGCTTACTGCAGCGGGCCCTTGAGCGCCTTGGGGATCGGCAGCGGCAGCACGCCGATGCCCTCTTCCACCAGCGCCTGCGCCTCTTCGGCCGAGGCCTGGCCGCGGATGGCGCGCTCCTCGGTTTCGCCGTAGTGCATGCGGCGCGCTTCCTCGGGGAAGCGCTGGCCCACGTCCTCGGTGTTGGCCACGACGTGGCGCACCATCTTCATCCACGCGGCCTGCATCGCCTGCTCGGGACTGAGCACCACGTCCTGCTTGGCGGGTGCCGTGGAAGCGGCGGCGGGCGCGGCCGGCGCGGAGGCACCCAGGTTCAGGCGCGGCGCGCTGGGCAGCTTCTGCACGCCGTGGTCGCCGCAAAGCGGGCACTCCACCAGTCCGCGGCCCAGTTGGTCCTGGAAGTCGTCTTCCGAACCGAACCAGCCTTCGAAGCCGTGGCCGTGCATGCATTGGAGGTTCAGGACCTTCATGGTCTTGAATTATGAGCGCCAGTCCAGTTTCCAAGCTCCCGACAGGGTGTTTTGCACCCACGCCACGGTGGCCAGGGTCTTGGCGTCGGTCACGCGGCCGTCGCGGCACCAGGCCAGGAACGCATCGGGCGTGGCGGTGATGACCTCCACGAACTCGCCCTCGTCCAGCTGCGGCCGCGTCAGCACCAGGCCGCGCGCGAACCAGATGTGGATGCTCTCGTCGCAATAGCCCACCGCCAGGTGCATCACGCCGGCGCGCGCCCATTCACGTGCCGTGTAGCCGGTTTCTTCCAGCAGCTCGCGCTTGCCGCACACCAGCGGGTCCTCGCCCACGTCGAGCTTGCCGGCCGGGAATTCCACCATCACCTGCCGCACCGGGTAACGGTACTGCCGCTCCATCACCATCCGCCCGTCGTCCAGCAGCGGAACCACCACCACCGCGCCGGGGTGCTGGATGTATTCGCGCTGCGCCGTGTTGCCGTCGGGCAGGCGCACCGTATCGCGCATCACGCGCAAAAAGCTGCCCTGGAACACCTGCCGGCTGTCGACGGTGTGTTCGACCAGGTGCGCATCGTCGTCGCGCGGGGTCGTCATGCGTTGTTGCTCCCGTGCTTCCACAGGTAGCGCCACACGAAGCCGGGAAACGCGCAGGTGATGAACAGTGCGCCGGTGACGGCGTAGAACTCCCAGCCCTGCGGCGCGATCTGGCCGGCGCGCTTTTCCAGCAGCAGGCCCACCGCGCCGACCACCAGGTAGCACAGCACCAGTTCGGCCAGCCGCACGCCCAGCGATTTCGGCACCGCGAGCGGCACCACGCCCATCAGGCGCTGCGTGAGGAACGGCAGGTTGGCCGCGGCCAGTGCCGCCAGCAGCACCAGCCAGACGGAGAGGGCTTGGCCCATGTCGCGCCTTGCGGGCCGCGCGCTAGGGCGCGCCGCCCAGGGTGCGCACGATGGCGCTGGCGCACAGCGTCATCAGGCCGCCCGGGAAGATGCCCAGCAGCAGGATCAAGGCGCCGTTGAGCGTCAGCACCACGCGCACGTCGCGCGAGGCGGACACGGTGGTGACGGTGATCGGCGCGTCGAAGTACATGACCTTCACCACGCGCAGGTAGTAGAAGGCGGCCACCAGCGACAGCATCACCGCGACGATGGCCAGCACCAGGTGCCCGCCGGTGCCCGCCGACACCAGCGCCTGCAGCACGGCCAGCTTGGCGTAGAAGCCCACCAGCGGCGGTATGCCGGCCAGCGAGAACAGGCACACCGCCATGACACCGGCGTACAGCGGGCTGCGCTGGTTCAAGCCGGCCAAGTCGGCGATTTCCTCGCTCTCGAAGCCTTCGCGCGCCAGCAGCAGGATGATGCCGAAACTGGCCAGCGTGGTCAGCACGTAGGTGACGATGTAGAACATGGCCGCGCTGTACGCGTACTGGGCGTTCTGCGTGGTGCCGTTGACAACGCCCACGCCCAGGCCCAGCAGCACGAAGCCCATCTGGCCGATGGTGGAATACGCCAGCATGCGCTTCAGGTTGGTCTGCGCGATGGCGGCCAGGTTGCCGATGACCAGCGACCCCACGGCCAGGATCAGCAGCATCTGCTGCCAGTCGATCGCCAGCGGGATCAGGCCGTCCACCAGCAGGCGGATGCAGATGGCGAAGGCGGCCAGTTCCGGCGCGCTGCCGATCATCAGCGTAACGGCCGTCGGCGCGCCCTGGTAGACGTCGGGAATCCACATGTGGAAGGGCGCCGCGCCCAGCTTGAAGCCCAGGCCGGCGACGATGAACACCAGGCCGAACACCAGCACCTGGTGGTTCACCTGGCGCGAGCTGACCATCTTGAACACGGTGCCCACGTCCAGCGAACCGGTGGCGCCATACATCATCGACATGCCGTACAGCAGGAAGCCGCTGGCCAGCGCGCCCAGCACGAAGTACTTCATCGCCGCCTCGGTGGCGGTGGCGTGGTCGCGGCGCAGCGCCACCAGCGCGTAGCTGGCCAGCGTCATGAGCTCCAGGCCCAGGTACAGCACCAGGAAGTTGCTGCCCGAGATCATCACGAACATGCCCAGCAGCGCGAACATGGCCAGCGTGAAGAACTCGCCGCCGCGCAGCATGTCGCGGTCGGCCACGTAGGGCCGGCCGTAAACCAGGCAGACCATCATGGCGATGGAGGAGAAGCATTTCAGCCAGTTGCCCATGGGGTCGGCGACCACCATGCGGTTGAAGGCGTAGAGCGTCTCGCCGCGCACCGCGGCCTCGCCGCAGATCCAGGCCACCACGGCCAGGGTGGCCATGGTGAGCCAGTAGGTGCCGTTGCGCAGCCGCGTCTTCACGCCCAGGTCCACCAGGGCGATCACGCAGGCCATCACCAGCAGCACGATTTCCGGCGCGGTGACGAGGAAGCTGAGTTTGTCGATCATGTTGATTTCTTCCTCAGCTCACAACTTCGAAACAGCCACTTGCTTGAGGAAATTGGCCACCGAGGCGTTCATCACGTCGGTGAAGGGCTTGGGATAGATGCCCATGAACAGCACCGCCACGGCCAGCAGGCCGAGCATCAAGAACTCGCGGGCGTTGATGTCGGTGAGCCCGCGCACGTCATCGTTGGCGATCGGGCCCAGGTACACGCGCTTGACCATCCACAGCGTGTAGGCCGCGCCGAAGATCAGCGCCGTGGCGGCCAGCAGGCCCAGCCAGAAGTTGGCCTTGACCGCACCCAGGATCACCATCCACTCGCCCACAAAGCCGGCGGTGGCCGGCAGGCCGCAGTTGGCCATGGCGAACAGGATGGCGAAGGCCGAGAAGGTCGGCATGGTGTTGGCCACGCCGCCGTACGAGGCGATCTGGCGCGAGTGCACGCGGTCGTATAGCACGCCGATGCACAGGAACATGGCGCCCGAGACGAAGCCGTGCGCGATCATCTGCACGATGCCGCCGGCCACGCCCAGGTCGTTGAAGATGAAGAAGCCGAGCGTGACGAAGCCCATGTGCGCGACCGACGAATACGCCACCAGCTTCTTCATGTCCTGCTGCACCATGGCGACCAGGCCCACGTAGATCACGGCGATGAGCGACAGCGCGATCATCAGCCAGGCCCATTCGCGCGCGGCGTCCGGCGCGATCGGCATGGAAAAGCGCAGGAAGCCGTAGGCGCCCAGCTTCAGCATGATGGCCGCCAGCACGGCGGAGCCGCCGGTGGGCGCCTCCACGTGCACGTCGGGCAGCCAGGTGTGCACCGGCCACATCGGCACCTTCACGGCGAAGGCGGCGAAGAAGCCGAAGAACAGCAGCGTCTGCGTCAGCTGCGGCAGCGGCAGCCGGTGCCAGGTGGCGATATCGAAGCTGCCGCCCGACTTGGCGTACAGGTAGATCAGCGCGATCAGCATCAAGAGCGAGCCGAGCAGCGTGTACAGGAAGAACTTGAACGCCGCGTAGATCTTGTTCGGCCCACCCCAGATGCCGATGATCAGGTACATCGGGATCAGCGTGGCCTCGAAGAACACGTAGAACAGCACCGCGTCCTGCGCGCAGAACACGCCGATCATCAGGCCCGACAGGATCAGGAACGCGCCCATGTACTGGTTCACGCGCTCGGTGATCGCCTCCCAGGCGGAGATCACCACCACGACGGTGATGAAGGCCGTCAGCAGCACGAACCAGAACGAGATGCCGTCGATGCCGAGGTGGTAGTTGATGTGGAAGCGCTCGATCCACGGGCCCTTCTCCACGAACTGCATCGCCGCGGTGGTACGGTCGAAGCGGCCGTACAGCGGCAGCGTGACAAGCAAGCCGACGATGGAGCCGACAAGCGCGATCCAGCGCACCGCGCGCGCCTGTTCGTCGCGCCCCAGCGCCAGCAGCACGACGCCGAAGGCGATCGGCGTCCAGATGGCCAAACTCAAGAGTCCCATTTGTTGTTCTTCTCCGCGTTACTTGAGCCAGTCGCGGACCATCGGCCAGCTGACAAAGTACGACATCAGCACGATCACGCCCATCAGCATGGCGAAGGCGTAGTGGTAGATGTAGCCGGACTGCACCCGGCGCGCCATGCGCGAGAACAGGCCGACCAGCTTCCAGCTGCCGTTGACCAGCGCCCCGTCGATCAATGCCTGGTCGCCGCCCTTCCACAGCCCGATGCCCAGGCCGCGCGCCCCGCGCGCGAGGACGTTCTCGTTGAACCAGTCCATGTAGTACTTGTTTTCCAGCAGCGTGTACAGCGGCTGCGCGGCCCGCTTGATCGCCGCCGGCACCGCGGGGTTCACCAGGTACATGTACCAGGCCGTCACCACACCGGCCAGCGCCAGCCAGAACGGCAGGCTGATGAAGCCGTGCAGACCCATGGCGAAGGCGCCGTGGAATTCCTTGGCCATTTCGGCCATGGCGTGGTGGTGCTCGCCGTTGACGAAGATCGCGTCCTTGAAGAACCCGCCGTACAGCAGCGGCTGGATCGCCATGTAGCCGATCACCACCGAGGGAATGGCCAGCAGCACCAGCGGCGCGACCACCACCCAGGGCGATTCGTGCGGCGTGTGATGGTCGTCGTGGCCGTGCGCGTCCGGGTTCTGGTCGTAGCGCTCCTTGCCGTGGAACACCAGGAAGTACATGCGGAACGAATAGAACGCCGTGACGAACACGCCGGCCACCACCGCGAAGTAGGCGAAGCCGGCGCCCGGCAGGTGGCTTTCGGCCACCGCTTCGATGATGCTGTCCTTGGAATAGAAGCCGGCGAAGAACGGCGTGCCGATCAGCGCCAGCGAACCGAGCAGCGAGGTGATCCAGGTCAGCGGCATGTACTTGCGCACGTTGCCCATCCAGCGGATGTCCTGGTTGTGGTGCATGCCGATGATGACCGAGCCGGCCGCCAGGAACAGCAGCGCCTTGAAGAAGGCATGCGTCATCAGGTGGAACACCGCCACCGAATAGGCCGATGCGCCCAGTGCCACCGTCATGTAGCCCAGCTGCGACAAGGTGGAATACGCCACCACGCGCTTGATGTCGTTCTGGATGATGCCCAGGAACCCCATGAACAGCGCCGTGATCGCGCCGATCACCATGACGAAGTTCAGCGCCGTGTCCGACAGCTCGAACAGCGGCGACATGCGCGCCACCATGAAGATGCCGGCCGTCACCATGGTGGCGGCGTGGATCAGCGCGGAGATCGGCGTCGGGCCTTCCATGGAGTCGGGCAGCCACACATGCAGCGGGAACTGCGCGCTCTTGCCCATGGCGCCGATGAACAGGCAAATGCAGGTGACGGTGATCAGCGACCAGTCGGTTCCCAGGCCGAACGGCAGCCGGCCCAGTTCGCCGGCCTTGGCGAAGGTCTCGGCGTAGTTCAGCGTGCCGGCATAGGCCACGATGAGGCCGATGCCGAGAATGAAGCCGAAGTCGCCCACGCGGTTGACAAGGAAGGCCTTCATGTTGGCGAACACCGCCGTCGGCTTGGTGAACCAGAAGCCGATCAGCAGGTACGACACCAGGCCCACCGCCTCCCAGCCGAAGAACAGCTGCAGGAAGTTGTTGGCCATCACCAGCATCAGCATGGAGAAGGTGAACAGCGAGATGTAGGCGAAGAAGCGGTTGTAGCCCGGGTCCTCCTCCATGTAGCCGATGGTGTAGATGTGCACCATGAGGGACACGAAGGTCACCACGCACATCATCATGGCGGTGAGGCCGTCGACCAGGAAGCCGATCTCCATCTTCAGGCCGCCCACCACCATCCATTCGTAGATGGTCTGGTTGAAGCGCGCGCCGTCCACCGCCACCGACCACAGCGTCATGGCCGACAGCACGAAGGAGATCAGCACGCCCAGGATGGTCAGCGTGTGCGCCGCGCCCCGGCCGATCTTGTTGCCGCCGAAGGTGGTGCCCAAAATGCCGGCCAGCAAGGCGCCCGCAAGGGGCGCCAGCGGCACCGCCAGCAGGGTCGATGCGTTGAGGGTTTGGCTCATGTTTCTTGTTCGGGCTTCTTGTTCGGGCTGTCGCGGCGCTCAGCCCTTGAGCTCGTTGAGTTCGTCGACGTTGATGTTGTTCTTGTTGCGAAACAGCAGCACCAGGATCGCCAGCCCGATGGCCGATTCGGCCGCCGCCACCGTGAGGATGAAGAACACGAACACCTGGCCATGCATGTCGCCCAGGTAGTAGGAGAACGCCACGAAGTTGGTGTTGACCGCCAGCAGCATCAGCTCGATGGCCATCAGCAGCACGATCAGGTTGCGGCGGTTCAGGAAGATGCCGATCACCGACAGCGCGAACAGGATCGCGCCCAGGGTCAGGAAGTGGCCGAGGGTGAGGGTCATGCCTTGCTCCCTCCGGGCAGGGCCGGTCCGGGCTGCGCCAGAACCCGTTCGGGCTGAGCTTGTCGAAGTCCTTCGACAGGCTCAGGGCGAACGGCGGTCCCAGGCTCAGCCCGAACGGTGGGCTGCATCTTGACGATGCGCAGCCGGTCGGCGGCGCGCACGCGCACCTGGATCGACGGATCGATGTGCCGGCTGTCCTTGCGCTGGCGCAGCGTGAGCGCGATGGCCGCGACGATGGCCACCAGCAGCAGCACCGCGGCGATTTCCAGCGGGTACAGATACTGCGAGTACAACAGCTTGCCCAGCTCCTTGGTGTTGGAGACCTGCGCCACCGCCTGCCCTGCCTGGGCGGCGACCTGCGCGGCGGCCGGGCCGACGCGCGGCTCGTCGACCGGGCGGAAGCCGCCCATCAGCACCGCCGCCATCTCCAGCGCGATCAGCACGCCGATGCTGGCGGCCAGCGGGAAGTGCTTCCAGAAGCCCTGCCGCAGGCTGTCGATGTTGATGTCCAGCATCATCACCACGAACAGGAACAGCACCATCACCGCGCCGACGTAGACCAGCACCAGCGAGATGGCGAGGAACTCGGCTTTCAGCAGCAGCCACACGGCGGCGGCCTGGAAGAACGTCAGCACCAGGAACAGCGCCGCGTACACCGGGTTGCGCGCCGTGATGACGCGGAACGCGGCGAACAGCAGCACCGCGGAGAACAGGTAGAAAAGGCCGGCTCGGATGTCCATGGGGCGTCTATCGGTATTTGGCGTCTGCGGCCCTGTTTGCCGCGATCTCGGGCTCGTAGCGGTCGCCCACGGCCAGCAGCATGTCCTTGGTGAAGTACAGGTCGCCCCGCTTTTCGCCGTGGTACTCGAGGATGTTGGTTTCCACGATGGAATCGACCGGGCAGCTCTCTTCGCAGAAGCCGCAGAAGATGCATTTGGTCAGGTCGATGTCGTAGCGCGTGGTGCGCCGCGTGCCGTCGTCGCGCTGCTCGCTCTCGATGGTGATGGCCAGCGCGGGGCACACCGCCTCGCACAGCTTGCAGGCGATGCAGCGCTCCTCGCCGTTCTCGTAGCGGCGCAGCGCGTGCAGGCCGCGAAAGCGCGGGCTGAGCGGCGTCTTCTCTTCGGGAAACTGCACCGTGATCTTGCGGGCGAAGAAGTACTTGCCCGTGATGCGCAGGCCCTTGAACAGCTCCAGCAGCATGAAGGACGACAGGAAGTCCTTCAGCGAAAAGCCGGGCTGGTGCGATGCCAATGCGGAGGAAGCCATGGGTGTCTTTCTCTTGCGGTTACTTCCAGATGCTGAACGGCGTCTGCATCCACGCGGCCACGACGACCAGCCACACCAGGGTGACGGGGATGAAGATCTTCCAGCCCAGGCGCATGATCTGGTCGTAGCGGTAGCGGGGGAAGGTGGAGCGGATCCACAGGAACATGGTCACCATGACGAAGGTCTTCGCGCCCAGCCAGATCCACCCCGGGATGAAGCCGAGGAAGTCGAACGGAGGCAGCCAGCCGCCCAGGAACATGATGACGGCCAGGATCGAAACCAGCCACATGTTGGCGTACTCGGCCAGGAAGAACATGGCAAAGCTCATGCCCGAGTACTCGATCATGTGGCCCGCGACGATCTCCGACTCGCCTTCGACGACGTCGAACGGATGGCGGTTGGTTTCGGCCAGTCCGGAGACGAAGTAGACGACGAAGATCGGCAGCAGCGGCAGCCAGTTCCAGGACAGCAGGCTCACGCCCGTCTGCGCGAAGTAGCCGCGGCCCTGCTGCAGGACGATGTCGGTCATGTTCAGGCTGCCGCTCACCATCAACACCACCACCAGGCAAAAGCCCATGGCGATCTCGTAGCTCACCATCTGGGCCGAGGCGCGCAGCGCGCCCAGGAAAGCGTACTTGGAGTTCGACGCCCAGCCGGCGATGATGACGCCGTACACCTCCAGCGAGGTGATGGCCATCAGGAACAGCAGGCCGGCGTTGATGTTGGCGAGTGCCGTCTCGGGTCCGAACGGGATCACCACCCAGGCGGCCAGCGCCGGCATGATGGTCATGATCGGCCCCAGCAGGAACAGGCCTTTGTTGGCGACCGTCGGAATGATGATTTCCTTGGTCAGCAGCTTGAGCGCGTCGGCGATCGGCGTGAGCAGGCCGAACGGGCCCACGCGGTTGGGGCCCGGGCGGATCTGCGTGAAGCCGATGGCCTTGCGTTCCCACAGCGTGAGGTAGGCCACCGCGCCCATCAGCGGCAGCACCACCGCCACGATCTTGATCAGCGTCCAGAGGACCGGCCAGCCGGCGCCGGTCCACCAGGGCGCGCCGATCAGGCCGTTGCCGAAACCGTAGATGGAATCGATCACGCCGGCACTCCTTCCGGTGCTTGCACGGGCTGCGGCCGCGGCTGCGCGGCCGCGCGGCCGTCTGCCGTGAGCTGCAGCGAAGGCGCGCGGCGCACCACGCCGTCGAGCTGGTAGATCGCGGCCGTGACCGGCTTGCCGGCCGGGCCGGACAGGTTGGCCTGCGCCTGCGTGGCGTTGTTCAGCAGGCCGCCCTGCACGAAGGGCTGCTGCGCGTCGGCGCCGCGCACGGCGGCCAGCACGTCTTGCGCGGACTCGTACTCGAAGCCCTGCACGCCCAGCATGTTGGCGATGACGCGCAGCACCTTCCAGGCCGGCCGCGCTTCGCCGATCGGCTTGACCACGGCGTGGAAGCTCTGCACGCGGCCTTCGGCGTTGACGAAGGTGCCGGGCGTTTCGGTCCACGGCGCGATCGGCAGCAGCACGTCGGCGAATTCCATGTTGGCCTTGAACGGCGTCAGGCTCACGACCATGTCGGCCAGGCCCAGCGCTACGGCTGCGCGGTGGCCGTCGGCCGAGTCGAACTCGGGCTCGTTGTTCAGCAGCAGCACTGCCTTCAGCCGGCCGTCCAGCATCTGCGCGGCGTTCAGGCCGCCGGCGCCCGGCAGCGCGCCCGCGAGCTGCGCGCCCACGGTGTTGGCCGCTTCGGTGAGGTAACCGACGCTGGCGCCGGTCTGCGCGCCGATCCAGTTGGCCAGCGCCAGGAGGGTGGACGCGTTGGGGTGGTGCGCGGCGGCGTTGCCCAGGAGGATGGCCTTCTGTTCGCCCGACAGCAGCGACTTCGCGATGGCATCCCACTGGTCACGATCCCGTTCAGGCTGAGCCTGTCCTTCGACAAGCTCAGGATGATCGGGTATTGCAAGCTCAGGGCGAACGGAAGACGGCGGCTCGACGCCCTTCTCCCTGCCGATGGACAGGGCGATGCCGGCCAGCGCCTGCGCCCACTGCGCCGCCGGCACGATGCTCCTGCCCGCGATCGACATCGCCCAGTCATGGTCGGTGTCGTTCACCACCGACACCTGCGCGCCCTTGCGCACCGCGGCGCGCACGCGCAGCGAGAACAGCGGATGGTCCTTGCGCAGGTTGGAGCCGACCACCAGCACGCGCTGCAGGTTGCTCAATGAGGCGATGGTGGTGCCGAGCCAGCGGACACCCTCGCCCTGCGTGAATTCGGCGTTGCGCAAACGGTAGTCGATGTTCTCGCTGCCCAGGCCGCGCACCAGCTTGCCGGCAAGGAACAGTTCCTCCACCGTGCTGTGCGGACTGACCAGCGCGCCGATGCCCTGCGCGCCGTGGTCGGCCTTGATCTGCTTGATGCCGTTGGCCACGTATTCCAGCGCGGTCTGCCAGTCCACCGTCTTCCACGCGCCGCCCTGCTTGAGCATGGGTGCCAGCAGGCGCTCGTCGCTGTTGACGGCTTCATAGGAGAAGCGGTCGCGGTCGGCCAGCCAGCATTCGTTGACGTCGTCGTTCTCCAGCGGCAGGACGCGCATCACACGGTTGTTCTTGACCTGCACGATCAGGTTGGCGCCGGTGGAATCATGCGGGCTGACCGACTTGCGGCGCGACAGCTCCCAGGGCCGCGCGCTGTAGCGGAACGGCTTGCTGGTGAGCGCGCCGACCGGGCACAGGTCGATCATGTTGCCGGAGACTTCGGAGTCCACCGTGTCGCCCAGCACCGTGGTGATCTCGGAGTGCTCGCCGCGGTGGATCATGCCCAGCTCCATCACGCCGGCCACTTCCTGGCCGAAGCGCACGCAGCGGGTGCAATGGATACAGCGGCTCATCTCCTCCATGGAGATGAGCGGGCCCACGTCCTTGTGCAGCACCACGCGCTTTTCTTCCTCGTAGCGCGAGCCGGAGCCGCCGTAGCCCACCGCCAGGTCCTGCAGCTGGCATTCGCCGCCCTGGTCGCAGATCGGGCAGTCCAGCGGATGGTTGATCAGCAGGAACTCCATCACCGACTGCTGGGCCTTCAGGGCCTTGTCGCTCTTGGTGCGCACGATCATGCCGTTGGTGACCGGCGTGGCGCAGGCCGGCATCGGCTTGGGCGCCTTCTCCACGTCCACCAGGCACATGCGGCAGTTGGCGGCGATGGAGAGCTTCTTGTGGTAGCAGAAGTGCGGGATGTAGGTGCCGGCCTTGTCCGCGGCATGCATGATCATGCTGCCCTCGGTCACCGACACCTGCTGTCCGTCGAGATTGATTTCAATCATGTGGCTACGCGCTGCGCGCGTCCGTTCTCACCCTCTCCCCCTGGGAGAGGGCTGCACCCGCCTCGGCGGCGGCGATCTTCGCTTCGAATTCGTGGCGGAAGTGCTTGATCATGGCGCGCACCGGCATCGCCGCCGCGTCGCCCAGCGCGCAGATGGTGCGGCCCTGGATGTTGTCGGCCACCGAGTTCAGCAGCGCGATGTCGCTGGTCTTGCCGTGGCCGTTATGGATGCGGTCCACCACGCGCCACAGCCAGCCCGTGCCTTCGCGGCAGGGCGTGCACTGGCCGCAGGACTCGTGCATGTAGAAGTACGACAGGCGCAGCAGCGACTCCACCATGTCGCGCGTCTCGTCCATCACGATGACGGCGCCCGAGCCCAGCATGGAGCCGGCCTTGGCGATGGAGTCGTAGTCCATCGTGCACTCCATCATGGTGGCCGCCGGCAGCACCGGCGCCGACGAGCCGCCCGGGATCACGGCCTTGAGCTGCCTGCCGCCCTTGACGCCGCCGCACAGCTCCAGCAGCTTGGAGAACGGCGTACCCAGCGGAATCTCGTAGTTGCCGGGCAGCTCCACGTCGCCCGACACCGAGAAGATCTTGGTGCCGCCGTTGTTCGGCTTGCCGCACTCCAGGTAGGCCTGGCCGCCGTTGCGGATGATCCAGGGCACCGCCGCGAAGGTCTCGGTGTTGTTGATGGTGGTGGGCTTGCCGTACAGGCCGAAGCTGGCCGGAAACGGCGGCTTGAAGCGCGGCTGGCCCTTCTTGCCTTCCAGCGATTCCAGCAGCGCGGTTTCCTCGCCGCAGATATAGGCGCCGAAGCCATGCGCCCCATGCAGCTGGAAGCTGAAGCTCGAACCCAGGATGTTGTTGCCAAGATACCCGGCCGCGCGCGCCTCGTCCAGCGCTTCCTCGAAGCGTTCGTAGGTCTGGAAGATCTCGCCGTGGATGTAGTTGTAGCCCACGTTGATGCCCATCGCGTAGGCCGCGATGATCATGCCTTCGATGACGATGTGCGGATTGAACTGCAGCAGGTCGCGGTCCTTGAAGGTGCCCGGTTCGCCCTCGTCGGAGTTGCACACCAGGTACTTCTGGCCCGGGAACTGGCGCGGCATGAAGCTCCACTTCAAGCCGGTGGGAAAGCCCGCGCCGCCGCGGCCGCGCAGTGCCGATTCCTTCATGGTGGCGATCACCTGGTCCTGCGTGAGGCCGTCGCCGATGATCTTGCGCAACGCCGCATAGCCCTCGCGCGCCTCGTAGTCCTTCAGGCGCCAGTTGGTGCCGTTCAGGTCCTTGTAGATCTGCGGATTGATGTGGCGGCCATGGAAGCAGGTCTGCACGCCGGTGGCCTGGAACTGCGAAAGCACTTGCTGCGCGTTCATCATTGCGCTCCCTTCAGGCCGTCGATCAGCTGGTCGAGCTTTTCGTTGCTCATGAAGCTGCACATGGTGCGGTCGTTCACCAGCATCACCGGCGAGTCGCCGCAGGCGCCCAGGCATTCGCTTTGCTGCAGCGTGAACAGGCCGTCGGGCGTGGTCTCGTTCATGGCGATGCCCAGCTTGTGCTCCAGGTACTGCAGCGCCTTTTGCCCGTCGCGCAGCTGGCACGGCAGGTTGGTGCAAACGTTCAGCTTGAATTTGCCCAGCTTGCGCTGGTTGTACATGTTGTAGAAGGTCGTGACCTCGTGCACCGCGATCGGCGGCATGCCCAGGTAGTCGGCCAGCACCTTCTCGCTCTCGGTGTCGATGTGGCCCTGTTCCTGCTGCACGATGGCCAGGCAGGCCATCACGGCGGACTGGCGCTGGTCAGAGGGGTACTTGTTCACTTCGCGGTCGAGCCGCGCGCGCATTGCTTCGGTGATGTTCATCGATCGATTTCTCCGAACACGATGTCCATGGTGCCGATGATCGCGACGGCGTCGGCGATCATGTGGCCGCGGCCCATCTCGTCGAGCGCGGCCAGGTGCGGGAAACCCGGCGCGCGGATCTTCAGGCGGTAGGGCTTGTTGGCGCCGTCGCTCACGATGTAGATGCCGAACTCGCCCTTGGGGTGTTCCACCGCCGCATACGACTCGCCTTCCGGAACGCGCATGCCTTCGGAGAACAGCTTGAAGTGGTGGATCAGCTCTTCCATGTTGGCCTTCATGGACTCGCGGCTGGGCGGCGCCACCTTGTGGTTGTCGGTGATCACCGGGCCGGGGTTCACGCGCAGCCAGTCCACGCACTGCTTGATGATGCGGTTGGTCTCGCGCAGTTCCTGCACGCGCACCAGGTACCGGTCGTAGCAGTCGCCGGTGCGGCCGATCGGCACGTCGAAGTCCATGCGGTCGTACACCTCGTACGGCTGCGTCTTGCGCAGGTCCCAGGCGATGCCCGAGCCGCGCAGCATGGGGCCGGTGAAGCCCAGGTTCAGCGCGCGCTCCGGCGTGACCACGCCGATACCCACGGTGCGCTGCTTCCAGATGCGGTTGTCGGTCAGCAGCGTCTCGTATTCGTCCACGTAGTGCGGGAAGCGCTGGGTGAAGCTGTCGATGAAGTCCAGCAGCGATCCGTTGCGGCCTTCGTTCAGTTCGTCCACCGAGCGCTGGTTGCGCACCTTGCTGGCCTTGTACTGCGGCATGGAGTCCGGCAGGTCGCGGTAGACGCCGCCCGGGCGGAAGTAGGCCGCGTGCATGCGCGCGCCGGACACCGCCTCGTACATGTCGAACAGGTCTTCCCGCTCGCGAAAGCAGTAGATCAGCATGTTCATGGCGCCGCAGTCCAGCCCGTGCGCGCCCAGCCACAGCAGGTGGTTCAAGAGGCGCGTGATCTCGGAGAACATCACGCGGATGTACTGCGCGCGGATCGGCACCTCGATGCCCAGCAGCTTCTCGATGGCCAGGCAGTAGGCATGCTCGTTGCACATCATGGACACGTAGTCGAGACGGTCCATGTAGGGCAGCGCCTGGATGTAGGTCTTGGTCTCGGCCAGCTTCTCGGTGGCGCGGTGCAACAGGCCGATGTGCGGGTCGGCGCGCTGGATCACTTCGCCGTCGAGTTCCAGCACCAGGCGCAACACGCCGTGCGCGGCCGGGTGCTGCGGGCCGAAGTTGAGGGTGTAGTTCTTGATTTCAGCCATGGCCTGCCTACTGGATTCCGCCGTACTTTTCTTCGCGGATCACGCGCGGCGTGATCTCGCGCGGCTCGATGGTCACCGGCTGGTAGATCACGCGCTGGCGCTCGGGGTCGTAGCGCATCTCCACGTGGCCCGACACCGGGAAGTCCTTGCGGAACGGGTGGCCGATGAAGCCGTAGTCGGTGAGGATGCGGCGCAGGTCGGAGTGGCCTTCGAACACGATGCCGAACAGGTCGAACGCCTCGCGCTCGAACCAGTTGGCCGAGCTCCACAGGCCGGTGAGCGTGTCCACGACCGGGAATTCATCGTCGGCCGCGAACACGCGCAGGCGCACGCGCTGGTTCAGGCTGATGGACAGGAAGTGCGATGTCACCGCGTAGCGCGGGCCGTCCCACTCGCCGGCGCGGTAGTCGGAATAGTCGACGCCGCAGACGTCCAGCAGCTGTTCGAACTGGCAGCCCGGCGCGTCCTTCAGGATGCGCGCGGCGTCGATGTAGTTCTGCGGCGTGACGATCACCGTCACTTCGCCCAGCTTGAGGTCCACGCGCTTGGCCTTGTCGCCCAGCGCGTCGGCAATGGTCTGGCGCAGCGCCTCGGGATCGACGGCGAACGTGGGAATGGAATTGGTCATGCGCGCGCGATCGTCTGGGTGCGGCGGATCTTCTGCTGCAGCTGGATGATTCCGTACAGCAGCGCCTCGGCGGTGGGCGGGCAGCCCGGCACGTACACGTCGACCGGCACGATGCGGTCGCAGCCGCGCACCACCGAATAGCTGTAGTGGTAGTAGCCGCCGCCGTTGGCGCACGAGCCCATGGAGAGCACCCAGCGCGGCTCGGCCATCTGGTCGTACACCTTGCGCAGCGCCGGCGCCATCTTGTTGCACAGCGTGCCGGCCACGATCATCACGTCGGATTGGCGCGGCGATGGGCGAAACACCACGCCGAAACGGTCGAGGTCATAGCGCGACGCGCCCGCATGCATCATCTCGACTGCGCAGCAGGCAAGGCCGAAGGTCATCGGCCACATCGACCCGGTACGGGTCCAGTTGATCAGTTTGTCAGCCGTGGTGGTGACAAAACCTTCATTCATTACACCTTCAAGAGACATGATTTATTCCCAATCCAGAGCGCCCTTCTTCCAGATGTACCAGAAGCCGACGACGAATTCGACGATAAACACCAGCATCGTGACGAAGCCGCCCCAGCCGAGGTCGCGCATGGCTACACCCCATGGGAAGAAGAACGCTGTTTCCAGGTCAAACAGGATGAATAAAATAGCGACGAGGTAATAACGCACGTCGAACTTCATGCGTGCGTCTTCGAATGCCTCGAAGCCGCATTCGTAAGGAGAGTTCTTTTGCACGTCGGGCCGATGCGGTGCAAGCACGCGGCCCAGCACCTGAGGCGCGATACCTACGCCGATGCCGACGAGGATGAATAATAG
>NZ_JACCWG010000012.1 GCF_013697775.1 Ramlibacter sp. | reverse complement strand
CTGCCAGCGCGCGCAAGTTCAATGATCTGCTGACGAAATTCCGCCGGGTACGGCGGCTTTGATTTGGGCACTTCGGACTCCTTCTACCGTTACGGTAAGGTGTCCGTGAAAAGGGGTCAACTTCAGTCAGACCTGTGTAGAGGACTAGCCACCGTATCCTGCCTCGCAGTGCCGCGGGGCCACTGAAGAGCAGGACAGCCGTTGAGGCGGATGCGCCGGCAAGTGCGCTGCGCGACTGGATGCAGGAAATGACCACCAACCAGACCAATGCCGCAGCACGCAGTGCCCGGCGTCCCCCCTGTGTTTCGCCGAACCGGGCGGTGCTTGCGACCGCACCCCAGGCCAAGTAGAAAACCGCAAGCAGAAGCCCTGGAAAGAAGTAGCTCTGTTCCGCCAGGCCGGCTGCCTGAAAATGAAGCGGACCAACGTCGCGCGCGAGCAAAGGCACGGTGCTCCAGCTCATTCGTGTCCCGCTCACCGCCTCGATGGGCAAGGCGAACACATGCCAAAGACTGACGCCGCAGGCGACGACCAGGACCAGCGTGCGCAAGCCGCGATCCCGGCGCAACAGAAATGCAAAGGGGGTTATGCACAGCAACAGGCCGCCTTGTGACGCCGCAAGCCACTCTGCCGGGCGAGGATGCGATTGCCAGTACAACGCGGAGACAAGCAGGCATGCAGCCACGACCAAGCTGGCGCTCAAAAGCACGCGATGCTTGCGCAGCATCGTCCTCAATTGAATCGGCTCAAACAGAGCGATGCTCAACCCAAGGAGGGCGAGTACGCAAAGCAGCAAGGGATGCGGCGCATGGAGGGTGCTTCCCCCCACCAAAAAAGCCAAAAATATGCTCATCCATGCCCACTTCGCGGACTGGAATATCTCAAGAGAACGAATACAGACCTCGCTGATTTTGGGGTCCATATTGTAATGCTGAGTTGAAGCAGCCCGTGCGCAGGTGGCCTGATTTTGGCTCCGTCGCCTGTCGCCGGCACGCCTGACATCGGAGTGCCGGCTGCCCGGCACTTTCGTCGTTACAAATAAAACCTGCAACCCCAGCCGTTGTTCGAAGGTTTCATCGCAAAATAGAACGACCGTTCGTTCTTTTCTTGCGCAAAACCATGTCCGTCACCGAACTCCCCGTGAAGCCGGGCCGCGCCCGCGGCGGGCGCGCCTTGCAGAAGGGCCAGCAGACCAAGGCTGCCATCGTCGATGCGGCGCTCGGGCTGGCCACGCAGATCGGGCTGGAGGGGCTGTCCATCGGCGCCCTGGCCGAAGTGGCGGGCATGAGCAAGTCAGGCGTGTTCGCCCACTTCGGCTCGCGTGAGGAACTGCAGATCTCCGTGGTGCGCGAGTACCACACCCGTTTCGAGCAGGAAGTGTTTTACCCGGCGCTGGGCTCCGAACGCGGCCTGCCGCGGCTGCGCGCCATCTTCGCCAACTGGATGCAGCGCACCTCGGTGGAAATCGATTCGGGCTGCATCTACATCAGCGGCGCCGTCGAATTCGACGACCGGCCCGGCCCCGTGCGCGAGGCGCTGGCCGGCTCGGTGCGCACCTGGCATGCCGCCATGCGCCGCACCATCACCATCGCCAAGGACGAAGGCCACCTGCGTGCCGACGTCGACGAGGACCAGATGCTGTTCGAGATCCACGGCCTGATCCTCGCCCTGCATTACGAGGCCCGCTTCCTGCAGACACCGGGCTCCATCGCCCGCGCCAACACCGGCTTCGAACACATCGTGCAGCGCTACGGCGCTGTCATCCCCGACACCCAACCCACACCCGCCGCCCACGCCGCCAAGGAGTAACCATGCCCAGCTACACCCCGCCCCTGCGCGACCTGCAGTTCGTGATGCACGAAGTGCTGAAGGTCACCGACGAATACAAGGCCATGCCGCGCCACGCCGAGGTCGACGTCGACACGGTGAACGCGGTGCTGGAGGAAGGCGGCAAGTTCTGCGCCGAGGTCACCGCGCCGATCAACGCCATCGGCGACGAGCAGGGCTGCACGCTGGACCAGGCCACGCACGAAGTCACCACGCCCGCCGGCTTCAAGGCCGCCTACGCCAAGTACGTGGAAGGCGGCTGGCCCGCGCTGGCCTGCGACCCCGAGTTCGGCGGCCAGGGCCTGCCGCTCACGGTCAACCAGGCCATCATGGAAATGTTGAACAGCGCCAACCAGGCGTGGACCATGTACCCGGGCCTGACCTACGCCGCCTACGAGGCGCTGCATGCGCACGGCACGCCCGAGCAGAAGAAGCTGTATTTGCCCAAGCTGGTCAGCGGCGAGTGGACCGGCACCATGTGCCTGACCGAGCCGCACTGCGGCACCGACCTCGGCATGCTGCGCTCCAAGGCCGAGCCGCAGGCCGACGGCAGCTACCGCATCACCGGCAACAAGATCTTCATCTCCAGCGGCGAGCACGACCTCGCCCCGAACATCGTGCACCTGGTGCTGGCCCGCCTGCCGGACGCGCCGCAGGGCAGCAAGGGCATCAGCCTGTTCGCCGTGCCCAAGTTCAACGTGAACGCCGACGGCTCGCTGGGCACGCGCAACGGCATCTGGTGCGGCGGCCTGGAGCACAAGATGGGCATCCACGGCAACGCCACGGCGCAGATCGTGCTGGAAGACGCGGTCGGCACGCTGGTGGGCGAACCCAACAAGGGCCTGCCCGCGATGTTCGTGATGATGAACGCCGCGCGCATCGGCGTGGGCGGCCAGTCCATCGGCCTGACCGAGGTGGCCTACCAGAACGCGCTGGCCTACGCCAAGGACCGCATCCAGATGCGCAGCCTGTCGGGCCCCAAGGACAAGAGCAAGCCGGCCGACCCGATCATCGTGCACCCCGATGTGCGCAAGATGCTGCTGACCGCCAAGGCGTACGCCGAAGGCGGCCGCGCGCTGGTGATGTATTCGGCGCTCCTGATCGACCGCGAGCTCAGTCACCCCGACGAGAAGGTCCGCGCCGAAGCCGCCGACCTGGTGGCGCTGCTCACGCCGATCGTGAAGGCATTCCTGAGCGACAACGCCTGGACCGCGACCTCCAGCTGCCTGCAGGTGTTCGGCGGGCACGGCTATATCCGCGAGTGGGGCATGGAGCAGTTCGTGCGCGATGCGCGCATCAACATGATCTACGAAGGCACCAACACCATCCAGTCGCTGGACCTGCTGGGCCGCAAGGTGCTGGGCAACAACGGCTCCACCCTGAAGAAGTTCGGCAAGCTGATCGCGCAGCTGGTGGAGGAAGAGGGCGTCAACGAGAAGATGGCCGAGTTCATCAACCCGGTGGCGTACCTGGGCGACCAGCTCACCAAGTTCACCACCGAGATCGGCTTCAAGGCGTTCCAGAATCCCGACGAAGCGGGCGCCGCTTCGGTGGACTACCTGCGCGTGCTGGGCCACCTGGTGTTCGGCTACTTCTGGGCGCGCATGGCGCAGGTGGCGCTGCGCGAAATCGAGGCCGGCAACACCGACCCGTTCTACCAGGGCAAGCTGCAGACGGCGCGCTTCTACTTCGCCCGCCTGTTCCCCGAGACGGCGATGCTGATGCGCACCGCGCGAAGCGGCGCCAAGGTGCTGCTGGACACGGACGCCGCGCTGGCGTGATGCACATGAAACAGCTCCTGACCACTGCATTGCTGCTGGCCGCCAATGCGGCTTTCGCCCAGGCCACCCCGGTGGGCCTGTGGCGCAACATCGACGACAAGACCGGCGAGGCCAAGGCCGAGATCCGCGTCGTGGACAACGGCGGCGTGCTGTCCGGCCGCGTCGAAAAGCGCCTTGTGAAGGACGCCAAGCCCGATGCCGTGTGCGACGAATGCAAGGACGACCGCAAGGGCAAGCCGATGCAGGGCCTGGAGATCATCCGCGGCGTGCGCAAGGCCGAAGGCAAGGACGTTTGGGAAGGCGGCAAGATCCTCGACCCGGAGAACGGCCGCGAGTACACGCTGCGCCTGACGCCCACCGACGGCGGCGCCAAGCTCGACGTGCGCGGCTCCTTCGGCCCGTTCGGCCGCACCCAGACCTGGGTGCGCGTGCAGTGAGGCACTGGTTCTGGCACCACCAGCTGAAAAAGCCGTTCTTCGGCCGCTTCATGAAGACCTGGCGCTGGCCGGCCGACGTGGCGCGCGACGGCTGGGAACGCGTGGCGATCGACAGCCCCAGCGGCAGCCGGCTCGCGGCCGTGCTCAAGCTGGCCCCCGGCGCGCGCGGCGTGGTGGTCTGCGCGCACCCGATGGGACTCGCGGCCAAGGGCTTCTGGCTGCGCCATGGCCATGCGGATGCGCTGCTCGCCGCCGGCTGGCACGTGCTGGCGTTCGACTTCAACGGCTTCGGCGAAAGCCCGTCGACCAACTTCGGCTACCCGCAGGACGCGCTGGCCGCCGGCCGCTGGGCGCGCGTGCGCTTTCCCGGGCTGCCGGTGCATGCGCTGGCGGCATCGTTCGGCGCGATGAACACGCTCAACGCCATTGGCGATGCGGCGTTTCCGTACGACAGCGTCGTCGCCGAGGGCTGCTCGCCCTCGCTGCCGCAATTCTGGAAGGTCTATCCCTTCGCGCACGCGGTGCTGCAGGCCATGCGCCTGGCCGCGCCGGCCGCCGAGCGGCGGCTGCGCCCGGTCGCGCAACTGGCCCATGCGAAGCCCGGCGTGCCCGTGCTGCTCATTCACAGCAAGGCCGACCGCTGGACGCCGGTGGCGTTCGGCGACGAGCTGCAGGCCGCGGCGCCCGCCACCACGCCGCTGACGCGCCTGGTGCTGGAGCGCGCGGAGCACACCCACGGAATGCGCGACGAACCCGGGCGCTACCTGCCGGCGGTGCTGGCATTTCTGGACGAACACACTCAGGAGAGTTTGCGTGTACAAGGATCGCGATGAACGCGCCGCCGCCACGGCGGCCGGGAACGAAAGGGCGGAGAAGAACATGAGCCAATTCCAGGTGAAGAAGGTCGCCGTGCTGGGCGCCGGCGTGATGGGCGCGCAGATCGCGGCGCATCTGGTCAACGTGCAGGTGCCGGTGGTGCTGTTCGACCTGCCGGCCAAGGAAGGCCCGAAGAACGGCACCGTCGCCAAGGCGGTGGACGGACTGAAGAAGTTGAAGCCGTCGCCGCTGGGCGTGGCGGAAGACGCCGCGCTGATCGTGCAGGCGAACTACGAGGACGACCTGGAACAGCTGCGCGGCTGCGACCTGGTGATCGAGGCGATCGCCGAGCGCATGGGCTGGAAGCTGGATCTCTACAAGAAGATTGCGCCTTTCGTCGCGCCGCACGCCATCGTGGCGTCCAACACCTCGGGCCTGTCGATCACCAAGCTGTCGGAAGCGCTGCCCGAGGAGATCAAGCCGCGCTTTTGCGGCATCCACTTCTTCAATCCTCCCAGGTACATGTACCTGGTGGAGCTGATCGCCACGCCGACGACGCGCCCGGAGATCCTGGACCAGCTGGAGACCTTCGTCACCAGCGGCCTGGGCAAGGGCGTGGTGCGCGCCAAGGACACGCCCAACTTCATCGCCAACCGCGTGGGCATTGCCGGCATGCTGGGCACCATGCGCGAGGTCGAGCGCTTCGGCCTGACCTTCGATGTGGTGGACGACCTCACCGGCAAGAAGCTGGGCCGCGCCGCGTCGGGCACCTTCCGCACGGCGGACGTGGTGGGCCTGGACACCATGGCGCACGTCATCAAGACGCTGCAGGACAACCTGAGCGAGGAAACCGATCCGTTCTATCCGAGCTTCGGCACACCCGAGGTGCTGAAGACGCTGCTGGAGAAGGGCTACCTCGGCCAGAAGGCCAAGGCCGGTTTCTACAAGAAGGCGGGGCGCGATATCCTGCGCTTCGATGCGCAGCGCAAGGACTACGTGCCGGCCGGTGAGAAGGCCGACGAGGTCTATGCGCGCATGCTGAAAAAGCCCGCGGGCGAGCGGCTGAAGCTGCTGCGCAACGCCACCGGCCCGCAGGGGCGCTTCCTGTGGGCGATCCTGCGCAACAGCTTCCATTACGCGGCCGTGCACCTGGCGACCATCGCCGAAACCGCGCGCGACGTCGACCTGGCGATGCGCTGGGGCTTCGGCATGAAGCAGGGCCCGTTCGAGCTGTGGCAGGAAGCGGGCTGGCTGCAGGTGGCGCAGTGGATCCAGGAAGACATCGATGCCGGGCACGCGCTGTCGAAAGCGCCGCTGCCCGAGTGGGTGTTCAAGGGGCCGGTGGCCGAGGCCGGCGGCGTGCACACGGCCGAAGGCTCCTGGAATCCGGCGGTCGGCCGCTTCGAGCCGCGCCGCGTGCTGCCGGTGTACCGCAGGCAGCTGTTTCCAGAGCTGCTGCTGGGCGAGGCCGGCTCGCGCCACCAGAGCGCGGGCACCACCTTGCACGAGGACGAACACATCCGCATCTGGACGCTGGAGGGCGAGATCGCCATTGCCAGCATCAAGACCAAGATGCACGTCATCAGCCCGCAGGTGGCCGAAGGCCTGCAGCAGGCCATCGAGATCGCCGAGCGCGACTACCAGGGCCTGGTGGTCTGGCCGGGCGACGAGCCGTTCAGCGCCGGTGCCGACCTGCAGTCGATGCTGCCGGCGTACATCGCGGTCGGCGTCGCCGCCATCGAGGATGCCGAAGGTTTCCTGCAGCAGACCATGCTGCGCCTGCGCTACGCGGCCGTACCGGTGGTGTCGGCCGTCCGCGGCCTGGCGCTGGGCGGCGGCTGCGAGCTGGCCGTGCATTCGGCGAAGCGCGTGGTGGCGATGGAAAGCTACATCGGCCTGGTGGAAGTCGGCGTCGGCCTGGTGCCGGGCGCGGGCGGGTTGACCTACATCGCGCGGCGCGCGGCGGAGAACGCCGCCACAAGCACCGACGGCGACCTGCTGAAATTCCTGACCGAAGGCTTCACCGCCGCGGCCATGGCCAAGGTGGGCACCAGCGCGCTGGAGTCGCGCAAGCTCGGCTACCTGCTGGACAGCGACATCGTGGTGCCGAACAAGGACGAACTGCTGTACGTGGCTTTACGCGAAGCCAAGGCGATGCACGAGGCGGGCTGGCGCGCGCCGCACAAGCGCAAGTTCCCGGTGGCCGGCCGCAGCGCCAAGGCGACGATCCAAGGGCAGCTGGTGAACATGCGCGACGGCGGCTTCATCAGCGCGCACGACTTCCACATCGCCAGCCTGGTCGCCAACGTGCTGACCGGCGGCGACGTGGACACCAACACCCTGGTGACCGAGGAATACCTCATGACCCTTGAGCGCCGCGCCTTCTGCGAACTGGTACAGCACCCGAAGACGCACGAGCGGATTCTGGGGATGCTGAACACGGGCAAGCCGGTTCGGAACTGAGATCGCGTGCCATGCGCAGCAGCACCGGCTCCCCGCCTTACTCCCGCTCGCGGGAGAGGGAGTAAGAGATAGAGACAGAACACGCAAGGAGCATTCCTTTGAAACAGATCCAGGACGCCTACATCGTCGCCGCCACCCGTTCGCCGATCGGGCGGTCGCACAAGGGGTATTTCCGCAACATGCGGCCCGACGACCTGCTGGCCACCGTGCTGCGCTCGGCGCTGGCGCAGGTGCCGACGCTCGATCCGCATGCGATCGAGGACATCATCTGCGGCTGCGCGATTCCGGAGGCGCAGCAGGGCCTGAACGTGGCGCGCATGGGCGCGGTGCTGGCGGGCCTGCCCAAGAGCGTGGGCGGCATCACCGTCAACCGCTTTTGCGCGTCGGGCCTGTCGGCCGTGCAGATGGCCGCCGACCGCATCCGCGTGGGCGAGGCCGACGTCCTCATCGCCGCCGGCACCGAGAGCATGAGCCTGGTGCCGATGATGGGCAACTCGCCCTCGCTGTCGCCCAGCGTGTTCACCGACCTGGACGACATCGACAACTACGGCATCGCCTACGGCATGGGCCTCACGGGCGAAAAGGTCGCGCGCCAGTGGAACGTCAGCCGCGAGGCGCAGGACGATTTCGCCTACCACTCGCACCGCAAGGCGGTCGAGGCGATGAAGGCCGGCGCCTTCGCCGACGAGATGACGCCGGTGGAGGTGTCCGACCGCAGCGTGGACCTCGACACCGCCGAAGTGGCGGTGCGCAAGCGCACCGTGCAGCTGGACGAAGGCGCGCGGCCCGACACCACGCCCGAGGCGCTGGCCCGGCTCAAGCCGGTGTTCGCCGCGCGCGGCAGCGTGACGGCGGGCAACAGCTCGCAGACCTCCGACGGCGCGGGCACGCTGATCCTGGTGAGCGAGGCCGCGCTCAAGCGCTTCGGCCTGACGCCGCTGGCGCGCTTCGTCAGCTACGCCAGCCGCGGCGTGCCGCCGCACATCATGGGGATCGGTCCGATCGAGGCGATTCCGGCGGCGCTGAAGAACGCCGGCCTGAAGCAGGACGACATGGACTGGATCGAGCTGAACGAGGCCTTCGCGGCGCAGTCGCTCGCCGTTATCCGCACCCTCGGCCTGGACGCCGGCAAGGTCAACCCGATGGGCGGCGCCATCGCGCTCGGCCATCCGCTGGGCGCCACCGGCGCGATCCGCTCGGCCACCGTGGTGCACGCGCTGCGCCGCAACAAGCTGAAGTACGGAATGGTCACCATGTGCGTGGGCATGGGCCAGGGCGCGGCCGGCATCTTCGAGCGGGTCTGAGATTGCGGGAACACATCGCGGGAACACAGAGGAGCACAAACACCATGAGCGAAGAAGTCCTGATCCATGCCGATGCCGGCGTCATCACCATCACGCTGAACCGCCTGGACCGCAAGAACGCGATCACCCAGGCCATGTACGGCGCCATGGCAGACGCGCTGGCGGCGGCGCGCGACGACGCGGCCACGCGCGTGGTCGTGCTGCAAGGCCATGCAACCGTGTTCAGCGCGGGCAACGACCTGGGCGATTTCCTGAACCAGCCGCCGGCCGGCCAGGACTCGCCGGTGTTCCGTTTCCTGCACAACCTCGCGGCCTTCCCGAAGCCGTTGATTGCCGCGGTGTGCGGACCGGCGGTGGGCATCGGCACCACCATGCTGCTGCACTGCGACCTGGTCTACGCCGGCGACAACGCGGCCTTCTCCATGCCCTTCGTCAACCTGGGCCTGTGCCCGGAAGCGGCCTCCAGCCTGCTGGTGCCGCAGATGCTGGGCTACCACCGCGCGGCCGAAGCGCTGCTGCTGGGCGAGCCGTTCATGGCGGAAGCGGCGCTGGAAGTGGGGCTGGTCAACCGCGTGCTGCCACCCACCGAGGCCAACGGCTATGCGCAGGCACAGGCCGCCAAGCTGGCCGCCAAGCCGCTGTCGGCGCTGGTGGAAACCAAGCGCCTGATGAAGAAGACGCAGCAGGGCGCGGTGCTGGAGCGCATGGCCGAAGAGGGCGCCAGCTTCGGCCGCATGCTGCGCGAGCCGGCCGCGCGCGAGGCCTTCACCGCCTTCATGGAAAAGCGCCGGCCGGATTTTTCCAAGGTCTAGTCGCCTCCCGGACGGTCCGCCAGCGATGCCGGCACCGGCCGGCCCGCGGCACGCAGCCACTGCGCGATCCGCATGACCACCAGCTTCACGGCCGGGCGCGCCGTCATGCGCTCGCGCCAGGCCAGCAGCTTCGGCGTGGCCTGCGTCATGCCGGCCTGGTGGCGCTCGCCGAACAGCGCCGCCATGTACAGGGCGATGTCGGCGTACGAATGCGCGCCGCACAGGTAGCCCCCCGTGCGCTCGCCATCCGCCAGCCACTGTTCGGCGCGGTGGTAGAACGCCCGCGCGCCTTCCGTGGCTTCAGCCACCGCCTCGGGTTCCTGGTCGCGGCGCAGGAACATCAGCCGGATGACGAACGGGAAGTACACCTCGTCGGCCATCTGCTCGCGCTGGCGCGCCAATGCGCGCGCGCCGGCGCCGCGCGGCCACAGCGGCGGTTCGGGCCGCAAGTCTTCCAGGTACTCGAAGATCTGCGTGGAGTCGAAGATCTCCACGGTGCCGTGCAGCAGCACCGGCACCTGCTGCTTCGGGTTGACGCGCAGCACCTCCGGGTGCTTGGGCCGGTACATGTCGTGCGCATCGAACGGCACCATGACGACATCCGGCGCCAGTCCTTTTTCCAGCAGCGCGATCTCCGCCTTCATGCCGAACATGCTGAGCGGCGCCGAATAGAGGGTGATGGTGTCGGGCGGTTGGGTCATGGTGTCGGCGCTCTTTGTGTCAGCGCAGTTGCGAGCGCGAAGTGGGTGACAGCCGCAGCAGCTGCGGCGGCATCAGCAGCTGGCGGGTGAGCGCAGGGTACACGTCGTCGCCCCAGTGCCGGCTGCCGCCCAGCGCGTGCAGGTGCTGGTGGTAGTGCTGCAGGCCGTCGAAGCCGATGAAGGACACCAGCACGTTCTCGCCTTCGCGCACCGGGTGGCGCGGAAAGTTGTTCGGGCTGTGCTCGGTGGCGAACAGGCCCAGCAGCCTGCCGCCGGCGGCCAGCAGCTGCGGCAGCGCCTGCTCGCGGTAGAAGGCGGCGAACGCCGCGGTGGTTGCCGCGCTCACGTGGTGGATGCTCGCCAGCACCATCCCGTCGGGCACCGGCGCCACCAGTGCCGGACGCCGCGCCGGCGGCTCCAGGCGGAACGCGGCGGCGGCGTCCACGGGCCTGAGCATCAGCACGTCGCTGCTGTCGATCATCATCGCGCGCGCCGCCTCGGCGTGCTCCTTCCACGCACGGCCTTCCACGTAGAAGGCGTGCAGCGCGCGCTGCCGGGCCGGCATGTCCGGGTAGCCGCGCAGCCAGACGAAGCGGTTCGGGTCGCCCAGGTCGCGGAACTGGCCGATCAGCCGGATGCCGACCTCCTCCTGCGTCTCCACGAACTGGGTGTCGAACAGTTCCACGAAGCGGTCGCGCGTGCCGGGATGCAGCGTGTACTGCCGCAGGTCGACGACAGGGCTGATGAGGGAGCTTGAGGAAGGGGCTTCGGCTGGCTGGAGTTGCATGTTAAAAACAGGATGATTGACCTGTTTTAGTATCGCCCGCGGGACCGAGTCTTGTCCAGCCCGGCGTTAGACTTCCCTGCGAAAGGGCACCTGTGGCGAAGACGGCGGCAAAGCGCACCAACGATCCCGAGGGCACGCGGCGGCGCGTGCTCGACGTGGCGGCGCTGGCGTTCCAGGCCGGCGGCTACCACGCCACCAGCGTGCACGACATCGTCGCGCTGGCCGAAGTCAGCCCCGGCGCGCTGCACCACCATTTCGCGAGCAAGAAGGCGATCGGCCTGGCGGTGATCCAGGAGCGCATCGCGCAGACCATCTACGACACCTGGACCCAACCGGTGGCCGGCGCGCGCACCGCGTTCGACGGCGTGCTGGCGGTGATGGATTCCATCGCGCAGAGCCTCGACGCGCGCGGCACGGTGCTGGGCTGCCCGCTGAACAACATGGCGCTGGAACTCGCGCCCGACCCCGACTTCCGCCCGGCCATCCAGGCGCTGTTCGCCGAGTGGACAACGGCGCTGGAACGCAAGCTGGTGGCCGACGGCGCGGCCGCGTCCGGCGCCGAGGCGCACGACCTCGCGCTGATGATCGTCGCCAGCTACTCTGGCGCCATCGGCATGGCGAAGGCGGCGCAGGCTTCGGAGCCGCTCAAGGCGTGCCGTCGCCAGCTGGCGCGGCTGGCAGCGGAGCTGGCAAGCGGAATGGCGCCCCCGGCTCCAGCCAGTACGCGTCGACCAGGAAGCGCGCCGCGTCGGGCAGCGAGCCGTCGATCGTGAGCTCGGCGGGCGGATGGGTGGAGGCGCGCCGCGTGCCGTGCCCGGCGTGGCTCTCCCATCCGTCGCGCTGCCAGCGCTCCACCGGCACGAAGGTCCACAGGCCGCGCCGCGCCGGCACCCGCAGCGCGTAGCCGGTGTTGATCGGCGACACGCTGGCGCGCGCGGGGTTGGCCGCGATCAGCGCCTGCGCGTCCATCACCATCACCACTTGGGCGCGGGCCGCGCAGGCGGCGCGGTGGCGGTTCAGCCGCTCGACGTCGCACCAGAAGAACACCTTGCCGTTCAGTAGCGCGTACCAGTCGCCGGGTGTGAAGCCGCCGTCCAGGCAGGTGCGCAGGCGCGCGGGCGGCATCGGCTTCTGGTCGCGCAGCATGCGCCCGCCGGGCAGCACCAGGTTGGCGTCGCGGTGGCGCGCGGCGGCCAGGCGCTGCGGCTGCGCGAGCTCGGCCTGGCGCACCAGGTCGCTCGCGCACAGCAGGCCCTCGACGCGGATGGTGGGCCAGTTCTGTTCCTCGGCGAGGTGGTAGACGTACTTCATGGTTGCGATGAAAACAGGACGATCGACCTGTTAAAGTCTGCCCGATGCCGCCGTCGATGTCCAGCAACCGCTCGGTACACTGCGGCCTGCAACGGAGTCCCCATGCCCTACATCCTTCTCATCGTGGAAGACCCCGGCCAGCGCGCGACGCGTAGCGAGGCCGAGGGCCACGCGGTGTACGACCGCATGCTGCGCTACACCGACGAGCTCAAGGAGCGCGGCGTGCTGCTGGCGGCGTCGTCGCTCAGCTCGCAGGAAAGTGGGGCACGGGTGCAGGTGCGCGAGGGCCGCGCCGGCGTGGTGGACGGCCCGTTCGCCGAGGCCAAGGAGATGGTCGGCGGCTTCTTCCTGCTGAACTGCGACACGCGCGAGCAGGCGCTGGAATTCGCGCGCGACTGCCCGGCAGCGCAGTGGGCCACGGTGGAAGTGCGCGAAACCGGGCCCTGCTACACCTGAGGTCGCAGCGGCCCCTTGCCCCGCGCACCGTCCCACAGGTGCGTGGGAAAAACGCTGACAGGACCCGCACGGGCCTTCGCCCAGCATGGGTGCCTCATGAGCGTTCTGGCACCCCATCTCCTGGAAATCTGCCTGCTTGCGCTGGCCGTCGGCGCCGCGTGCTGGGTCCGGCCGTGGCGGCTGTTCGCGCTCGATTCCCCGTATTCCCTGCTGCCGGCATTGCTGCTGCTGGGCACCGCGCTGCCGCTGTTGTGGTGGTGGCAGGGGCCGATCGGCACGCTGCTGTGCTTGCTTGGCGCCAACCTGGCGCTGCTCGCGCTGGGCTGGCCGCTGGCCGTGCTGCTGTTCGCCTTTACTGGCGTTGCCGGCGTCCTCACCGGCCACGCGGATGCGGGTGCCGCCGCGGCGGCAGCGTTCTGGCATGGCGTGCTGCCGGCCACGCTGGGGCTGCTGGGCGGCCACGCCGTGCGCACCGCCTTTGGCACGCGCGTGATGTCCTATCTGCTCGGGCGCGCCTTCCTGCTGCCGCTGGCGTGCACCTTCGGCGCGGCAATGGCGGCCCAGGCCATGACCGGCCGCTTCGATGCGCTCGGCGCCGACGCGGCGCCCGCGCTGCTGATGGTTGCGCTCATCGATGCCATGCTGACCGGCGTGGTGGCGACGCTGCTGGTGGCCGCGCAGCCCACCTGGCTGGCGACCTGGTCCGACCGGCTCTACTTGGGCGCGCGCCGCCCCGGCGAGAGCTGGACGCGCTCGGTGCGCGGCTGATCAGGGTTTCTACCGAGTCGACGGCCTGTCGATTCCCGCCGCACTCTTTCGTCGTGAGGTTGAAGCGCGCAAATGCGCGCCTTCCCACAACCCACGCAAGGAGCGAGACATGCGGTTCATGATCATCATCAAGGCCACGCCCGACACCGAAGCCGGCCGTTTTCCCGAGAACGTCGACGAGATGTTCGCGGCCATGGGCGCCTTCCACGAGGAGCTGGCCAAGGCCGGCGTGCTGCTCGACGCGGCGGGCCTGCAGCCCAGCAGCAAGGGCTGGCGCATCCGCTACGAAGGCGACGCGCGCCGCGTGATCGACGGCCCGTTCACCGAGTCCAAGGAATTGATCGCCGGCTACACGCTGATCCAGGTGCGCAGCCGCGAAGAGGCCCTGGAATGGACGCGCCGCTACCCCAACCCGGTGAACAAGGGCGCCACCTGCGAAATCGAGGTGCGCCCGCTGTACGAAGCGGAAGACCTCAAGGACATCGCGCCCAAGAGCGAGATCGACCGCTTCAACGAGCTCACCAGGAAGTAACTCCCCTCGCGCTCTCCCTCTCTCTCTTCATTCAAAGGAATCACCATGTCCCGCCAGATCTTCGTCAACCTGCCCGTGAAAAACCTGGAGCGCTCCAAGGCGTTCTTCGCCGCGCTGGGCTTCTCCTTCAATCCGCAGTTCACCAACGAGCAGGGCGCCTGCATGGTGATCGACGAGAACCACGTCTACGCCATGCTGCTGGCCGAGCCGTTCTTCCAGACCTTCACCAAGAAGAGCATCGTGGACACCAGCAAGAGCACCGAGGTGCTGGTCTGCCTGTCGTGCGACAGCCGCGCCGAGGTGGATGACTTCGTGCGCAAGGCAGTGGCCGCCGGCGGCCGCGTGCCCAACCCGCCGCAGGACCACGGCTTCATGTACGGCCACGGCTTCGAGGACATCGATGGCCACATCTGGGAACTGGCGTACATGGACATGTCCGCAGCCCCCAAGCAGATGTAACCTCGCGCAGATGCATTCCGCCACCCACAACACCATCTCCGCCGTCTGGCGCATGGAGTCCGCCAAGATCGTCGCGGTGGTGGCGCGCATGGTGCGCGACATCGGGGTGGCGGAAGAACTCGCGCAGGACGCGCTGGTGTCGGCGCTGGAACACTGGCCGGCCCGGGGCGTGCCGGACAAGCCGGGCGCCTGGCTGATGACGGCCGCCAAGAACCGCGCGCTGGACCACCTGCGGCACCTGAAGATGCGCGGCGACAAGCTGGAGGAACTCGGCCACGACCTGGAGGCGCAGGAGGCGCTGGTCGTGCCGGACTTCGTCGACGCGCTCGACGCCGCCCGGCAGGACGAGATCGGCGACGACCTGCTGCGCCTGATCTTCACTGCCTGCCATCCGGTGCTCTCCACCGACGCGCGGGTGGCGCTCACGCTCAAGCTGCTGGGAGGCCTCACCACGCACGAGATCGCGCGCGCCTTCCTGGTGCCCGAGCCCACCATCGCGCAGCGCATCGTGCGCGCCAAGCGCACCCTGAGCGAGGCGCGCGTGCCGTTCGAGGTGCCGCGCGGCGACGAACTGCGCCGGCGCATCGGCTCGGTGCTGGAGGTGGCGTACCTGGTGTTCAACGAAGGCTACACAGCCACTTCGGGCGACGACTGGATGCGCCCGGCCCTGGCCGACGAGGCCATCCGCCTCGCGCGCATGCTGGCCGAATTGGCGCCGCGCGAGGCCGAGGTGCACGGGCTGGCGGCGCTGATGGAACTGCAGGCCTCGCGGACCAAGGCGCGCACCGACGCCCGCGGCCAGCCGGTGCTGCTGTCCGACCAGGACCGCGGCCGCTGGGACCACCTGCTGATCCGCCGCGGCCTGGCCGCGCTGGCGCGTGCCGAGGCGCTGGCCGGATC
>NZ_JACCWG010000479.1 GCF_013697775.1 Ramlibacter sp. | reverse complement strand
TGCTGGGCCTGCGCGCGCAGCTGCAGCTGCGCGTCGCTCAGGCGGCCCTGCACGGTGGCCAGCGCGTCGCGCACCGACCAGGCCTGCTCGCCGCTGCCCCATTGCAGCTGCGGCGCGTCGATCGAGCCCTGCACGGTGGGGTCTTCCCATCCGCCCTGCCAGGCGATAGCGCTGCGCGCGTTGCCTGCCAGCGGCGCGCTGGCCAGCGCCTCGGGCGTCCACGGCAGCTTGCGCAGCCACTGCTGCGCGCGCGCCAGGTCGGACGCCAGGACCACCAGGTTGCCGCCGCCGCGCCGGGCGGCGAGCTCTCCGTCGGCCGACGCTTTCAGGCCCGGCGCCACCAGCGACACCTTGCCGCGCCCGCTTTTCGCTTCCACGTTGGCGGTGAGCGTGCCCTGCAGCACGGCGTCGCTGGCGCGGGCGCGGAAGCTGTCGAGCGTCACCGTGCCCTTGGACCAGTCGCCGCGGGCCACCAGCTCCTGCAGCTGCAAGGTGGCCAGCGCCTGCGCCGCAGGCGGAGCCTTCTTCGCCGTGTCGGTGTCCGCCTTCGCTTTGGCTGTTTGCTTCGCTGGCGTCTTCTTCGCCGCCGCGCGCGGCTGGCCCTTCAGGTCCACGTCGAACGCGATGTCGGATCCCTTTTGCTGGGCGTGCGCTTTGCCGGCCACCAGCATCGGTGCAAGCGGGCTGTAGAGCGCCGCGGGATCGATGCCGTCGACGGTGGCGTCCACCGTCCAGGCGCCGGCATGCCACTGGCCCTTGGCCTTGATTTCGCCGCCGGCCACGGCGGCTACCAGCTCGCGCACGAAGGCCGTGCCGTCGCGCCACTCTCCGCTGCCGCGCAGCTTGCCGGCCGGCAGCCGGTGCTGGTCCCACGGGCCGGGCGCGCCATTGTCCAGGTCGGCGCTCAGGCGCCAGGTGGAGGTGCCGGCCGGCTGCACCTCCAGCCGGCCGCTGAGCGAGGTGGTGGGCGCCTGCGGCCAGATGGCACCGACGTCCACGTGCTGCAGCTGCGCGCTGGCGCGCGGCAGCGGCTGCGCCGCGAACGGTGAAACCGTCGCGGACACGGAGGCATGCGGCGCGTCCTGCGGCTTGGCGGCCTTGCCGTCGAGCAGCGCCTTCACGTCCAGCAACTGCAGTGGGCCGTTCACCTGCGCGGTGAACTCGACGGGCACCGGGCCGGCCGCACCGGGCACCGGCGCGGTGGCCGAGCCGCGCACGCGCGCCTGCACCTTCATGTCGCCGGTAGCATCGACCGCAAGCGTGCCGCCATACAGCCCGTTGGCCCAGCGCAGCTTGTCCAGCCGCAGCGCGTGCGCCGCGCCGGTGAAGGCATAGCGGCCGGCAATCTCGCCCAGCTTCACCTGCGCCGCGCGTCCGTCGTACTCGGCGCTGCCCACGGTGAAGCGGTCCAGCACCACCCGCAGCGGCAGGCGCAGCGAGGCGGGTGGCTTCAGCGGTTCGCCCGCCGGGCGCTTGTCCGTCACCAGCACCGTCGCAACGTGCAGCTGGTCCAGCTGCAAGGTGCGCGTGAGCAGCGCGAAGAGCTTCCATTCCAGCTGGGCGTCCTGCAACTCGACGCGCAGGCCGTCCTTCTCCCAGACCGTGCGCCGCACGTGCAGCCCGTCGCGCAGCGACCCGGTGATGCCTTCCAGCGCCACGGGCTGGTCGCGCGTGAGCCGGCGCAGCGTCCAGTCGAGCGAGCCTTCGGTGCCGGACCACCACCACAGGCCGGCGGTCAGCAGCGCCAGCAGCACCAGTGTGCCGAGCACCAGGCCGAACGCGGTGCGCACCGCCTCCGACAGCCTGCGCAGCATCAAAATGTCACTCCCACGTTGAAGTGCAGCCGCAGCTTGCGCGGCTGGAAGCCGTAAGCCAGCGCCACTTCGAGTGGGCCGACCGGGCTGCGCCAGCGCGCGCCCACGCCGGCGCCCACGCGCGGGTGCAGGTCGCCTACGCGGTTGGCCACCGCGCCAGCATCGACGAACACCATGCTTTCGAACGGCGTGACGGCGCCGTGGCGGCGGATCGGCCGCTGCCATTCGACGCTGGTGCTGGCCAGGTAGCGGCCCGGGCCGACGCGGCCGTTGGGCAGGTCGACGCCGATTTGCTGGAAGCCGTAGCCGCGCACCGTGGTGTCGCCGCCGGTGCGGAACATCTGCGTGGCCGGCAGCCGCGCCGACTGGCGCGCGAACACGGCGCCGAGCTCGCCGCGCAGTTGCAGCCGGCCTTCCTGCATCGGCCGGTAGTACACGCCGTGCACCATGGGCCGCAGGAAGGGCGCGTTGTCGCCGGCCAGCGTGACGCCGCCGCCCAGCTCCGCCGTGACGCCGTAGCCCGAGGTCGGCGCGACGTCGTCGTTGAAATAGCGGCCGGTCCACACGTAGTTGGCGCTCAGCGCCGAGCCGGTGCCGATCTCCTCGGGCGCCAACGTGCCGCCGCCGATCGGCCGGGCGCGCGCCGTGTCGTACTGCAGGTAGTAGTTGCGGTCGATGCCGCCCCAGGACTTGAAGCGGCCCACGCGCAGCCGCTCGCCCTGGGTGAGCAGGCCTTCGTCTTCGATGCGCTCGGCGCGCGCCAGCGCGCTCCAGCGCCACAGGTCCTCGTTGGGAATGGAGGTGGTTTCGAACTGGGCCAGCGGCGTCTTGCGGTTGAGGTTGAGCTTGGTGACGGTGCGCCAGCCGACCACCGGCAGCCGGTTGTGCGTGTGCTCGACCGAGGCGCGCACGCCCGAGTCGGTGGACACGCCGATGCCGAAGGTCAGGCGCTGCAGCGGCGCTTCCTTCACCTGCACCTGCACCGGCGCGGCCGCCGGGTTGCCCTCGGGGTCCAGCGCGATGAAGGCGGAATCGAAATAGCCGCTGCCGGTGAGCCGCAGCTGTGCCTGCACCAGCTCGTCGCGCTCGTAGATGCTGCCCGGGCGCAGCTGCGCGAAGCGCGGCACCAGCACCGGGTCGTACTTTTCCACGCCGGTGACCTGCAGCGGGCCCAGCCGGTACAGCGGCCCCGAGTTCAGCCGAAGGCCGAGCGCGCCGCGGTTGGTGGCGGCATCGATGTCGGCCGCGCTGTCGTCGATGTGGCCGGTGGGGTAGCGCCGGGCGGTCAGCGCGCGCAGCGCCTGCCGCTTGGCGCCGTCCCAGGCCTCCTGGGTGAAGGGCCGGCCGGGCTGCAGGCCCCAGCCGCTGCGGATGCCTTCGCGCTGCTCGACGGCGTCGGCGTCTGTGCTGGTGGCGATGTCGCCTTCGAAGGCGAGGTCCACGCCGGCGATGACCGTGGGCGTGCCGGGATCCACCGCCATCAGGATGCGAGGCCGCTCGCCGGCGGTGTCGCGGGTGATGTCGATCTTCGGGCTGAAGTAGCCGCGCGTGCCCAGCAGCTGGCGCGCGTCGCGTTCGGCCAGCACGATCAGGCGCGACAGTTCGGCGTCGTCCAGGTCGGCCACTTCGCGGTAGCGGCGCAGCTCGAGGTTGCGCTCCAGCAGCTCGCGCAGGTCACCGGGCGCCTGCACCACCAGGTCGAACGAAGGCACGGCCGCGGCCTGCCCGAAGGCACTGGCGGCGGCCATGGCCATGATGAGCGCCAGCATGGGCCGGCGGGCACTGTCGAGCATCGGGGTCCTGCAAATCGCGAGAAGCAAAAGAAACGACTATGCAGGACGGTTTTCGCGTGCTGCGTCAGCCAAATTCGACTGATGAGGATTTGCGCGTGCCGACAAGCTCAGCGGATATGGCTGCGGCCATCCAATACCATGGGCCTGTTTCAAGCCACCTCCTAGCCCGCATCAGCACATCTTCTCCATGGACGATTCCAATCAGATCGAGGTGCCGCCCTCATTCCTTGCGCTGTTCGTGTCCCCATACGGGCAGCGGCTGACCGAGCCGGTGGCCGTGGTGCGGCAGCGCTACGAGCTGTGCGAGGACCTGGCGCAGATGCTGGCGGAAGACGCGTCGGCCAGGCTGTTCAAGTCCGGCGGGACCGAGCGCGAGGTGCTGGACAGGATGCGCACCGCGCTGTCGGAGCCGGGATCCGCCGTGCAGCCCATGGAAGCGTCCTGGGTGGTGACGCGCCTGGCCGAACTGCTCGGCTGGCCGCTGCCCGATCCGGCTTCAGAAACCACGGGGCCGCGCTGACATGGGCTTGCGCGTGTACCTCGCCGGGCCCGACGTGTTCCGCCCCAACGCCGCGGAGCATGGCCGCGGGCTGGTGGCGCTGTGCGCCGAATACGGCTTCGCCGGCGTGTTCCCGCTCGACGCGTCGCTGGCCCGCGAGGTGCCGCCGCAGGCGCTGGCGGCGCGCATCTACCGCGCCAACCTGGCGCACATCGAGGACTGCGACGCCGTGCTGGCCAACCTCGATTTCTTCCGCGGCCCCGAGCCGGACAGCGGCACCTGCTTCGAGATCGGCTACGCCACCGCGCGCGGCAAGCCGGTGATCGGCTACGTGCGCGAGGACGGCAGCTTCGCCCAGCGCATCCGCCAGCGTTATCCGCACGCGGTGGGCAACGGGCTGGCCGATGCGGCGGGCTGGCAGCTGGAGGAATTCGGCCTGCCGCTCAACCTGATGCTGGGCGTGCCGTGCCGCATCGTGGTGGGTGACCTGCGCGCCGCGCTGCATGTGCTGCGCGCGCAGCACATGCGGCCGTCCTGAACGCGGTGCCGGCGCTCAGCCGGTGAGGATCGGGCGCAGCGTGCCGGTTTCGTCGCCGATGAAGCGGAAGAACGCGTCGATGCGCGGCGTTTTGCGCAGCGCCGGCGTGGTCAGGATGCGCCAGATGCGCGTGAGCTCCGGCACCGGGCCGAACAGGCGCTGCAGGTCCGGCTCGGCGTCGCCAAGCGCCGTGGGCAGCGCCGCGATGCCGACGCCGGCCCGCGTGGACTGCACCAGCCCCAGGATGCTGCCGCTGGTGGCCGCCACCGGGGCCGCGGGCAGGGCCTCGCGCAGCCACTGCGTGGCGCGGTGCCCGCCCATGGACGCATCCAGCGCGATCCAAGCGTGCCCGGTCGCCTCGGCCAGCGATGCCGGTGCGCCGTGGCGCTCAACGTAGCCGCGCGAGGCATACACCGCCCACAGCGAATCCGCCACCTTGTGGCCGACCAGCTGGCCGTCCACGGTGTCGCCGGAGCGCAGCGCCACGTCGGCGTCGCCCTTGGCCAGGTCGAGATAGCGGTCGCTGGTGACGAACTCGATGCGCAGGCGCGGATGCGCGGCATGCAGGTGGTCCAGCAGGGGCGATGCGGTGATGCGGTGCACCAGCGGCTCGGGGCAGGTGAGGCGGATCACGCCATTGAGCTCGCGCGCCGAGCCGCGGATGTGCTGCTCCAGGCTGGCGATGCGCTGTTCGACCGCTTCGGCCAGCGGCAGCAGTTCACGGCCATAGGCGGTGAGCCGGTAGCCGGTGGGGTGCCGCTCCACCAGCGCCTGGCCGATGCGCCGCTCCAGCTCGACCAGGCGGCGCTGCACCGTGGACTGGTCCACCTGCAGCGCGCGCGCCGCGGCGGTGGTGCCGCCGTGTCGCGCAACCGCAAGGAACGGCTTCAGATCGTTCCAATCGAACATGGGCCTCCCGCATTCTTGCGGCCATTATGCGTTTGCCTCGGCTCGCCCGCGACACCCCCGCTGCCGGAGTGGTCGCTTGACGAAATGGGTCATGCAGTTAATATAGCCACATGGCTATTCAAGAACAGGAACGCGATCCTCTGAGCTTCGCATTCGCCGCGCTCGCGCATCCCGCGCGGCGCGCCATCCTGGAGCGGCTGGCGCTGGGCGAAGCGGACGTCACCGAACTGGTGCTGCCGTTCGGCCTCAGCCAGCCCACCATCACCAAGCACCTGCGCGTGCTGGAGCGCGCAGGGCTGGTTTTGGTGCGGCGCGAAGCGCAGCGGCGCCCGCGCGCGCTGCTGCCGCAGCCGCTGAAGGACGTGTCCGAATGGGTCCGGCCGTTCGCCGAGCTGTGGGAGCAGCGCTTCTCCTCGCTGGACAGCTATCTGCAGGAAATGGACACACCGACCACCACCCCGATCGACCCACCGAAGGAACAACGCCATGCGCCAAAGAAGCGGTAGGGCGGCATCGCCCGCACCCTGGAAGCTCGAAGTCACCTTGCCGGGCGACCGCCAGATCCGCATGCGGCGTGCCTTTGCCGCCCCGCGCGCCAAGGTGTTCGCGGCCTGGACGCGGCCCGAGCACGTCAGCCGCTGGTGGGACCCGGGCGGCAAGCTGCTGGCCGTCTGCGAGATCGACTTGCGGCCCGGCGGCGCCTTCCGCTGGGTCAACGACGTGCCGGACCGCACGCAGGTGTTCGCCGGCACCTATGTGGAGATCGCCCCGCCCGAACGGCTGGTGCTGCGGATGCCGGCCACGCCGTCCGGCGAGGGCGCGCTGTCCACGGTGCTGTTCATCGACCACGGCGAGACCACCGAGCTGCTGGTGACCATCGCCTGCGGTTCGCCCGAGGAGCGCGAGATGTACCTTGCGATGCGCGTCGACCAGGGAACCGGCTGCACCCTGGACAACCTCGAGCGGTACCTCGCGGCGGCTGTGCCGGGCGAAGGCGCACCGTGATGCGTCCGCGCAAGATCGAATCCTTCGTGCCCTCGGCCGACGGCACACGCATCGCGTTCAGCGCGACCGGTGCCGGGCCGGCCGTGATCCTGGTCGACGGCGCCTTGTGCTACCGCGGCATGGGTCCCGGCGACGCGCTGGCGCGGTGCCTGGCCGACGGCTTCACCGTGTTCCAGTACGACCGCCGCGGGCGCGGCAAGAGCGGCGACACCGCGCCCTATGCGGTGCAGCGCGAGATCGAGGACCTGGGCGCCGTGCTCAAGGCCGCGGGCGGTACGGCCATGCTGTGGGGCACGTCGTCGGGGGCAGTGCTCGCGCTCGATGCCGCGGCGCAGCTGCCCGGCGTGGCGAAGGTCGCGGTGTACGAGGCGCCGCTGATCGCCGACGGGTCGCGGCCGACAACGGAGAAGGACTGGCTGGCGATCCGGCAGGCAGTCGCGCGGGGCGACAGGTCCCAGGCGGTGCGGCAGTTCCTGCGCTCGGTCGGCCTGCCGGGCTTGGCCGTCGCCATGATGCGGCTGCTGCCGATGTGGCCGCGGCTCAAAGCCGTGGCGCACACGATTCCCTACGACGGCGAACTCGTCGCGGACCTGCAGCGCGGCAAGCCGCCGGATGCCGCACGGTGGGCCGGCGTCGCCGTGCCGGTGCTGGTGGCCGACGGCGGCCGCAGCCCGCAGTGGATGCGCAACGGCAACGCCGCATTGGCCGCGGCGCTGCCGAACGCCAGCTACCGCACTGTCGCGGGCCTCACGCACAACCTGAAAGCCCCGGTGCTGGCGCCGGTGCTCGCCAGCTTCTTTGCGGCGCCGGGGTGAACAGGCCCTACGCGCCGGCCGGCTGCAGCCCCATGCCGCCGGCCGGCCGCGCGCGCGGGAACAGGAAGGCGATGGCCACTGCCGCCAGCCCCATGGCCATCGAGCCGATGTACAGCCAGGCGTAGCTGCCGAAGCGGTCGAACAGCCAGCCGCCCGCCAGCGGACCCAGCGCCATGCCCAGGCTGGACACCATGCTGGCCGCGCCCAGCACCGTGCCCAGGATGCGTGGACCGAAGGCCTCGCGCGCCAGCGTGGCATACAGCGGCATCACGCCGCCGTAGGCCATGCCGAACACCGCCGCCACCGTGTAGAAGCCGCCCAGCTGGTTGACCAGCAGATAGGACGCCGCGGCGAACGCCTGGACCAGCAGGCCCGCGATCAGCACCCGCCTGGCGCCCAGCCGGTCGGCCGCCACTCCGAACAGCAGCCGCCCGCCCAGGCCCGCCAGGCCTTCCATGTTGTAGATGGTGACGGCCGCCGCGATCGGCAGGCCGCAGCCGATGGCGTAGCTGACGGTGTGGAAGATCGGGCCCGAATGCGTCGCGCAGCAGGCGAAGAAGGTCGCGGCCAGCACGATGAAGGCGCGCGAGCGCAACGCCTGGCCGGCCGGCATGTCGGGCAGCGGCGCGACCGATGCGCCGTTCGCGCCGGCCGCCGCAACCG
>NZ_JACCWG010000450.1 GCF_013697775.1 Ramlibacter sp. | reverse complement strand
ACGGCCCCGAATCGTCGGGCAAGACCACGCTCACGCTGCAGGTCATCGCCGAAATGCAGCGCCAGGCCGGCCAGTGCGCCTTCATCGACGCCGAGCACGCGCTGGACATCCAGTACGCCCAAAAGCTCGGCGTCAACCTGCAGGAGCTGCTGATTTCCCAGCCCGACACCGGCGAGCAGGCGCTCGAGATTGTCGATTCACTGACCCGTTCCGGTGCCGTGGACCTGATCGTCATCGACTCGGTCGCCGCGCTCACGCCCAAGGCCGAAATCGAAGGCGAAATGGGCGATTCGCTGCCCGGCCTGCAAGCCCGGCTGATGAGCCAGGCCCTGCGCAAGCTCACCGCCACCATCAAGAAGACCAATTGCATGGTCATCTTCATCAACCAGATCCGCATGAAGATCGGCGTGATGTTCGGCAGCCCCGAAACCACCACGGGCGGCAACGCGCTCAAGTTCTACGCCTCGGTCCGCCTGGACATCCGCCGCACCGGCACCATCAAGAAGGGCGAAGAGGCCATCGGCAACGAGACCAAGGTGAAGGTGGTGAAGAACAAGGTGGCGCCGCCCTTCAAGACGGCGGAGTTCGACATCCTGTTCGGCGAGGGCATCAGCCGCCACGGCGAAATCATCGACATGGGCGTGAATGCGCATGTGCTTGAGAAGTCCGGCGCCTGGTACGCCTACAACGGCGAGAAGATCGGCCAGGGCCGCGACAACGCCCGCGAGTTCCTGCGCGAGAACCCCGCGCTGGCGCGCGAGATCGAGAACAAGGTGCGCGAATCGCTGGAGATCCCGCTGCTGCCGGCGGACATCGGCGACGACGCATAAGGGCGCAATGGGGTTCGGCCAACTGTCGCTCAAGGGCCGGGCGCTGAAGCTGCTGTCGCAGCGCGAGCACTCGCGCAAGGAGCTGGAACGCAAGCTGGCCCGGCACGAAGCCGAGCCGGGCCAGCTGCGCCAGGCGCTCGATGAACTGCAAACGCGCGGCTTCATCGACGAGGGGCGCGTGGTGGAGTCGGTGCTGAACCGCCGCGCGCCGCGCCTGGGTGCCGGGCGCATCCGGCAGGAGCTGCAGGCCAAGGGGCTGGACGCCGAGCGCATCGCGCACGCGGTGGCCGGCCTGCGCGGCACCGAGCTGGCGCGCGCGCGCGAGGTCTGGCGCAAGAAGTTCGATGCGCCCCCGGCCGATGCGGTGGAGCGCGCGAAGCAGGCGAGGTTCCTCGCCGCCCGCGGCTTCAACGGCGAGGTGATCCACCGCGTGCTCGGCGGCGCCGAGGACGAGGACTGACCGCGCAGCGTTTCAGAGTGAAAACATCAGCTTCAGGTTCTGCACCGCCGCCCCGCTGGCGCCCTTGCCCAGGTTGTCCAGGCGGGCGACCAGCACGGCCTGGCGCAAGGCCTCGTTGCCGAACACGCGCAGCTCCATCTTGTTGGTGTTGTTGAGCGCGGTGGCTTCAATGCGCGCGCCTTCGGTCGGCGGCTCCACCGTCACCCATTCGCTGCCGGCGTAGTGCTTGACCAGCGCAGCATGCAGGTCGGCCAGGGCCGGCTTGCCCGGCAGTTCGTCCAGGAACAGGGGCAACTGGACCAGCATGCCCTGCGTGTAGTTGCCGACGCCGGGAACGAAGATCGGGCGGCGCGTGAGGCCGGTGTACTTCAACAGCTCCGGCATGTGCTTGTGCTGCATGCCCAGCGCATAGATCTCCATCGGCCCGGACTCGCCCTTCTCGAACGATTCGATCATGCCGCGGCCCCCTCCCGTGTAGCCGCTGATCGCGTGCACGCTCACCGGGTGGTCGCTCGGCAGGATGCCGGCATCGATCAGCGGGCGGATCAGCGCGATGGTGCCGGTGGGATAGCAGCCGGGGTTGGTCACGCGCTTCGCACTGGCGATGGCCTCGCGCTGGCCGGGAGCGAGTTCGGCAAAACCGTAGACCCAGCCTTCGGCGACGCGGTGCGCGCTGGAGGCGTCGATCACGCGCGGCGCGCGGCCGGTGCTGCGCTCGATGTCGGCGATCATCGCGGCCGAGTCGCGCGCGGCGTCGTCGTGCAGGCAGAAGATCACCAGGTCGACCGAGGCCATTACCTCGCGCTTGGCGGCCGGATCCTTGCGCAGCTCGGGCGCGATGCTGACCATCTGGATCTGCGGCATGGCCTGCAGCCGCTCGCGGATCTGCAGGCCGGTGGTTCCGGCTTCGCCGTCAATGAAGATCTTGGGCATCGCGCTTCCTCTCGGACATCCTGGGGACACTGCAAACCCGGCGTGCGGGTTTGTGCGTTGCAGCATGATACAGTCGAAGGCTGCTTTTGGCAGCCGGCCGCCCGGCCCGCGCCCGCCCGACGCACCGCCCCTCATCCGTTCCTCGAGAGACGACACCTCATGAAGATTCACGAGTACCAAGGCAAGGACATCTTGCGCAACTTTGGCGTGCCGGTGCCGCGCGGCATCCCGGCGTTCACGGTGCAGGAAGCGGTGGAAGCCGCCCAGAAGCTCGGCGGCCCCGTGTGGGTGGTCAAGGCCCAGATCCACGCCGGTGGCCGCGGCAAGGGCGGCGGCGTCAAGCTGGCCCGCTCGGTGGATGAGGTCAAGGCGCTGGCCGGACAGATCCTCGGCATGCAGCTGGTCACCCACCAGACCGGCCCCGAGGGCCAGAAGGTGCGGCGCCTGCTGATCGAGGACGGCGCGGACATCAAGAAGGAATATTACGTGTCGGTGGTGACCGACCGCGCCAGCCAAAAGGTGGCGATCATGGCCTCCAGCGAAGGCGGCATGGACATCGAGGAAGTGGCCCACGCCACCCCCGAGAAGATCATCAAGGTGTTCGCCGACCCGCTGGCCGGGCTGACGGATGCGCAGGCCACCGAACTGGCCAACGGCATCGGCGTGCCGGCCGGCTCCACCGCGCAGGCGGTGGACGTGCTCAAGAAGCTCTACGCCTGCTACATGGACACCGACGCCTCCCTGGTCGAAGTGAATCCGCTGATCCTCGAAGGCAACGGCAACATCAAGGCGCTGGACGCCAAGTTCAACTTCGACGCCAACGCACTGTTCCGCCACGCCGACATCGTCGCGCTGCGCGACCTGGACGAGGAAGACGCCGCCGAGATCGAAGCGAGCAAGTTCGACCTGGCCTACATCAGCCTGGACGGCAACATCGGCTGCCTGGTCAACGGCGCCGGCCTGGCGATGGCGACCATGGACACCATCAAGCTGTTCGGCGCCGAGCCGGCCAACTTCCTGGACGTCGGCGGCGGCGCCACTCCCGAGAAGGTGACCGAGGCCTTCAAGATCATGCTGAAGAACAGCAAGGTCAAGGCGATCCTGGTCAACATCTTCGGCGGCATCATGAAGTGCGACACCATCGCCACCGGCGTGATCACCGCCTGCAAGGCGGTGAACCTGAGCGTGCCGCTGGTGGTGCGCATGAAGGGCACGAACGAGGAACTCGGCAAGAAGATGCTGGCCGAGTCGGGCCTTCCGATCATCAGCGCGGACACCATGGCCGAAGCGGCGCAGAAGGTCGTTGCCGCAGTGAAAGCAGCGTAAGGACCCCAACATGTCGATCTACATCAACAAGGACACGCGTGTCATCACGCAGGGCATCACTGGCAAGACCGGGCAGTTCCACACCGAGAAGTGCCAGGAATATGCCAACGGCAAGAACTGCTTCGTAGCGGGCGTGAACCCCAAGAAGGCCGGCGAGAGGATTTTCGACATTCCGATCTTCGCCTCGGTGAAGGACGCCAAGGCGCAGACCGGCGCCACCGTGTCGGTGATCTACGTGCCGCCGGCGGGCGCCGCCGACGCGATTTGGGAAGCGGTGGAAGCCGACCTGGAGCTGGTCATCTGCATTACCGAAGGCATTCCGGTGCGCGACATGCTGAACCTGCGCAACCGCATGAAGAACAAGGAAACCAAAGGCGGCGGCAAGACGCTGCTGCTGGGCCCGAACTGTCCCGGCCTGATCACGCCCGACGAGATCAAGATCGGCATCATGCCCGGCCACATCCACCGCAAGGGCCGCATCGGCGTGGTCTCGCGCTCCGGCACGCTGACGTATGAAGCGGTGGCGCAGCTCACCGAAATCGGCCTGGGCCAGTCCAGCGCCGTGGGCATCGGCGGCGACCCGATCAACGGCCTGAAGCACATCGACGTGATGCAGGCCTTCAACGACGATCCGGAAACCGACGCCGTGATCATGATCGGCGAGATCGGCGGCCCGGACGAGGCGGATGCCGCGCGCTGGTGCAAGGACAACATGAAGAAGCCGGTGGTCGGCTTCATCGCCGGCGTGACCGCCCCTCCCGGCAAGCGCATGGGCCATGCAGGCGCGCTGATCTCCGGCGGCGCCGACACCGCCGATGCCAAGCTCGCCATCATGGAAGAGTGCGGCTTCAAGGTGACGCGCAACCCGTCGGAAATGGGCAAGCTGCTGAAGTCCCTGCTCTAAGCAGAATTACGGTGGGGGTCCGCGCGGCGGGCCTTTACACTTCGGCTGCCAAAGAAGCAAAAGAGCGCTCGGAACGCGGGTTCCGGGCGCTTCTTCATTCAAACACTGGAGCAGCTCGGCATGGAGTACCTGCAAAGCGCCGATTTCTGGATCGGCCTGGTCAAGATCATCTGGATCAACATCATCCTGTCGGGCGACAACGCGGTGGTGATCGCGCTGGCTGCGCGCACGCTGCCGCCGCACCAGCAAAAGCAGGCCATCCTGTACGGCTCGGGCGCCGCGGTGTTGCTGCGCATCGTGCTCACGGTGGTGGCGGCCAAGCTGCTGGCGCTGTCGTACCTGCAGATCATCGGCGGCGTGCTGCTGCTGTGGATCGGCGTGCAGTTGCTGGGCGACGAGGACGACGACGATGGCGGCAATGAACAGGGGCACGGCAGCCTGTCGGCTGCGGTGCGCACCATCCTCATCGCCGACCTGGTCATGAGCCTGGACAACGTGATCGCTGTCGCCGCGGCCGCGCACGGCAGCATGCTGCTGCTGATCCTGGGCCTGGCCATCAGCATTCCGCTGGTGATCTTCGGCAGCACGCTGATGATCAAGCTGATGGAGCGCTTCCCCATCATCGTGGTGCTGGGCGCCGCGCTGATCGGCTGGGTCGGCGGCGAAACCATCGTCGGCGACAACGTGCTGAAGGACGTGGTGCAGCAATACCCCTGGCTGCATTACGTCGCCGCCGCTGCCGGCGCCGCGCTGGTGGTGGTCATCGGCAAGGGCCTGCAGGCGCGCAAGCGAGCGGCCTGATCTGCTGTCAGGTTCGTGGCACATTTGAAACAAAGCGTTTGTGCCCCGTGACAAATTGCCTTGTCCACGGATGTGCTGTCTGTTAACGTTTAAGCAGGAGTGACGCGCCCGTCGGCGCGAATCGCGGCCGGGCTGCATGTAACGCAGCGGCGCCCGCGACTCTCGGACAAGGGGCGGGGAAGTGAGCTCATCATCGTCGACGCAGCGGCGCCAGTTCTGGCGGCGGGACTGGTTCGCAGGCCTGCTGACCGTGGCCGCCGTATTGGTGCTGCACCAGTCGACCGACCTGTTCTCCACGCTGGAGCGCCGCTTCTACGACTTCGCCAGCACGCAGAGCGCACGCCAGCCGTCGGACCGCATCGCCATCATCGCGATCGACGACCAGAGCATCGCCAACATTGGCCGCTGGCCCTGGCCGCGCGATGTGCATGCCCAGCTGATCGACCAGCTGGCGGCCGCCAAAGCCAAGACCATCGTCCACACCACCTTCTTCTTCGAGCCGCAGACCGACCGCGGCCTGGCCTACATCCGCAAGATCAAGGACGCACTCGGCCCGGCCGCCGATCCGGCGGGCAACGAGGCGCTGGCCAAGCTGATGGACGAGGCCGAGCAGGCGCTGGACAGCGATGGCAAGCTGACCACGAGCGTCGGCAAGGCCGGCAACGTGCTACTGCCGTCGGTGTACCTGATCGGCGAACCGCAGGGCAATGCCGACAAGCCGCTGCCCGCCGCCGTGGCCAAAAGCGCGGTCGATGAGAAGAACGGCTTTTCCGTGCCGGCCGTGCGCGGGCAGTTTCCGCTGGAGGCGCTGGGCAATGCCGCCGCCGGCATCGGCCACCTGAACCAGCTGAGCGACGGCGACGGCGCGGTTCGCTCCGATCCGCTGCTGGTCAACTATTACGGCAAGGCAGTGCCTTCGATGGCGCTGCTGGCCGCAATGAAGAGCCTGAACCTCGGCCCCGGCGACCTGCGGCTCGTTCCGGGCGAGTCGGTGCAGATCGGCAAGCTGCGCATCCGGACCGACGAGTCTGCCCGCATGCTGCCGCAGTTCTACCGCGGCAGGGACGGCCGGCCCGCCTTCGCCGTCGATTCCTTTTACGACGTGCTGAATGGCAAGGTGCCGGCCTCCAAGTACGCCGACAAGATCGTGCTGATCGGCGCCACGGCGGCCGGTGTGGGCTCCACCTTCCCGGCTCCCGGCAATGCCGGCTTGTCGCCGGCGGAGCTGATGGCGCACGTCACCTCCAGCATCCTGGCCGAGCACTTCGTGGTCGAGCCGGGCTGGGGCGTGTGGGCCGCGCTCGGCGTGTTCCTGCTGGTGGCGGGCTATCTGGTGGCGGTGCTGCCGCGCATGTCGGCCGGCGTGGCCGCGGGCCTCACGGCGGGCCTGTTCGTGCTGCTGGTCGGCACCGAATACGGGCTGCTCGCCGGCCCAGCACTGTGGCTCAAGTTCGTGTTCCCGGCCGGCCTGCTGGTGCTGGGGCACCTGGCGCTGACGACCAAGCGCTTCCTGGTCGCCGAGGCCGGCAAGCTGCGCTCGGACGAGGAGTCGGCCGAGACCAACCGCATGATGGGTTTGGCGCTGCAGGGCCAGGGCCAGCTGGACATGGCGTTCGACCGCTTCCGCCGCGTGCCGGTGAACGACGCGGTGATGGAGAACCTGTACAACCTGGCGCTGGATTTCGAGCGCAAGCGCCAGTTCAACAAGGCCCAGGCGGTGTACGAGCACATGGCCGTGTACAACCGCAAGTTCAAGGACCTGGAGTCCAAGCTCAACCGCGCCAAGAACCTGTCGGAGACGGTGATCCTGGGCAGCGGCGGCCACCCGGGCGGCACCATGCTGCTGGACGGCGGCGCCGTCGAAAAGCCGATGCTGGGCCGCTACCAGGTCGAGAAGGAACTGGGCAAGGGCGCCATGGGCGTGGTCTACCAGGGGCGCGATCCGAAGATCGGCCGCGTGGTGGCGATCAAGACGCTGGCGCTGTCGCAGGAGTTCGAGGGCGAGGAGCTGGACGACGCGCGCGAGCGTTTCTTCCGCGAAGCCGAGACGGCAGGCCGCCTGCAGCACCAGAACATCGTGACGATCTTCGATGCCGGCGAGGAGCACGACCTGGCCTACATCGCCATGGAGTTCCTCAAGGGCCGCGACCTGGCCGACTATTGCCGCCCCGGCAGTCTGCTGCCGCTGCCCAAGGTGGTGTCCATCGTCGCCCGGGTGGCCGAGGCGCTGGCCTATGCGCACCGCCAGAGCGTGGTGCACCGCGACATCAAGCCGGCCAACATCATGTACGAGCCGGACAGCGACGTCGTCAAGGTCACCGACTTCGGCATCGCCCGCATCACCGACTCCAGCAAGACCAAGACCGGTCTGGTGCTGGGCACGCCCAGCTTCATGTCGCCCGAGCAGATCGCCGGCAAGAAGGTGGACGGCCGCTCGGACCTGTATTCGCTGGGCGTGATGCTGTTCCAGATGGTTGCCGGCGTGCTGCCGTTCCGCGGCGAATCGATGGCCGAGCTGATGTACAAGATCGCCAACCAGGAGGCGCCCGACGTGCGGCAGGTGCGCGACGGCGTCCCCGAGCGCCTGGCGCAGGTGCTGGCGCTGGCGCTGAACAAGCGCCCCGAGGCGCGCTACCAGGACGGCGACCGCTTCGCCGCCGACCTGCGCGCGTTCCTCGCCGAACGCGATGTCACGCCCGCGCCCACGTCGGTTGCCGCGCCCGAAGAAGCGCCTAGAGAAACACCCCAAGAGACGCCGGTGGGCGGCGGCGGCACCATGCCACTGCCCAGCTATGATGCGACTCAGAAAATCGATCAGGCCGCCGCCGGTGTCTTCGAGAAGACGATCATCGCGAGCGCCAGGCCTGGCGCTCGCGATTTGGAGACCTGATCCGCGATATGGACTACGAGTTTTGCATGCGCACGGATCCGGGGCTCGCACGCGAGAACAACGAGGACTCCGTCACCATCGACGAACCCACCCGGCTGGGCATCCTGGCCGACGGCATGGGCGGCTACAACGCCGGCGAGATCGCCAGCGGCATGGCAACGACCTTCATCAAGTCGGAGCTGGGGCGCTGGCTGGCCCAGGCCGGCCGTTCGGCCAACGCGCGCGAAGTGCGGCGGGCGATGGAGATCTGCGTCGACAACGCGAACCGCTCGATCTTCAACGCCGCCAACTCCAACCCGCAGTACAGCGGCATGGGAACCACCCTGGTGCTGGGCGTGTTCAACGACGGCCGCCTGATGCTCGGCCACATCGGCGACTCACGCTGCTACCGGCTGCGCGCCGGCGAGCTGGCGCAGATCACCAAGGACCATTCGCTGCTGCAGGAACAGATGGATGCCGGGCTGATCACGCCCGAGCAGGCCGCCACCTCGAGCAACAAGAATCTGGTCACGCGGGCACTGGGCGTGGAAGACGCGGTGCTGCTGGAAGTCAACGAGCACCGGGTGGAGCCCGGCGACCTGTTCCTGATGTGCTCCGACGGGCTGTCCGACATGGTGGACGACGAGGGGATCGGTCGTATCCTGGCGGCCGACGTGCCCCTGGAGCAGAAGGTGGGCCAGCTCATCGAGGCGGCGAACGCTAACGGCGGGCGCGACAATATCTCGGTGTTGCTGGCTCAAGCCAACAATGGCGCCAAAAAAAGGGGCTTGATCTCCCGATTGTTGAGACAATGAGGTGGTGAGAGTCTTTGGTATTAGTTTTGCAGTTGCGCAACAAATGAACAGGAGTCGATCATGCCGAAAATGATCGTTTCGATCGACGGTGTCGTGATCAAGGAAGTCCAGCTGACCAAGGACCGGACGACGCTCGGCCGGCGGCCGTACAACGACATCGTGATCGACAACCTTGCCGTGAGCGGCGAACACGCGGTGCTGCAGATGGCCGGCAACGAGGTCTACCTGGAAGACCTCAACAGCACCAACGGCACCTACGTCAACGGCAAGGCCGTGAAGAAGCAGCTGCTGCAGAACAACGACACGGTCGAGATCGGCAAGTACAAGATCAAGTACATCAACGAGGTTCCGGGCGCGAACTTCGAGAAAACCATGATCTTGAAGGCCGGCATGGTGCCGCCGGTCGCCAAGCCGCCCGTGCCGGCGCCGGCGCCGGCGCCCGAGCCCGTGGCGGCTGTTGCCGCGCATGTGCCGTCGCCCGCGCTCGCGCCGGCCGGGCCGGTGTCGGCTCCGGCGGAGCTGGCCGCCGCTTCGGCCACCATCAAGGTGCTGTCCGGCGCCGCGGCCGGCCGTGAAGTCGCGCTGGTGAAAGTGGTCACCACCATCGGCAAGCCCGGCGTGGCCGTGGCCGCCATCACGAAGCGAACCCACGGCTTCGTGGTAGCGCACGTGGAGGGCGGCAGCAAGCCGATGCTCAACGGGACACCCGTCGGCGCCGATCCGGTCCTTCTGAAAAGCGGCGACCTGCTGGAGCTGGCGGGCACGCAGATGCAGTTCGTGCAGGCCTGATCGCCGGCGCTGCCGGCCGTCTTTGCGAAGAGGGAGAGCCGGCACCCATGGTGTCCTTGTCCAGGCATTGGCCGCGCATCGCGGTCACGCTCGTTCCACTGCTGTTCACGCTGCTGCACGCCGCCGGTGCGCTGCCGCTCGGCATGCTGCAGCGGCTGGACGACTCCATCTACGACGCGCGCCTGCGCGCGACCATGCCCGCGACGCTGGACCCGCGCATCGTGATCATCGACATCGACGAGAAGAGCCTGGCGGAAGTCGGCCGCTGGCCCTGGGGCCGCAACCGCCTGGCCGATTTGGCCGACGAGCTGTTCGAGCGCCAGCAGGTCGCGCTGCTCGGCTTCGACGTGCTGTTCGCCGAGGCCGACGACAGCTCGGGCCTGAAGCGGCTGCGCCAGCTCGCACAGGCCGAATTCAAGGACCAGCCGGGCTTCGCCGAGCGCCTGGCGCAGATGCAGGGCGCGCTCGACTACGATGGCGCGTTCGCCCGCGCGCTGCAAAAGCGCCCGGTGGTGATGGGCTACTACCTCACCAGCGACCGTGACGGCCGTACCTCCGGCGTGCTGCCCAGGCCGGTGATGACGCAGGACGCGCTGCGCGGCCGGCCGATCCGCTTCACCAGCTGGGACGGCTACGGCGCCAACATCGAGCCGCTGGCGCAGGCCGCGCCGCTGGCCGGCTACTTCAACTCCATCACCGACAGCGACGGCGCGGTGCGCTCGATTCCGCTGGTGGCCGAGCACAAGGGCAACTACTACGAATCGCTGTCGCTGGCGATGTTCCGCACGCTGGCCGGCCTGCCGGCGGTGCAGCCTGGATTTCCCAAGGAGCGCTTCATCGGGCGCGGCTACCAGGGGCTGGAAAGCATCCTGCTGCGCCAGGGCGACAAGACGCTGGCCGTGCCGGTGGACGACCGGGTGGCGGCGCTGGTGCCGTTCCGCGGCCGCGGCGGTCCGGCCGGCGGCTCGTTCCGCTACGTCGCGGCCTCCGACGTGCTGGGCAAGCGGCTGCCCGCCGGCGCGCTGAAGGACAAGATCGTGCTGCTGGGCACCACGGCGCCCGGCCTGCTGGACCTGCGCGTGACGCCGGTGGGCGAGGCCTATCCCGGCGTGGAAACCCACGCCAACATGATCTCGGGCCTGCTGGACGGCAAGATGCTGGTCAAGCCCGATTACGCCGTCGGCTTCGAGATCACCGTGCTGTTGGTGGCGGGCGTGCTGCTGGCGTTCGCGCTGCGGCTGCTGCCGGCGCTGCGCGCGGTGCTGCTCAGCGTGGCAGTGCTGGGCGCGGTGGTGGCGTTCAACCTGTGGCTGTACCTCGGGTACGGTTTGGTGCTGCCGCTGGCCGGCGCGGTGGCGATGGTGTTCACAGCCTTCGCCCTGAACATGAGTTACGGCTACTTCGTGGAAAGCCGCAGCAAGCGCGAACTGGCCAACCTGTTCGGCACCTACGTCCCCCCCGAGCTGGTGGACGAGATGGTGAAGGACCCGGACAGCTACAGCATGCAGGCGGCCAACAAGGAGCTGACCGTCATGTTCTGCGACATGCGCGGCTTCACCCAGCTGTCCGAGCAGATGGAGCCCACGCAGCTGCAGCACCTGCTCAACGAGGTGTTCAGCCGGCTCACCGGCCTGATCCGCAACAACCGCGGCACCATCGACAAGTACATGGGCGACTGTGTGATGGCCTTCTGGGGCGCGCCGGTGGAACTGCCCGAACACGCGCACCTGGCCGTGAAGACGGCGATGGAGATGGCCAGCGCGGTGCGCAAAATCAACGAGGAGCACCGCGCCAGGGGGCTGCCGGAGATCGGCGTGGGCATCGGCATCAACACCGGCACCATGTGCGTGGGCGACATGGGCTCGGACGTGCGCCGCAGCTACACGGTGATCGGCGACGCGGTGAACCTCGGCTCGCGACTGGAAGGGCTGTCCAAGGTGTACGGCGTGGACATCGTGGTGGGCGAGGCCACGCGCAAGCTGGCGCCAGGCTTCGCCTGGCAGGAGCTCGATCGCGTGCGCGTCAAGGGCAAGGCGCAGGCGGTGGCGATCTTCTGGCCGGTGGCGCCGGCCGAACGCGTGGACAAGGCGCTCACCGACGAACTCAAGGCCTGGAATGCCCTTTTGAAAGCGTACCGCGCGCAGGACTGGGACCAATGCGACCTGCCGATGCTGAACCTGCAGCGGATGAACGCCAAAAAGTACCTTTACGAGCTGTATTCCGAGAGAGTAGCCTCGATGCGGCGCCTGCCGTTCGACCCCGCCTGGGACGGCGCCACCAATTTCGAAACCAAATGAGGGCGATGCCATGAAAGTCCGGGTGCTCGGTTGCTCCGGGGCAATCGCCAAGGATTGCCGGACCACGTCGTTCCTGGTCGGCGGCGACGTGCTGGTGGACGCGGGCACCGGCGTGGGCGACCTCACGCTGGAGGAGATGCGCGGCGTCAAGCACGTGCTGCTCACGCATTCGCACCTGGACCACGTGGCGGCGCTGCCGCTGATGATCGACGCCATCGCCTCGCACATCACCGAGCCGGTGCGCGTCTATGCGCTGCCCGGCACGCTCGCGGCGCTGCAGACGCACGTGTTCAACAACGTGATCTGGCCGGACTTCAGCCGCATCCCGAGCCCGCAGGCGCCGTTCGTGAGCTTCCACGAGATCCACGTGGGCCAGATCCTCACCATCGCCGGCAAGCACATCGAAGTGCTGCCGGCGGTGCACACCGTGCCTGCCTGCGGCTACGCGGTGACGGCCGGCCGCGGCTGCTGGGTCTTCACCGGCGACACCGAGCGCAATCCGGCGTTCTGGCGGCGCATCAACCAGATGAACGTGGCGGCGCTGGTCATCGAGACCGCGTTCAGCAACCGCGAGAAGGATCTCGCCAAGCGCAGCCTGCACCTGTCGCCGCACGCGCTGGCGCAGGAGCTGGACTGCATCGAAGAGGGCAGACGCTTCCCGATCTTCATCACGCACACCAAGCCGGCAGAGACCGAGATGATCATGGCGGAGATTCAGCGCTTCGACCAGACGCAGCCTTTCGGCCCGAACGTGACGCACGACATCCGCTGGCTGCGCGCGGGCCAGGAATTCGACCTGTGAGGTATCCCGCATGAACGCCGTCCTCCACCCGCCGCGCAACGCGGAGCAGGCGTTCTTCGACTCGCAGCAGCTGCCGCCCGACAAGCGCGGCGTCTCGTTCGAGGCGCTGTTCTTCCGCCAGCTGCAGCAGGTCAGCACCAAGATCCACGAGACCGAGAACGTCGAGCAGCTGATGCTCGAAGCAAGCCAGGACATATGCCGCCTGTTCAACGCCGACCGCCTGACCCTGTACGCGGTGAGCGACGACGGCGCGGCCATCGTCTCCAAGGTGAAGACCGGGCTGAACACCAGCCGCGAGCTGAAGCTGCCGGTCAGTGCGCAGAGCATCGCCGGCTACGCGGCCTGGTCCAAGCACATGGTGAACATCGCCGATGTCTACGAGGACGAGGAGCTCAAACGCATCCACCCGTCGCTGTCGTTCCTGAAGGAAGTGGACAAGCGCTCCGGCTACCGCACCAAGCAGATGCTGGTGGTGCCGATCATGGACGGCCAGGCGCTGTACGGCGTGCTGCAGGTCATCAACAACAAGAGCGACCAGGCCTTCGGCGAGTTGGAAGTCGAAGGCGCGGCGCAGCTGTGCAAGACGCTGGCCACGGCGATCCGCCAGCGCATGCACAAGGCCGACGACGAGCCGCGGCGCAAGGCCACCAGGTACGACGGCCTGGTGGCCGTCGGCGTGATGAGCGCCGAGGAGCTGCACAACTGCATCCAGAAGGCGCGCGAGGACGCGCAGGCGGTCGAGCACGTGCTGATGTCGGACTTCCGCATCCGCCCGGCGCAGATCGGCCCGTCGCTCGCCAAGTTTTTCGGTGTTCCCTACGAGCCGTTCAAGTCCGGCCGCATCCGCTCGGAGGCGCTGCAGGGCAGCCTCAAGCGCGACTTCGTCGAGGAGCAGGCCTGGATTCCGCTGGAGGAGTCGGCCGACGGGCTGGTGGTGATGTGCACCGACCCGGAGGCGGTGCGCAACTCGCGCATCGTGCCGCAGGTGTTTTCGCGGTTTTCCAGGTTCAGCTGGCGGGTCACCACGCAGACCGAATTCGAGGAAACGCTGGCGCAACTCTATGGCAGCGAGAACGGCGCCTCGATCGACGAGCTGCTGGCCGACCTCAACGCGCCGATGGACGACGAGGGCGGCGGCGACATGTCGGCGCTGGAATCGGCGGCCGCGGACAACGAGCTGGTGAAGTTCGTCAACAAGGTGATCGTCGACGCCTACAACATGGGCGCGTCGGACGTCCACGTCGAGCCGTTGCCGGGCCGGCAGAAGACCGGCATCCGCTTTCGCATCGACGGCAGCCTGCAGCCTTACATCGAAGTGCCTGCGCACTTCCGCCAGGCGCTGGTGACGCGCCTGAAGATCATGTGCGACCTCGACATCTCCGAGAAGCGCAAGCCGCAGGACGGCAAGATCAAGTTCAAGAAATACGGCCCGCTGGACATCGAACTGCGGGTCGCGACCATTCCGTCCTCGGGCGGCGTGGAAGACGTGGTCATGCGAATTCTGGCCGCAGGCGAGCCGATTCCGCTGGACAAGCTGGGGCTCATGCCGGCCAATCGCGAGCGGCTGGAAAAGACCGTCAGCAAGCCCTACGGCCTGTTCTACGTGTGCGGCCCCACCGGTTCGGGCAAGACCACCACGCTGCACTCGGTGCTGAAATTCCTCAACAAGCAGGACACCAAGATCTGGACCGCCGAGGACCCGGTGGAAATCACGCAGAAGGGCCTGCGCCAGGTGCAGATCAACAGGAAGGCCGGCATCGACTTCGCGCTGGTGATGCGCGCCTTCCTGCGCGCCGATCCGGACATCATCATGGTGGGCGAGTCGCGCGACAAGGAAACCGTATCGATGGGCGTGGAAGCCTCTCTCACCGGCCACCTGGTGTTCTCCACGCTGCACACCAATTCGGCGCCGGAGTCCATCGTGCGCCTGCTCGACATGGGCATGGACCCGTTCAACTTCGCCGACGCGCTGCTGGGCATCCTGGCGCAGCGCCTGGCCAAGAAGCTGTGCGACTGCAAGCAGGAATATGCCCCGGACGCCGAGGAAATCCGCTCCTTCGTCGCGGAGTACGCGGAGGAACTGCGGCACACCAGCGCCTGGAAGACCGACTACGCCGGCGAGGCCAGGAAGCTGTACGACAGCTGGGTGAAGAGCCATGGCGAGAACGGCAAGCTGCGGCTGTACAAACCGGTGGGTTGCCAGAAATGCAATAAAACGGGTTACAAGGGTCGCATCGGCCTGCACGAGCTGCTGGTCGCCGACGACCCGATGAAAAAGCTGATCCAGGAGCGGGCCCGGGTCGCCGACCTGTTTTCCATGGCGGTAGAGGGCGGCATGCACACCCTGAAGATGGACGGCATGGAGAAGGTCCTGATGGGGTTGACCGACCTGAAGCAGGTCCGGTCCGTCTGTATCAAATGACATCAGTTGTCGCGCAGGACAAACTTGTCAGCAGGATAAGGCGGGTAATGTCAGGCATTGCCTACAGGGCGGCTCAAAACTAATCCTGAATTCGTATGTGCAGCCTTGGCACGCCGATTGCTGGATAGCTGAGCTTCTTCTCAAACACTCTGGAGGTACTTATGAAGCGTCAACTGCAACAGGGCTTTACCCTGATCGAACTGATGATCGTGGTCGCGATCATCGGCATTCTGGCGGCCGTCGCGCTGCCCGCTTACCAGGACTACACCGTTCGCGCCCGCGTGACGGAAGGTCTGGCGGTGGCCAGCAGCGCCAAGACCTCGGTGGCTGAAAACGCCGCCAACGGTCTGACCACGCTGTCGTCCGGCTGGACCCCATTCACGTCCGCTACGGACAACGTCTCGACTGTGGACCTGAACCCCACCAACGGCGTGATCACCATCTCCTATACCAACAAGGCTGGTGCCGGTAACATCGTCCTGAGCCCGCGCGATGCGGCTGGCGCTTCCCTGGCTGCCAGCACGATCCCCTCCGGTGTCATCACCTGGAGCTGCACGGGTGGTACCCTGCTTCCGAAGTACCGTCCTGGCCAGTGCCGCAGCTAATGCGCGCTCAGCCATTCGGCAGCAAAACCCCCGGATTCGGGGGTTTTGTGTTTCAGGGCTCCCGTTGGATACCGTTCCTGCTTCCGGTGGCGGTCCTCCTCGCTGTTGCCTGGCTTTACCGCGTGGTCCTGGGGTTCGACTACGTCTGGGACGACGGCGTCTTCTTCATCACCAGCTCCGACCTGCGCAACGGCGATTTCCTGTCCGTCGTGACCGCGCCCGTGCTGGCGGGCACGGCCTATTTCCGGCCGCTGGTCATGGCGTCGTTCGTCACCGAGTTGCGGCTCTCCGGTGCCGAGCCCATGTGGTCGCACCTGACCAATCTATTGCTGCACCTGACCAACATCCTCATGGTCGGGTTGCTTGCCGCCAAACTGCGGCGCAGTTTCGATCCGCGCCCGGAGCGCGCCCCCGTGGTAGCCGCGTTCGCCATGCTGGCGTATGGGTTGCACCCGGTACTGACCGAAGGCGTCGCGTGGATCTCCGGCCGCTTCGATCTGGGGGTCACGTTTTTCAGCCTGTTGGCGCTGTTGCTGCTGGCGCGCGGTTCGGTCCTCGCATGCGTGGGCGCTGCCTTTGCTTTCCTGCTCGCCGCAGGCTGCAAGGAAATGGCCGCCACGTTGCCGATGGTCGCCTTTTTCTTCCTCTGGGCACTGCGCCGTCCACAGGCGCCCCTGCCGCAGGCGATGCGCGCATCGATTCAGGGCAAGGAGTTGCTCGGGTACGTGCTGCTCGTGGCAGCCGGCATCGTGTATCTGGTCGCGCGCGGGCACTACCTGTCGGCCAATGTCAACAGCGACCCGACCCTGCAGGCGATGCTGGCCTCGCCGCTGCGCCGTGTCGGCTTCGCCGGCGCAACGCTCGCGTTCTATTTCAAGCTGATGGTGTGGCCCTTCATGGACTTGGGGCCGCTGCACCCCTTCGACGTGTCCGCTATGACCGATGCCGAGGCCGCCGCTGGCGCAGCCTTCGTGGCTGCATGCCTGGTATTCGCGGCATACAGCGTCTGGCGGCCATCGCGCTCGCGGTTGCTGGCCACCGCAACCCTTGTGTCGCTGCTGCCCGTCTCCAACGCCGTGCCGTTGATGATCGTCGGCAACATCGGGCATGAGCGCTTCCTCGTCCTGCCCGTTGCTTTGGGAGTGTTGGCACTCGCATCCATCGACCTGCGCGGATGGATGCTGAGGCTGTCGCCCATCATGCGTGCCCGGCTGCCGCTGCTCTGCGGCATCGTGGCCGCGGCGTGGGTCGCGCTCGCGCTGGTGAATGTCCACCTCACGCTGCCCCTGTGGCGCAATGAGGTGGCGTTGTTCAGCTGGGCATACGCGAAGCACCCGGAGGATCCCTTTGCCCAGTTTTCGCTGGCCGGGGCGGCGCTCAAGACCCGGCAGAACGAGCTTGCGGGCAAGATCCTGACGGAAGCCGAGGCGCGCGGCCCCCTGCCGCTCAAGCTCTCGATTCCCTACGCGCAATACTTGATCCGTATCGGACAGCCCGAAGCGGGTGTTCGCAAGCTCGTCGCTGCGCTGGCCGCCGAACCGCAGCCGCACCTCGTGCTGGAACGCAACGGCGTGCCGCTGGCGGATGCGCAGCTGAACCGCCAGGAGTTCGGAGGGTGGGCGCTGGTCTATGCCTACATCACGTTGTCGGAAGGCCAGAGCGGGCTGCGCCAATTCAAGGAGGCGCAGCGTTCCGCCGAAGTCGCCGCCTTCTACCGGCCGGACAATCCGGTCGCCCGCCTGTATCGCAGCCTGGCGATCTACGGCCAGGACCGCTGGACCGATGGCGAGGCGGCCTACGCGAAAGCCCGCGGCATGTATGTTCCGCGCGTCGGCGTCGAGGCCGACATCGTCCGGCGGAATTTCCTGGAGCAGCTTTGCCAGCGGAAGGACACGCCCGACGTGTGCCGGCGGTTCACGGCTGCCACTGCGGCATCAGCCGCGGCATTGCCCGCCTCGAGCCGCTGACATCACGGGGCGGGAGGGCGCGTGCGCAGCGCCATCCCGAGCCGCAGGCACAGCAGCACCGCAAGCAGCCCGAATGAGAATTGCGACACCAGCGAGAGGTATCGTCCCAGCGCCGGGCGCTGCCACTGGAACGGGTGGCGGCCGAGGAACATCTCCGCTTCGCGGCGCTGGGCGGGATCACCCACGCTGAACCCGTCGCCGGGCTTGCACTGGTTTTCGTCGGGATGCACGAGGCAGGCCGGGTTCAGTAGCAAGCTTCGCCCGCTCGCATCCACCGCAAGAGCCGGTCCTTCGCGCAACCGCTGCGGCTGCGGAAAACTCTCCAGCCGGTAGCCGTAGATCGGGTTGTAGCAAAGCCCTTGCGAGGCGCCCGCCAGCATCGTGTCATTGCGGTGCGCAAACAGCGGCTGGCCGGTCGGCAGGGCGATGCTCGTGATCGGGACCGGCCCATGGTCGCTGCTGCGATGGAAGGCTTGAAGCACCGGCTTGGGATCGTAGGCCTGGATGTCGGAGGACAGGTAGTAGTCCACGGGTTCGGTCGCCGGCCCGGCCCAGACCAGCACCAGCGCGGCGCCCGTCCACTGCCAGGGTCGTCCACCGCGCGCATCGGCCTGGAATGCCATCAGCTTTTCGAAGGGCCACGCCAGCAGCAACTGCGCGAGCGGCAGGTAGACCACCACCCAGCGCATCGGCCAGGCGGTGCTGTTGAGGATCGGGATCCGCTTAATGCCCTCCTGCACGGCGCCGTTGCTCCACATCAGCAGCAACGGAATCGCCAGCAGCACCACGATCCCGGCGAGCGCCGTCACCTGGCTCGGCGAAGCCGAGGCCGGCGGCGGCCGGGCGCCCGGTGAGCGATTCGCGCGCGCCAGCAGCACCACGCACGCGATGCAAGCGAGGCACAGCGCGCCCCAGCCGAAGTTCAAATTCCATTCGTGCGGCAACACGGTGAAGCGCACATTCTGCATGCGCGTGCTGGCGAATATCGCGGTCCACTGGGACGGTTGCACCAGCGCGAAGAGCGCCGACATCAGCGCATCGGCCAGGCTGGCGAAGCCCGGCATGCCGTAGAAGTCGCGCGGGAAATTGCGCATCAGGCTGATGCTCTCGTACAGCTTGGAGGCATTGAGCAGGATCGCGCCGAACCCTCCCGCCGCCGCCCGCGCCAGCACTGCGACGAGGGTGGTCTTGCCGGCCGCCACCGCCACCAGGCACAGGAGCACGGCGGCCAGGAATGCGGGCACGAGCATTCCGCCGAAACCGAATTGCAGCCAGGCGGTCAGACACAGAGCCACGCCAATGGCGGGCCCGGCCAGCCAGCTGCGCCATCCATTGCGCGCGGCCGGCCAGCACAGGGCCAGGACGAGCCAGGTCCACAGGTACAGCGGCTGGTAGCCGAGTTCGCCCACCGCGGAGCGCAAAGGCATGAATGCGTTGGCCATGCCCAGCGCGCCGAACAAGATGCCGCCCGCCACATTCCAGCCGAACACCCTGCGCACCAGCAGGTACCCGCCCCAGAACGCCACGCCGGCAAACAGCAGCGCATTAAGGTGGCTCGCGGTGAACGGATCGACCCAGAGCGCGAACAATTGCAGCGGCGAATAGAACGCCGCCTGCGGGTCGGCATAGAAGGCTGTGCCGCCGCACCAGGCCGGCGTGAACCACGGAGGGTTCAGCATGCCGCCGATGAAGCCGTTGCTCTGTACCCACCATCGGCCTTCCAGCAGCGCCAGCGCCGAGAGGGTGAAGTCGTGGCCGACGTGGTCCAGGCTGGTGTAGAAGCGCGAGCCCCAGAAGCGCTCGAAGGCGGCCAGCGACAGCACGAAGAACACCAGCTGGGCAGCGTGCCTGCGCACCCAGTCGCCACTGCGGCGCAGCAGGTTCGACGGCTGCGGCGAGTCTGTTGTGAACACAAAATCCCGTCCCATGAAAAAGCCGCCCACCGCCAACAGCAGCAGCGCGAGCGGTTGCGCCACGAGAGGGTGCACGCCTTGTGCCGCGGCGGCGCTGATCAGCAGCACACCCAGGACCAGTTGCACGGCGTAGGCCAGCTGGAACCGCAGGAACTGCAGCACCGGCCGTCCGGTGCGGCCCTGCACGAACACGAGTTGCCGCTGCACGGCGAAGGCCTGGGTGGTGGCGGCCAGATGTGCGGCCGCGGCGATCAGCCAGAGCGGCGACCAGGTGTGACAAAGCAGCCAGAGCGCGCTGAAGGCGGCCCAGCCGAAGAAGGTGTTCCACAGCCCGGCGGCGATGAAGCGGACCTTCTCGCTGGCCAGCGCGGTGGCCATTCTCCGTTCAGGCTTCATGCGCCGACGGACTGCGGGACGGGCCCACAATGGGATCCAGCGTCGACGCCGGCTCGAAGTTGACCCGGTACAGCTCCACCACGTGTGGATGGTTCTGCGCGCGCTGGTGCAGCGCCGCGATGTATTCGCCGATCAACCCCGCGATCAGGATCTGCACCGAGGAGAACAGGAAGATGCCGATCAGCAGCGGGGCCTGGCCGAGCGGAAAGTAGTCCCAGAACGCCAGCTTGGCAACGAGGTAGACCAGGGCGACCAGGAAGCCCAGCGCCGACATCGTCGCGCCCAGCAGCGTGGCGAACCGGATCGGCGCGCGCGACATGCTGGTGAGCCCGAGCAGCGACAGGTCGACCAGCGTCAGGAAATTGTTCTTGGTGATGCCGGCGGCACGCTTGTGCTTCTGGAACGGGATGCGGGTGATCGGCAAGCCCAGTTCCGAGACCAGCCCGCGCACGAACGGATAAGGCCCGCCCACCTGGCGCAGCAGTTCGACGACCCGGCGGTCGTACAGGCCGAAGCCGGTGAACGCGGGAACCGGCGGCGTCTCGGAGACGCCGGTGATGATCTTGTAATAGAGCTTGCGCGCGAACCCGAACAGACCGCCTTCCGGCGGGCGCTCGTACACGCCCGCCGCCACCGACGCGCCCTGCTCCCAGGCGGCGAGGAATTCCGGAATGAGCTCGGGCGGGTCCTGCAGATCGGCGGCCATGCAGATGGCCGCGTCGCCGCGCGCCTGCAGCAGCGCGTGGTAGGGCGAACGCACATGGCCGAAGTTGCGCGCGTTCACGATCAGCTTCACGCGCGGGTCCCTGGCGCACAGGCCCATGATGTCGGCCACCGTGGCGTCCTGCGACTGGTTGTCGATGAAGACGATCTCGAAATCGTAGTGGGGCACCAACGCGAACGCCTTGCAGATGCGCTCGTACAGCGGAACGACGTTGCCTTCCTCGTTGTAGCACCCGCTAACGACGCTGACCAGCCGCTTGCCCATGCCCGGCACCACCTTCAGAGGCCGCGCGCGTAGATCAGGCGTCGCAGCGACGCGTTCTCCGCGTGCGGGCCGTCGATGTGGTCGATCATGATGGCGCCGTCGGCGCTCAGCGGCTCGCGCAGCGTCTCGCCGTTCATCAGCTCGCGGCACGAGATCTGGCCCTTCTGCAGCGGCACGGCCAGGTAGACGTCGCCGGTCGTGAGCACGTGCCCCTTCGGCAGGTCGCGCCTGGCGTAGACGCCGCGCACCAGACCATCCAGGTAGGCGATCTCCTTGGGCGGCGGAATGCGTTTTTGCGTGCCGGGCGGGCCGCACATCTCCTCGGCCTTCTTGTGCGCCTTGAACCAGGTGTCCGCCTGCTCCGGCAGGGTGCAGTACTTGGACACCGGGATGCCGTCGGCCTCGATGTCGACGTGGCGCTCGAAGGTGCGCGCGCCCTTGGCGTAGGCGATCATCACCGAGCTGGACCAGTCGGTCATCTCGTGCGTGGAGTAGCCGATCACGTTTTCCGGATAGCGCGACTTCAGGAAGTCGACCTGGTTGATCTCCAGCTCGGAGTCCTCGGACGGGTAGAGCGACACGCAGTGGTTGATCGCCAGCGGGATGTTGCGGTTGCGGAAGAACTTGACCAGGTCGTCGATGTCCTTGAGCGACGAGCCGCCGGTGGACACGATCACCGGCTTGCGGGTGGTGGCGATCTTCTCGATCAGCACCCAGTCGTTCAGGTCGGAGCTCGCGATCTTGATGATCTCGACCCCGAGCTCGACGCACATGTCGACCGACGCTTCGTCGAACGGCGTGGACATGCGCACGCAGCCGGAGGCGCGCACGTGCTCCACCAGCGTGCGGTAGTCGTCCTTGCTCATCCGGGTGTCGATGGTCTTCTTGATGTAGCGGATGTCGGCGCGGTCGCGGAAGTCCTTGTGGATAAACGCGTCGACATCGCGGAACTGCAGCTTGATCGCCGCCTTCACGTTATTGAAGCGAACCACGCGCGCGAAGTCGGTGACGATACGCAAGCCGCGGTCGAGCCGTCCCCAGTGGTTGTTGGCCAGCTCCAGCACGAACAGGCCGTCGAACAGCCGCTGGCCCTCCTCGTAATACGTCATTGCAATGCTCCAGATGCCCTTGCGGGGGTGTGCGGCCTTGCATACAGCACCAGGTCGAAGCTGTTGTGCGAATGGGCGCGCAGAAAGAATTCGTAGCCGTCCAGCCGCCGGCCAAGGCTGAGCGGTATTGTCCACAGATGCTCGGGACGGTGATAGACGGAAATCGCCAGGCCCGGCCGGTGGCGCGCGATCATGCCCATGGCGCCGTCGAGGGCCTCAGGTTCGGCGCCCTCGATGTCCATCTTCAGCAGATTGGGCGCGAAGGCGGGAAAGGCTTCGTCCAAACCGAGGGCCTGGACCATGGTCGTGCCGTCCGCCTGCAAATGGCTGGAGCCCGCGCCTTCGGCGCTGAAGCGCAGCGTTTGCGCGCAGGCCGACACGGCGCAGGGCAGGGCCATGCCCCGCGTGCCGCGCGCGCGCAGGCGGGCGGCCAGGGCTTGGTAGTTCGCCGGGTCCGGCTCGAAGCACAGCGCCTGCTCAATGGAGTAGCCGGCCTCCTCGAACGCTTCGATGGTGTCGCCGGTGAAGGCGCCGCAGTCGATCAGGCGCAGCGGATTGGGCCAGCGCGGCAGGTCGGCGGGCACGTACTGGTGCGGGTCGGGCAGCGGCGCCTGGGCATAGTCGCCGCCGAGCCGCAGGCCCAGCACGCCGCGCAGCAAGGCGAGGCTGGCATTGTCGTGGAACATGCGGCCCAGGTCGGCCAGCGCTGGCTCGCAGCTCTGGTACACCGAGCGCGGCGCCAGCCAAAAGCCGCCCTGCAGCGCCCCGGGCAGTGCGTCGCACAGGTCCACGGGCGTCAGCACCGGTCCGAACCCGAGTTGGCGCAAGTGTTCGACGACGTCGGCCACGCGGTGCGCCGGGTTGTGGATCGCCACCACGACGGCCCACGTGCCACCGGGTGGCGTTGCCGCCGCGGTGCCGGGCTGCAGCAGCGGAACGCCTTCGCACTCGGCGGACGCAACCGCGTGGCGGTCCAGCACCGCGTGCACCTTGACGCCGTTGCGGGTGAGCAGCTGCACGACACGCCGGCCCATCCCGCCGGCGCCGTAGACGAGCACGTCGGACGGCAGCGTGCCAGTGCGCGGCCGCTTGAGCAGTTCGGCGGCGAGGCGGTCAAGCATGGATCGCCTGCGCAGGTTGTGTACCGAGCGACAGGTCGATGGCGCGGCGGCCCGGCCAGCGGCGCGCGATGTCGGCCTGGATGGCCCTGGCCGCTGCCGCCGCGGCGAGCACCAGCACGGGGGCCTGCGCATGCGCGGCCAGCCCGCTGTCGGGCGCCAGCACATCGATGCCGTCGAGCCGCCGTCCCTGTTTGGACGGGTCTCCATCCACGATGCAGGCGATCGCGCCGCGCGGGAGCACGTCCTGCGCCAGCACGCGCTGGGTCTGGCTGCCGGCGCCCCACACGATGAACGGCGGCGCCACGTCGGCCAGGCAGTGCCGCACGGCGTCGCGCCACTGCAAAGCGGCTTCGCGCTGCAGCGACAGGAAGGTGTCGAAGGTGCCGGCGTCCGTCGCCGGGACTTGCATGCCGGCCTGTGCCGCGCCGCGCTCGATCACCGCCCAGCACACCGGGTAGGAGATGCCCGCAGCCAGCGCGATGCGGCCGCGTCCGCTTGCCCGCGCATGCGCGCCGCACTCTACGGCCAGCCGGCTCAGGTCGGCCACGGCGAAGTGGTTGATGTGCTCGGGATCGAAGTAATAGTTGGGCACGTTCGCGCACTCGGCATAGCCGTCGCGGTCCGGGGTCTCCACGTACACCGCGCCGCCGGGCGCCAGCATGCGCAGCGCGATGACCAGCGCCTCGCGCGGCTGCCACAGATGTTCGAGCACGTGGCTGAGAGCGACCACCCGGGCCTGCCCCGCGTACCTGTGCGCAAGGTCCGCCGCGATTTCGCCACGGGCCGCGTCCAGGCCGCGGCCGCGCAGGGCCTGCACGCAGGCATCGTCCGGATCGATGCCCAGCACGCGGCAGCCGGTGGCGGCGCGCACCTGCTGGAGCAACCCGCCCGAACCAGCGCCGATATCGACGAACAAGGCGTCCACCGAGAGCCGGTCGGTGAACCGCGCGCAAGCGGCCGCGAGCCTGGCAATGTCTTCCGGGCGCTCGCCGGCACCGGCACGCACCTGCGGCGCGGCATAGACCGATCCCACGCGGTAATGGCGCAGGTAATCGTCCTCCGTGGCCTCCGAATCGGCGAACACGAAGCCGCATTGCGCGCAGCGCGCGACGACCGTTTTGCGCGGCAGGCTGGAGTCGTCGAACAGCGCATAGCGCACCGGCTGCAGCGGCGCGAGCGACACGCAGCGGCACACCGGGCAGGCCCGTCCCATCAGAAATCCTCCAGGCTCATCGCCCGCGCGAGCTCGTCGCGTTCCAGGAACGGGTGCATGTCTTCCAGCGACGGCGTGACGATGGTGCCGTCGGGCAACTGCCGCGAACTCATGCGCGGCTCGAAGCCCTGCGCGCCGTCCAGCATCGCCTCGATCAGCCCGGGACCCGGCCGCGCCAGCGCGCGCGCGAGCTGCGCGGCGAAATCGGCGCCGCTCACGCGGTCTGCGGCAAGTCCATACGCCGTGGCCAGCGCGCAGTAGTCGGGCAGCTTCACGCCGCTCTGCGGCCCTTCGCCGGCCAGCCGCTTGAAGAAGTTCTGCTGGCTGGAGCGGATCGACAGGTAGCCCTCGTTCGCCAGGATCACCACCTTCAGGTTCAGGCCGTAGGTGGCGATGGTCTGCAGCTCCTGGATGTTCAGCTGCGCGCTGCCGTCGCCGGCCAGGCAGACGACCCGCCGCGCAGGCGCCGCGAATGCCGCGCCGACCGATGCGGGAATGTCGTGCCCCATGGAGGCGGAGCCCGAATTCGAGATGAGGCGCCGCGCGCCCTCGATCGGCGCGACCTGGAACGGCACGATGCAGGCCGTCGCGTTGCCGCCGACGAAGATGTCGTCCTCGCGCGACTGGCGGAACAGCTCCTCGACGAACCAGTACGGATTGATGCGTTCGCCGCGCAGCTGCCGCAGGTGCGGCGCCACCACCGGATAGGCCGCGCGGCGGCGCGCGATCCAGGCCAGCCAGCGCGCGCGGTGTTCGGCGGGCTGCAACTCGCGCTCGCGGATGCGCTGCAGCATCAGCGGCGCCAGCTGCGCGAGGTCGGCGGCGACGCCTTCGTCGGGCCGGAACACCGGCTTGTCCAGTTCGGCCGGGTCGATGTCGACCTGCACCACATGGGCGTTCTTGGCGAAGGCGTCGAAGTTGTAGCTGGTCTGGCGCACGTTCAGCCGACTGCCCAGCACCAGCAGAAGATCGGACGACTGCAGCACCATGTTGCCCAGGCGGGTGCCGATGCTGCCCGGCCGCCCCGCGAACAGCGGATGCGACGAGGCGATGGTGTCGTGCGTCCAGCCGGTCGCCACCGGGATCTGCAAGGCTTCGGCCACCTGCAGCAGGGCCTGCTGCTGGCGGCTGAGCCGAACGCCGGTGCCCCACAGGAACAGCGGCCGCTGCGCGGCCTGCAACTGGTCCAGCAGGCCGTCGACCCGCGCGCGCAACGTGTCACCCGACAGGCATGCCGACACCGGCGGCTCCACCCCGGGCGGCGACGCCGGCGCCTCGATCTCCGCCGATTGGACGTCGATGGGAATGTCGATCCACACCGGGCCCGGGCGCCCCTCCTGGCACAGCATCCAGGCGCGCGCGATCACCTCCGGCGCCTGCGCCGGGTCGAACAGCTGGAACACCGCCTTGCAGACCGGCCGCGCCATGCTGGCGATGTCCACCTCCTGGTCGCCCAGCTGCCGCAGGCCGGGCACCGGCGTGGCGCCGAGGTGCGTGGCCCGCTTGACCTGGCCGGAGACGACCAGCATCGGGATGGAGTCGGTGTACGCGCCGAACACGCCGTTGAGGGCGTTGATGCCGCCGGGGCCGGTGGTGACGTTGACGACGCCAGGCATCTCGGCCACGCGGGCGTAGCCCTCCGCAGCCATGGCGCAGGCCTGCTCGTGATGGCAGTACACGGGGCGCAGCCGCCCTTCGTAGGCGAAGGCGTCGTTGAGGAACATGGCGCCGCCGCCGGTGAGCGTGAAGACTTCTTTCACGCCCTGGTCCGCCAGGAAGCGGGCGATGTATTGGGCAACCTTCATGTCGGTTCGGTCTCGGTGGGTTGCAGGGACGTGCCGGCGCAGGCGAGCGTGTCGCGGATGCAGTCGTCCAGCGATGCGGCCGTGCGCAGCCCCAGCGCGCGCGCGGCGCCGGTGTCGGGCCAGTACGCGGCGGGGT
>NZ_JACCWG010000447.1 GCF_013697775.1 Ramlibacter sp. | reverse complement strand
CCACCATGGCCGAGTCCGGCAGCGCGCCGGCGCGGATGGCGACGTCGACGCCGTCGGCCACCAGGTCGGCGCGGCGCGGCGACAGGTCGAAGTCGATGCGCACGTCCGGGCAGCGGCGCGCGAATTCCGGCAGCAGCGGGCCCAGCACCGCCAGCCCGAAGAAGGTGGGCAGCGACACGCGCACCAGGCCGCGCGGCGTGCTGGCCTGTTCGCCCAGTTCCTCGTGCGCGGTGCGCGCCGCGTCCACGATGCGCCTGCAGCGCTCCAGGTACTCGGCACCTTCGGCGGTGGGTTCCACCTTGCGCGTGGTGCGGTTCAGCAGGCGCAGGCCCACCGTCTTTTCCAGCGCCGAGATGCGCTGCGACAGCGACGACGCGGCCATGTCCAGCGCCTCGGCCGCGCGGCTGAAGCTTTTCATCTCGGCCACTTGCACGAACAGCGCCATGTCGCGCAGCAATTCCATCGGTCGTTCCTTCATCGTTCGCTGGAGCGAAAACTCAATTCGCGCAGGCGCATTGATCGCAGCGCCGCGCTTGCGGATCATCCGCTTCCCGACAACGCACAACAACAAAGGACCTCCGTGCCGCAGCTGCGCAAACACCTCTTGCTTCCCTTCATCTCCCTCGCCCTTGCAGGACTCCACATGAACGCTCCCGCGCAGACACCCACGCCGCCCTACGGCGCGCCCATCGCACTGGCCCAGGCCCGCACCATCATGGCGGCCGCCGAGGCCGAAGCCCAGCGCAACGGCTGGCCGATGGTGATTTCCATCGTCGACTCCGGCGGCCACGTCGTCATGCTGCACCGCCTGGACAACACGCAGCTCGGCTCGGTGACGGTGGCCACCGGCAAGGCCACCACCGCGGTGCAGTTCCGCCGGCCTTCCAAGGTGTTCGAGGATGCCGTGAAGGACGGCGGCCTGGGCCTGCGCATCCTCGGCACGCCCGGCATCGTGCCGCTGGACGGCGGCCTGCCGCTGTTCTCCGGCGGCAAGCTGATCGGCGCCATCGGCGTGTCGGGCGGCCTGTCCACGCAGGACGCGCAGGTGGCGCGCGCCGGCGCCGAAGCGATGAATTGAACCGAGGCCTGCGAAGCGCGATGCGCCTCAGCCCGCACGTTTGTTCAGGATGGCCGTGGCCGCGCGCGAATTCGGCTTGCGGCCCAGATGGTCGCTGATGTACTTGCCGGCATCGATCAGCTTGTCGAGGTCGATGCCGGTGTCGATGTCCATGCCGTGCAGCAGGTAGACCACGTCTTCGGTGGCCACGTTGCCGGTCGCGCCCTTGGCATAGGGGCAGCCGCCCAGGCCGGCGCAGGAGGCATCGTATTGCCACACGCCCATTTCCAGGCAGGCCAGCGTGTTGGCCAGCGCCTGGCCGTAGGTGTCGTGGAAATGGCCGGACACGTCGTTGATGCCGTAGTGCTTCAGCACCGCCTCCATCGCGCGCTGCACCTTGCGCGGCGTGCCGGCGCCGATGGTGTCGGCCACGCCCAGGTGCTGCACGCCGATGCCCTTCATGAGCCGCGCCACCATCTCCACGCGCTCGGGCGCGATCTCGCCCTCGTACGGGCAGGCCACCGCGGTGGACAGCGCGCCGCGCACGAAGATGCCGTTGGCGCGCGCCAGTTCCACCACCGGCGCGAAGCGCTCGATGCTTTCGGTGATGGAGCAGTTGATGTTGCGCTGGCTGAAGGCTTCGCTGGCCGCGCCGAACACCACGATCTCGTCGGGCTTGCTGGCCAGCGCCGCTTCCAGGCCCTTCATGTTGGGCGTGAGCACCGAGTAGCGCACGCCGGGCTTGCGCTCGATGCCGGCCATGACCTGGGCGTTGTCGGCCATCTGCGGCACCCATTTCGGCGACACGAAGCTGGTGACCTCGATTTCGGTCAGGCCGGCGTCCTGCAGCATGTGCACCAGGCGGATCTTCACCTCGGCGGGCACCGGTTCCTTTTCGTTCTGCAGGCCGTCGCGCGGGCCGACATCGACGAGCTTCACTTTGGCGGGAAATTGCATGGGGTCAGTATCCTCTTTGCGGATCGACCACGCCGGCAACGGGCTCTCCGCGCTCCAGCGCGCGGATCTTGCGCACGATCTGCGCGACGCTCTCTTCGCGCAGGGTGCGCGCCGAGGTGTGCGGCGTGACGGTGATCTTGGAATGCCGCCAGAACGGGTGCTCCGGCGGCAGCGGTTCGTCGCGGAACACGTCCAGCGCGGCACCGGCCACGTGGCCGCTGTCCAGAAGCTCCAGCAGGTCGGCATCCACCAGGTGCGCGCCGCGCGCCACGTTGATGAGATAGCCGCCGGGCCTGAGCTTGCCCAGCGTATCGCGGTTCAGGATGTTCTCGGTGTCAGGCGTGAGCGGCAGCAGGCACACCAGGATGCGCGTGGCGGCGAGGAATTCACCGAACTGTTCAGCGCCGGTATAACCCCGCACGCCCGGCAGTTCCTTGGGCAGGCGGCTCCAGCCGTTCACCGGAAAATCGAACTGCGCCACGGCCTGCGCCACGCGCGCGCCCAGCACGCCCAGGCCCATGACGCCGACCGGGAAGTCCGCGCGGCGGCGCGGCGTGCGAAAGCCCCATTTGCCCTGCGCCACCTGGTCGGCGTACACGTCCAGCTCGCGGAAATGCCGGATCACGGCGTGGCAGACGAACTCGGCCATCTGCACCGCCATGCCGCCGTCGTCGATGCGCACGACGCGCGCGCCGGCCGGCAGACGCAGCTTCAGCAGCGCGTCGACGCCGGCGCCGATGTTGAAGATGCCCTTCAGCTGCTGCTGCTCGTCCAGGAACTGCTGCGGCGGCGCCCACACGATGGCGTGGTCGGCCGGCGGCGCGCCGGGCTGCCATTCCTCCACCTGGGCGTCGGGCACGGCGGCGCGCAGTTCATCCAGCCAGGGCCCAGCCTTGACGTCGGTACAGCAAAAAGCAATGCGCATGATTAATCGATTCCGTTCAGCTGCCCAGCTTGAGCAACTCGGCGCCTTCGGCCACCTGGTCGCCCGGCGCGTACAGCAGCTCGGCAACCACGCCGTCGGCCGGCGCGGCGATGGTGTGCTCCATTTTCATCGCCTCCATCACGGCCAGCGGCTGCCCCTTGCTGACCTTGTCGCCGGCCTTGACGGCGAAGGAAATCACCTTGCCGGGCATCGGCGCCGTCAGCCGGCCGCCTTCGGCCTGGGCTTCGCCGGCATGCGCCAGCAGGTCGAGCGATTCGATCTGCGCGGCGCCGCGGCGGGCGAACACGTGGTCCGTCTCGCCCAGGCTGTAGACGCTGACGCGCTCGCGCTGGCCGGCATAGCGGATGTCGATGCCGTCGGCCGCCACGGAGAACTCCAGCGGCGCGCTGGCGCCGCCGACGTCCAGCTGCAGCGTGCCGTCGTGCTGGTAGGTGAGCACGGCGTCGCTGTGCTCGCCGCCGAATTCGAAGGCGAAGCGGCGGCGCGTGAGGCCGTGCGAGCGCCAGCCATCGCGCCGGCTGAACGGATTGTTGTCCTGCACGCCGCGCTCGTCGGCCAGTGTCTTGGCCACCGCGGCGGCGGCGGCCAGCGGCAGCGCCACCGGCTGCTGGTGGAACAGCACGGCCTGCTCGCGCTGGATCAGCGCGGTGTCCAGGTTGGCATGCGCGAACGATTCGGTCTTGAGCACGTGGCGCAGGAACTGCACGTTGGTGTTCAGGCCCACGATGTGCGTGGCGGCCAGCGCCTCGTCCAGCCGCGCCAACGCCTGCTCGCGCGTGTCGCCGTGCACGATGAGCTTGGCGATCATCGAGTCGTAGAACGGCGAGATCAGGTCGCCCTCGCGCACGCCGTCGTCCACCCGCACCGGCGCGACCTCGAAGGCCGCGCAGCCGGGCTTGCGGTACACGCGCAGCGTGCCGGTGGCCGGCAGAAAATTGTTGTCGGGGTTCTCGGCGCAGATGCGCGCCTCGATGGCATGGCCGCGGATGCGCAGCTGCTCCTGCGCCAGCGGCAGCGGCTGGCCGGAGGCCACGCGCAGCTGCCACTCCACCAGGTCCAGCCCGGTGATGGCTTCGGTCACAGGGTGCTCCACCTGCAGCCGCGTGTTCATCTCCATGAAGAAAAATTCCATAACCCCCACGCTCCCCGCTTCGCGAGGTTCGCTGCCCCCCGAGGGGGCTGCCCCGCCTTGGGACGGCCCGGCGGCGGGGCCCATGCCGCTCTCGCGCTGCTCCACGATGAACTCCACCGTGCCAGCGCCCACGTACTTCACCGCGCGCGCCGCCGCGACAGCGGCTTCGCCCATGCGCTTGCGCATGGCTTCGGTCATGCCGGGCGCGGGCGCTTCTTCCAGCACCTTCTGGTGGCGCCGCTGCACCGAGCAGTCGCGCTCGAACAGGTAGACGTAGTTGCCCTGCGTGTCGCCGAACACCTGGATCTCGATATGGCGCGGCCGCTGCACGTATTTCTCGACCAGCACCGCGTCGTCGCCGAAGCTGTTGATCGCCTCGCGCTTGCAGGACGCGAGCGCGGCTTCGAAGTCCCCGGACTTCTCCACCGCGCGCATGCCCTTGCCGCCGCCGCCGGCGCTGGCCTTGATCAGCACCGGGTAGCCGATGCGGTCGGCCTCGCGCTGCAGCAGCGCGGGGTCCTGGTCGCTGCCGTGGTAGCCGGGCACCAGCGGCACGCCGGCTTTTTCCATCAGCTGCTTGGACTCGGCCTTCAGGCCCATGGCCTGGATGGCCGAGGGCGGCGGGCCGATGAAGACCAGCCCGGCCTCGGCGCACGCCGCGGCGAAGGCTTCGTTCTCGCTCAAGAAACCGTAGCCGGGGTGGATGGCCTGCGCGCCGGTGGCTTTCGCCGCTTCGATGATGCGTTCCCAGCGCAGGTAGCTGTCCTTGGGCGCGCTGCCGCCGATGTGCACCGCCTCGTCGCAGGACTCCACGTGCTTGGCCGACGCGTCGGCATCGGAATACACCGCAACCGTGCGGATGCCCATGCGGCGCGCCGTGGCGGCCACGCGGCAGGCGATTTCGCCGCGGTTGGCGATCAGGATCTTCTTGAACATTTTCTAGTTTCCTTGCGGCGCAGGGGCGCCCGTAAAGAATCGGGCCAGCCCGCGCGCCACCATGCGCAGGAACTTCACCAGCACGACCATCAGCAGCACCGCGGCCACCAGCGTGAGCACCAGCGCGACGGCGAACAGCACCGGATGCGTGGCCGAAAGCCACAGCATGAACACGACGAAACCGTCCTCGGCCAGCGACACCAGCATGTTGGAGAACGGCTCGGGCGAGGTGTTGACCGCCGCGCGCGTCGTCATCTTGGCCGTGTGGCTGGTGGCGGCAAGGGTGCCGCCCAGCAGCGCGGCGATCCAGCCCATGGCCTGGCCGTCTGCGCCCAGCGCGCCGGCCGCCAGCGCGGCGCCGGCGGGGATGCGGATCACGGTGTGCACGGTGTCCCAGATCGAATCGACCAGCGGGATCTTGTCGGCGAAGAACTCCACCACCAGCATGAAGCCGCTGGCCGCCAGCACGCCGGGATGCTGCAGCACATGGAGCCCCGGCGGCAGCGGGAACCAGCCCAGGAAGCCGGCCATGCCGGCCAGGAACACCGCCGCGTACAGGCGGATGCCGCTGGCCCAGCCCAGGGCCGCGGCCAGCGCCAGCACTTGCGGCGCGTCGATCAGGTGGGAGAGTGCGTCCATGTCAGGTCTCCGGCAGCCAGGCGGGCTTGCGCTTGTTCAGGAACGACTGGATGCCCTCGCGGCCCTCCGCGCTGGCGCGGATGTCGGCAATGCCTTCCACCGTGGCCCGGATCAGTTCGGGCGTGATGGCGCGGCTGCCCACGTCCTGCACCAGCCGCTTGCTGGCCTTCACGGCCTCGGGCCCGGCGTTCACCAGTGCCTGGGCAATCCCTTCCACCCGCTCGTTCAGCACGCTGGCGGCAACCACCTCGTGCACGAAGCCGATGCGCAGCGCCTCGGCGGCATCGAACCTCTCGGCGGTGAGGAAGTAGCGGTGCGCCGCGCGCTCGCCCATGGCGCGGATGACGTAGGGGCCGATGGTCGCGGGGATCAGGCCGAGCCGGGTTTCGCTCAGGCAGAAGTTCGCGGTGTCCACCGTGATCGCAATGTCGCAGGCCGCCGCCAGGCCCATGCCGCCGGCGTACACGTCGCCCTGGATGCGGGCGATGGTCGGCTTGGGGCAGGCGTAGAGCGTGCGCAGCATCTCGGCCAGCGCGCCGGCATCGGCCACGTTTTCTTCGCGCGTGTAGCCGGCCATGCGCTTCATCCAGTTGAGGTCGGCGCCGGCGCAGAACGACGGGCCATTGGCCGCCAGCACGATGCAGCGCACCGAGGGATCGGCGCCGAGCTGCCGGAATACGGCGGTGAGTTCGCCGATGACCTCGTCGTTGAAGGCATTGCGCACCTCGGGACGGTTGAGCGTCACGGTGGCGAGATGGCCTTGCATGCTTTGCTGCAGGTGGTTCATTGCGGGGGGCTCCAGGTGGGCAGGCCGTGGTGGTCGCGCATGCCGTCGAAATCGCGGTCGGCGTGGATCAGTGCGCAGTCGTTGCGGATGCACCAGGCACCCACCAGCAGGTCGATGGAACTGCGCACGGTGATGCCGCGCTGGCGCAGGTCGCGGTAGAGCGCGGCGGCGGCCAGCGCGGTGGATTCGCCGCCAGCGGTGAAGAGGGGCAGCTGCGACAGCGCGGCGTGGGCGAGCCGCAGGTCCCGCTCGCTACGGAAGCCGCGCAGGATTTCCATCAGCACCAGGTCCAGCAGCACGATCTCGCTGGCGCTGTCGTCCAGCGCCGCATCCAGCGCGCGGGTCTGCGATGTCCGGTGGCCGTTGATGTAGCCGATCCAGACGCTGGAATCGGCGGTGATCACTTCCTGCTCTTCTTCGCGGCGGTGCGCTTGTAGGCGGGCCTGGGCTCCTGCACAAGTGACGCCGGCGCCGCCTCTTCGGGTTGCGTCCAGTCGCCTTCCAGGCTCCAGTGCAGCTTTCCGCGCATGGCCCGGATGTTCTGGTAGGCGACCCGGCGCGCCAGCAGGCGCAACCCTTCCTCGACCGCTTCCCGCTTGGTCTTGAAGCCGCCCGCCTGCATGGCGGCGCGCATCAAGTCGTCGTCGATCACGATGTTGGTTCGCATGGCACTGATGTGTATGAATTTCGTCAATTCTACACATCAACGCCTCCTGCTGTGCACACTTTTCCATGGCTCAGTAGCGCTTGGCCACTTCCTCCAGCATGACTTCCGTGGCGCCGCCGCCGATGGCCAGCACCCGCGCGTCGCGCCACAGCCGTTCGATCGCTGTTTCCCGGATGTAGCCCATGCCGCCATGGAACTGCTGGCAGGCCTGCACCACCTCGTTGACGAGCTCGCCGGTGAGCGCCTTCAGCATGGACACCTCCTGCACGATGTCGTGGCCCTGCGTGACGGACCAGGCGCAGTGGTACATGAACTGCCGCGCCGCGCGCGTCTTCGCGTCCAGCATGGAGATGCGCTGGCGGATCACCTGCTGGTCCCACAGCGGCCCGCCGAAAGCCTGGCGCTGGCGCACGTAGTCCAGAGTGAGCTTCAGCGCCTGCTGGCAGTGGCCCACCGCCATGGCGGCCAGCGCGATGCGCTCGGTCTGGAAGTTCTTCATCACCGAATAGAAGCCCTTGCCTTCCTCGCCCAGCAGGTTGGCCGCGGGCACGCGCACGTCGTCCAGCACCAGCTCCGCGGTGTCGGAGGACAGCCAGCCGGTCTTCTTCAGCGCGCGGCCGACGCTGAAGCCGGGCGTGCCCTTCTCCACGATGAACATCGACACCTCGCGCTTGCCCGGCCCGGTCTTGGCCGCGACGAAGTACAGGTCGGCGTGCACGCCGTTGGTGATGAACATCTTGGTGCCGTTGAGGACCCAATCATCCCCGTCGCGCTTGGCTGACGTGCGGATGCCCGCCACGTCGGAGCCGGCGCCCGGCTCGGTGATGCCGACCGCCGTGACCAGCTCGCCGGCGACCACGCGCGGCAGGTACTTGCGCTTTTGCGCCGGGCTGCCCGCGTGGTGCAGGTGCGGGCTGGCCATGTCGGTGTGGACCAGCACGGTGATGATGAAGCCGGCAAAGGTGGACTGCGACAGCGCCTCGGCGAACACGAGGTTGGTCATGGCGTCGGCTTCGGCGCCACCGTACGCGCTCTCGTACATCAGGCCGAACATGCCGGCCGCGCCCATGCGGCGCAGCACCTCGCGCGGCACGAATCCCCGGTCTTCCCAGGCCTGGCCGTGCGGCTCGACCTCGCGCGCGATGAAGCGCGCGACCTGCTCGCGCAGCAGCTCGTGTTCGGGCAGGTCGTGGATTGTTTGCATGATCACCGTTCAGGCTGAGCTTGTCGAAGCCCGCGCACCCTTCGACAAGCTCAGGGCGAACGGGGGCGGGTGCAATCGTTACATCCGGAACACGCCGAACTTCGGCTCGAGAATCGGCGCGTTCAGCGTCGCGGCCAGGCCCAGGGCCAGCACGCGGCGGCTGTCGGCCGGGTCGATCACGCCGTCGTCCCACAGCCGCGCGGTGGCGTAGTACGGATGCGACTGGTGGGCAAACTGGTCGAGCAGCGGCTGCTTGAACGCGGCCTCCTGCTCGGCGCTCCACTGGCCGCCCTTGGCCTCGATGCCGTCGCGCTTGACCGTGGCCAGCACGCTGGCCGCCTGCTCGCCGCCCATGACCGAAATGCGCGCGTTCGGCCACATCCACAAAAAGCGCGGCGAATAGGCGCGGCCGCACATGCCGTAGTTGCCCGCGCCGTAGCTGCCGCCGATGATGATGGTGAACTTGGGCACGCTGGCCGTGGCCACGGCCGTCACCATCTTGGCGCCGTGGCGCGCGATGCCTTCGTTCTCGTACTTGCGCCCGACCATGAAGCCGGTGATGTTCTGCAGGAACAAGAGCGGCACCTTTCGCTGGCAGCACAGCTCGATGAAGTGCGCGCCCTTTTGCGCGCTCTCGGAGAACAGGATGCCGTTGTTGGCGATGATGCCGATCGGCATGCCTTCCACGTGCGCGAAGCCGCACACCAGCGTGGTGCCGAAGCGCGCCTTGAACTCGTGGAACTCCGAGCCGTCGACGATGCGCGCGATGATCTCGCGCACGTCGTAGGGCTTGCGCACGTCGGTGGGCACCACGCCGTACAGCTCGCGCGTGTCGAACTTCGGCGGGCGCGGTTCGCGCAGCTGCTGGCCGTGCTCCTTGCCGCGGTTGAGGCTGCCCACGGCCTGGCGCGCCAGTGCCAGCGCATGCATGTCGTTTTGCGCCAGGTGGTCGGCCACGCCCGACAGGCGCGTATGCGCATCGCCGCCGCCAAGGTCTTCGGCCGACACGATCTCGCCGGTGGCCGCCTTCACCAGCGGCGGGCCGCCCAGGAAGATGGTGCCCTGGTTCTTCACGATGATGGTTTCGTCGCTCATGGCCGGCACGTAGGCGCCGCCGGCCGTGCACGAGCCCATCACCACGGCGATCTGCGCGATGCCCTGCGCGCTCATGTTGGCCTGGTTGAAGAAGATGCGGCCGAAGTGGTCGCGGTCGGGGAACACCTCGTCCTGGTTGGGCAGGTTGGCGCCGCCGGAGTCCACCAGGTAGATGCAGGGCAGGCGGTTCTGCTGCGCGATCTCCTGCGCCCGCAGGTGCTTCTTCACCGTCATCGGGTAGTAGGTGCCGCCCTTCACGGTGGCGTCGTTGCAGACCACCATGCAGTCCACGCCGTTGACCCGGCCGATGCCGGCGATCACGCCGGCCGCCGGCGCGGCGCCGTCGTACATGCCCCAGGCGGCCAGCGGCGCAATCTCCAGGAACGGCGTGCCGGGGTCCAGCAGCATGGACACGCGGTCGCGCGGCAGCAGCTTGCCGCGCGCGACGTGCTTGGCGCGCGCGGCCTCGCCGCCGCCCTGCGTGGCCGCAGCCACCTGGGTGGCAAGGTCGTCGACCAGCGTGCGCATGGCAGCGGCGTTGGCCAGGAATTCGGCGGAGCGTGGGTTGAGTTGGGTTTCCAGAACGGACATGTGTTTTCCTCGCTGCGGCGCTGGCGGATGCGGTGGGCACCGCCGCCGCGCCAGAGCGCGAGCTTACGGAGATCGGCGGCCCGCGGGTGGCCGGTGAAGTTGCAAATCGCGCCACCTTCAAGCAGACTCCCGGCATGCCCGACCGCAGCCCATCCGGACCCCGCGCCGCGCCCGCCGCCGTCACGCCGATGGCCTTTGCACGAGCGATCGCGGCGGCCTACCGGCAGGCCGGCCGCGACCCGGTGCCGGTGCTCAAGCTGGTACAGATCACGCCACAGCGCCTGCAGCAAGCCGACGCGCGCATTACCGCCCGGCAAATGGAAGAGCTGTCCGGCGCGGCCATGCAGGAGCTCGACGACGAGGGCCTGGGTGCGTTCTCGCGCCGGCTGCCCTGGGGCAGCTACGGCATGCTGGCGCGCGCCTCGCTGAGCTCGCCCGACCTCGGCCTGGCGCTCAAGCGCTGGTGCCGCCACCACGCGCTCATCGCCGACTCCATCGGGCTCGAACTGCAGGTGGCGGGCAGCGGCGCCGCAGTCGTCGTGCATGAAAATCCGGCGCACCGCATTCCTGCCGAGCTGCGCGAACTCAGCCTGGCCTTCGTGCTGCGCAACGTGCACGGCCTCGCCTGCTGGTACGTCGATTCGCGCATTCCGCTGCAGGGCGCGCGCTTTCCGTTCCCGGCGCCGGCGCATGCCGATGCCTACCGCCACATGTTCCCCGGCCCGCTGGCCTTCGGCGCGGCGCAGGCCGAGATCCGCTTCGACGCGCGCTACCTGGCGCTGCCGCTGCGGCGCGACGAAAAGGCGCTGCGCCAGATGCTGCAGCGCGCGCTGCCGCTCACCGTGCTGCAGTACCGGCGCGACCGGCTGCTGGTGGAGCAGGTGCGCCAGGCGCTGGCCGCGCACCCCGAGCAGGCGCACAGCGCCGAAGGCCTGTCCGGCCTGCTGCACCTGTCGCCGCGCACCCTGCACCGGCAGCTGAAGGAAGAAGGCGCCAGCCTGCAGCAACTGAAGGACGAGGTGCGGCGCGACCGCGCCAAGGACCTGCTCTACCGCAGCGGCAAGCCGGTCAAGCAGGTGGCCGCCGCCGTGGGGTTCCGCAATGAGAAGAGCTTCACGCGGGCGTTCCGCCAATGGACGGGGCTGTCGCCGGGCGAGTTCCGGCACGCCGAAGCGGGCAGCGTGGCGGCGGCCCAGCCTAAGGAGTCTCCCTAAGCGCCCTAGGCCGCGTGCTTCACCCCCGCTAGGCACAACGCTGTGCCGCGCTAGGCACTTGGCTTAGCGGCTCGCCCCGGCGGAAAACTAACGTTGGGGCATGCAAAAACACGCCGCACTCATCGCCGCCCTGCTGTTCGCGGGTTCCGCTTGCGCCGAGTCTCCCGACACCGGCAGCCAGCTCGCCAACATGGGCATGGCCGCCGACCTCGGCACCACGGCGCTGGGCCTGTCGCTGGGTGCGGCCGAAGCCAACCCGCTCGGGCTGATGACCATTCCGCTGAAGCTGATGGTGAAGGCGCAGATCGACAAGATTCCCGACGAGAACCAGCGCCGCGAAGCCACCGCGCGGTTCACCGGCGTGCAATTCGGCGCCGCCGCGGCCAACCTGTGCACGCTGGCCCTCGGCAGCCCCGCGGTGGCGGTGCTGTGCATGGCCGGCGGCATGATCGCCGGCTACACCAAGGTGAAGTCGATCCCGACCGAGACCGATTGCGTGAACAAGCACATGGCCAAGCTGCAGCAGGCCGCGGAAACCGGCCGCGTGTACAGGATCTCCCTGAAGACCTGCGAAGGTGCCTACGAGTCCGAGCCGATGCTGGCGCAGGGCGGCGCGGCCGAGCAGGCGCAGTAAGAAGAAGCGGCGACCCGCCGCATGGGCATCCGTCGCTCCGGGTAAACCCCGGGTCCGCGGATAGTCACGATCGTTACGATCCGGCGTGAACCTCCCTCACGCCATGCCCGAGCAAGCCACTCCTGTCGACCTGCCTGTCCTGGCCGGGCTGCTGCGGACCATGGCGCGCATCCGCGCCTTCGAGGACGCTGCCGAAGCCGCCAGCCAGGGCGGCGTCAGCGTCTACGGGCTGGCATCCGACGGCCGCGCCCAGGTGCGCGGGCCGCTGCACCTGTCCACCGGGCAGGAAGCGGTGCCGGCCGGCGTCTGCGCCCACCTCACCCCCAGCGACTACCTCACCTCCACCCACCGCGGCCACGGCCACACGCTGGCCAAGGGCGCGGACAGCCACCGCATGATGGCCGAGCTGTTCGGCAAGGCCACCGGCTTCAACGGCGGCAAGGGCGGCTCCATGCACATCGCGGATTTCTCGGTCGGCATGCTGGGCGCCAACGGCGTGGTGGCCGCCGGCCTGCCGATCGCCGTGGGCGCGGCGCATGCGCAGAAACTGCGCGGCGACCACGCCATCACCTGCTGCTTTTTCGGCGACGGCGCGATCAACCGCGGCCCGTTCCTGGAAGCGCTGAACTGGGCGCGCATCTTCCGGCTGCCGGTGCTGTTCGTCTGCGAGGACAACCGCTGGAGCGCGACCACGCCCAGCGGCCCGATGACGGCGGGCGACGGCGCCTCGGCCCGCGCGGCTGCCATGGACATCGCCGTGCACGCGGTGGACGGCAACGACGTCGCCGCCGTGTACCGCGCAGCCGAGCACTGCGTGCGCGAGGTGCGCGAAGGCCGCGGGCCGGTGCTGCTGCACGCGGCGACGTACCGCGTGAAAGGCCATGTGTCGGTGGACCTCGCGCGCTACCGCGATCCGGCCGAACTGGAAGCGGCACTGCGCACCGATCCGCTGGCGCGCGGGCGTGCGGCGTACCTGGCGGCGGGCGGCAGCGAAGCCGACCTGCAGCACATCGAAACAGCCGCGCGCGACGAGATCGCCGCCGCCGTGACGGCCGCGGATGCCGCGCCCTGGCCCGCGCCCGAAGAAGCGTTCGCGCAAGTGCAGACCGTCGGAGCCGGCCAATGGTTCTGAGCACCGCCGCCGCCGAGATGAGCAACGCGCAGGCCGCCGCGCTGGCGGTGCAGCATGCGATGGAAGCCGACCCCAGCGTGGTCGTGATCGGCGAAGACGTCGGCCGCGGCGGCATCTTCGCCCAGTACGCGGGCCTGCAGCAGCGCTTCGGCGCCGAGCGCGTGATCGACACGCCGATCTCCGAGGCCGCCATCATGGGCGCCGGCGTCGGCATGGCGCTGGCCGGGCTGCGGCCCATCGTCGAAATGCGGGTGGTGGACTTCGCGCTGTGCGCGATGGACGAAACCGTCAACCAGGCGGCGAAGAACCGCTACATGTTCGGCGGCCAGGGCCGCGTGCCGCTGGTGGCGCGCATGCCCATCGGCATCTGGGATTCCTCGGCCGCGCAGCATTCGCAGTCGCTGGAAGCCTGGTTCGCGCACATGCCCGGCCTGGTGGTGGCCTGCCCCGGCACGCCGCAGGACAGCTACAGCCTGCTGCGCGCCGCGCTGGCGGGCGAGGACCCGGTCGTGTTCATGGAACACAAGACGCTGTGGGGCGCCAAGGGCCTGGTCGATCCCGGCCTGCGGATCCCGTTCGGTCAGGCGCGCCGCGTCCGCGCCGGAACGCACCTCACCATGGTGAGCTGGAGCCGGCAGGTGCAGCTGTGCGAGGCCGCTTGCGAGGAACTGCAGCAGGGCGGCATCGAGGTCGACCTGCTGGACCTGCGCACGCTGTGGCCCTGGGACCGCGAAGCGGTGCTGGCGTCGTGCGGGCGCACCGGCCACCTGCTGGTCGCGCACGAAGCCGTGCAGGTGGCGGGCTTCGGCGCCGAGATCGCCGCCACCGCGGCCGAGGCC
>NZ_JACCWG010000445.1 GCF_013697775.1 Ramlibacter sp. | reverse complement strand
GCACCGCCCCGGCACGTGCCGACGCCGTGCGCGGCCGCGCCGAGCCGTCGCCGCTGCGCATGCGCCTGGCACAGGGCGAGCCGCTCAACGATTACATCGGCACCTCGATCGAGCTGCGGCCCGGCGCCGCCGGCCATGTGTGGCTGCTGCTGGTGGAGGAACTGCCGGCGGGCAGCGAGGGCAGCCCGGTGCCGCGCAACCTGGTGCGCAACGTGTTCCGCCCGGCCTGGGACCTGCAGCGGCCGCTCACGCGCGCCGAGCAGGTCAAACTGTCCGAGGCCCGTTCCATGCAGATCCCGGAGGGCACGCACCGCGAGCGGCTGCGCCTGGTGGCGGTGGCCGAAGATGCGCGCGGCCATATAAAGGCTATCTCGCGCACCCAATGCGAGCCTTGAGGCACACCGTAGAATCAAGCACCGGGCCCAAGCATTGGCGACCCGGTTTTTTTTCGCCCGCCCGGGCGAGGCCGGCCGCGATCCAAGCGCTCACCTGTTGTTCAACAGTTTTCTGGAGCTTGGGAAAATGGAAATCTTCGACTACGACAAGGTGCTGCTGCTGCCGCGCAAATGCCGTGTGCACAGCCGCTCGGAATGCGACCCCAGCCTGGAGTTCGGCGGGCGGCGCTTCAAGCTGCCGGTGGTGCCGGCCAACATGAAGACCGTGGTGGATGAGTCCATCTGCCTGTGGATGGCGCGCAACGGCTACTTCTACGTGATGCACCGCTTCGACCTGGACAACGTGGCCTTCGTGCGGCGCATGAAGGAAGCCGGCGTCTACGCATCGATGTCGCTGGGCGTGAAGCAAGCCGACTACGCCACCGTGGACCTGTTGGCCGCCGAGGGGCTGGTGCCCGACTACGTGACCATCGACATCGCGCACGGCCATGCCGACACGGTGCGCGACATGATCGGCCACTTGAAAAGCAGGCTGCCCGCCGCCTTCGTCATCGCCGGCAACGTGGGCACGCCCGAGGCCATCATCGACCTGGAGAACTGGGGCGCGGACGCAACCAAGGTGGGCATCGGCCCCGGCAAGGTCTGCATCACGCGCATGAAGACCGGCTTCGGCACGGGCGGCTGGCAGCTCTCGGCGCTCAAGTGGTGCGCCCGCGTGGCCACCAAGCCCATCATCGCGGACGGCGGCATCCGCGAGCACGGCGACATCGCCAAGAGCATCCGCTTCGGCGCCAGCATGGTGATGGTGGGCTCCATGCTCGCCGGCCACGAGGAGTCGCCCGGGCAGACGGTAGAAGTGGAGGGCCGCCTGTACAAGGAGTACTACGGCAGCGCCTCGGACTTCAACAAGGGCGAGTACAAGCACGTGGAAGGCAAGCGCATCCTGGAACCGGTGAAGGGCCGCCTGCCCGACACGCTGCGCGAAATGCAGGAAGACTTGCAGAGCTCGATCAGCTACGCGGGCGGCACCAGGCTGGCCGACATCCGCAAAGTGAACTACGTCATCCTGGGCGGCGACAACGCCGGCGAACATTTATTGATGTAGCAACTCCAGCGCCAGCCCATGCAGCCGCTCTCCCGGCTGCGCCAGCGCATCCAGCACGCTGAAGTGGTTCAGCCCCGGCAGCGACTCGCACACCGGCACGCGCGAGGCGCCCCAGCGCTCGCGCACCAGCTGCAGCAGCCGGTGGTATTCCTCGCTTTCGTCCGCGCCATCGACGGCATACAGCGTGCCCTGCGCCGGCGCAGGCACGCGCGCGGGGCTGGCCTCTTCCACCTGCGCGGGCGTGAGCCGCAGCGAAGGCTGCAGGAAACTGGTGCGCATGATGGGGTCGAGGTCGTGCAGGCCGGAGACCGACAGCGCGTTGCGCACCAGGCCAACCGGCAGCGCCGCGTCCCTCGCCGTCCATTGCCAGGCAAGCATCATCGCCGCGAGCTGTCCGCCGGCCGAATGCCCGGCTACGGTGATGCGCGACGGGTCGCCGCCGAAGCGCGCGATGTGGCGCCAGGTCCAGTCCACCGCCTGCGCCATCTGCCGCGTGATGCCGGGCACGGTGTTGTCGGGGCACAGCGTGTAGCCGGGGATCACCACGCAGGCGCCTTCGCGCGCGAACGCGGCTCCGATGAAGGAATGGTCGGATTTGCCGAGCGCGCGCCAGTAGCCGCCGTGGATGAAGACCAGCACCGGGGCATGCGGCGTGTCCGTCGGGAAGACGTCGAGCTTCTCCCCCGGCGCGTTGCCGTACGGAAGGTCGAGTTCGCATCCGGCGGCGGCCCGCGCTTCGCGCGACGCCGCGTCCCAGCGCTGGAAGTACGTCGCGTAGTCCGGCACGCGCCCGCGGTTGTTGTACATGCGGTCGTACCAGGCGGAATCGGGATGGCTCATGGCCCGCATGGTGGCATAGCCATGGATCGCATCGTGCCTGAGCTTGCACCATCGCCATGGAATGGTATTCTGTATACGGAACTACAAACCACCCCCATGACCGCCCAGCTGCTGCGCATCGAATCCACGCCCGACCTGGTCGACCGCGTCTACCAGACCCTGCTCGACGCGATCAGCGACGGCTCGCTGGCACCGGGGCAGCGCTTCACGCAGGAGGAGATCGCGGCGCAGCTGGCCGTGTCGCGCCAGCCGGTGCTGCAGGCGCTGCGCGCGCTGAAGAACGACGGCTTCGTGCTGGACGCCAACGCGTCCGCGGCGCCCGGCACGCGCGGCCGCGGCCTGGTGGTGGCGCCGCTCGATGCCACCTGGATGCGCAATGTGTATGCGGTGCGCGGCGCGCTCGACGCGCTGGCGGCGCGGCTGGCCGCCACTGCGCGCTTCCGCATGGACCCGCACCTCATCGCGCAAGGCCGCAAGGCGGCGCGCGGGCGCAACGTCAAGGCCATGGTCGATGCCGACATGGCGTTCCACAGCGCCATCTATGCCGCGTCGGGCAATCCGCTGATCGAGCCCTCCGCACGGCTGCATTGGGGCCACCTGCGGCGCGTGATGGGCGCGGTGCTGCAGCAGGCGCGCCAGCGCGAGGCGGTGTGGGACGAACATGAAGCGATCGCCGCCGCGATCGCCGCGGGCGATGGCAATACCGCCGCGTGCCTGATCGAACAGCACAGCCGCGAAGCCAGCGACAACCTGGCGGCGCGGCTGGAACATGTGTTGAAGCGAACCCAAGGAGACAAGCCATGAAGCTGACCCCCGAGCAGATCGAGCAGTTCGACCGCGACGGCTACCTGTTCTTCCCCAGCCTGTTCAGTCCGGAGGAAATCCGCACGCTGACCGAGGCGGTGCCCGCCATCTATGAGCGGCGCGAGGCCTACAACGTGCGCGAGAAAGGCAGCGACGCCGTGCGCACCAACTTCGCCGCGCACATGTACAGCGAGCCGTTCGCCAGGCTGGCGCGGCATCCGCGCATGGTGGAGCCGGTACGCGAGTTGTTCGGCGACGACCTCTACATGCACCAGTTCAAGGTCAACGGCAAGATGGCCTTCGAGGGCGACGTGTGGCAGTGGCACCAGGACTACGGCACCTGGCTGAACGACGACATGATGCCGGAGCCGCGCGCGATGAACGTGGCCATCTTCCTGGACGACGTCAACGAGTACAACGGCCCGCTGATGTTCATTCCCGGCAGCCACAGAAAGGGCGTGGTGGAGGCCAGGCACGACCTGAACACCACCAGCTACCCGCTGTGGGTGGTGGAGAACGAACTGATCGCGCAACTGGTGGAGCGCGGCGGCGGCAAGAACGGCGGCATCGTTTCGCCCAAGGGACCGGCCGGCTCCATGATCCTGTTCCACGGTTGCCTGCTGCATGCGTCCACCAGCAACCTGTCGCCGTGGAACCGCGTGAGCGTCTACCTCAGCCTGTGTGCGGTGTCCAACCACATCCGCCGATTCAAGCGCCCGGAATTCATCGCGCACCGCGACTTCACGCCGATCGACTGCCTGCCCGACGACTGCCTGCTTGAGCCCTACCCGGTGGATCTGCCGTGGAAGAACGGCATGCCGGCCAGCGCGCTGGCGACCTCGCTCGAGCCGATCGACCAGATCAAGCAGGCCGCATGAGTCCCGCATGAGCCTCTACGCAAAACTCCAGCAGCGCGCGGCCGAAGGCCGGCCGGTGCGCGTCGGCCTCATCGGCGCCGGCAAATTCGGCTCGATGTACCTGGCGCAGATTCCGCGCACGCCAGGCGTGCACCTGGCGGCCATCGCCGACCTGTCGCCCGACGGCGCGCGCGCCAACCTGGCCCGCGTGGGCTGGGAAGCGCAGCGCACCGAAGCCGCCTCCATCGACGAAGCGCTGAAGACCGGCGCCACCCACATCGGCGACGACTGGCAGGCGCTGGTGCGCCACCCCGCCATCGACGTGGTGGTGGAGTGCACCGGCCACCCGATTTCCGCGGTAGACCACTGCCTGGAAGCCTTCGCGCACGGCAAGCACGTGGTCAACGTCACGGTGGAGGCCGATGCGTTCTGCGGCCCGCTGCTGGCGCGCCGCGCGGCCGATGCCGGCGTCATCTACTCGCTGGCGTTCGGCGACCAGCCGGCGCTGATCTGCGACCTGGTGGACTGGGCGCGCACCTGCGGCTTCCCGGTGGTGGCGGCCGGGCGCGGCCACAAGTGGCTGCCGCATTTCTGCGAATCCACGCCGGAAACCGTGTGGGACTTCTACGGCCTCACGCCCGAACAAGCGAAACGCGGCGGCCTCAACCCGAAGATGTTCAACAGCTTCCTCGACGGCTCCAAGCCCTCGATCGAAAGCACCGCGGTGGCCAACGCCACCGGCCTGGCGGTGCCGAGCAACGGCCTGCTGTATCCGCCCGCCAGCATCGACGACATTCCCAGCATCACGCGGCCGAAGAGCGAAGGCGGCGTGCTGGAGAAAAAGGGCATGGTGGAAGTGATCTCCTCGCTCCACACCGACGGCACGCCGATCGACTACGAGATCCGCATGGGCGTGTGGGTCACCGTGGAAGCCGAGACCGAATACATCAAGAACTGCTTCGAGGAATACAACGCCAAGACCGACCCGAGCGGGCGCTACTTCACGCTGTACAAGCGCTGGCACCTGATCGGCCTGGAAGTGGGAATGTCGGTGGCCAGCGTGGCGCTGCGCGGCGAAGCCACCGGCGTGGCCACCGGCTGGAACGCCGACGTGGTGGCCACCGCCAAGCGCGACCTCGCACCCGGCGAGATGCTGGACGGCGAAGGCGGCTACACCGTGTGGGGCAAGCTGCTGCCGGCGGACGCGTCGGTGCGCATGGGCGGCGTGCCGCTCGGCCTGGCGCACGACGTGAAGGTGGTGCGCCCGGTGAAGAAAGGCCAGAGCCTGACCTGGGCCGACGTGGCTATGGACACCGGCACGCGCGCCTACCAGCTGCGCCGCGAACTGGAAACGCTGTTCCGGCCGGCCATGCTGAAAGCCGCATGACAGGCATGGCGCGAAGCGCAGCCGCATGATGGGCCCTCCCACAACGAAAGGGCAGCCATGAAGATCGCCTTCCTGGGCATCGGACTCATGGGGTGGCCGATGGCGCGCCGCTTGTGCGAAGCCGGCTTCGAGGTGCACGCCTGGAACCGCACGCGGGTGAAGGCCGAGCAGCTGCGCCCCCATGGCGGCCACGTGCACGACACGCCGGCGCAGGCGGTGCACGGCGCTTCCATCGTGGTCAGCATGCTGGAGAACGGCCCCATCACCGAGCAGGTGCTGTTCGCGCAGGGCGCGGCCGCGGCGATGCAGCATGGTGCGCTGCTGGCCGACATGGCGTCCATCGCGCCGCGCGAAGCGCGCGACCATGCGGCGCGGCTGTCGGACCTGGGCGTGGACCATCTCGACGCGCCGGTGTCCGGCGGCACGGGCGGCGCCGAAG
>NZ_JACCWG010000429.1 GCF_013697775.1 Ramlibacter sp. | reverse complement strand
CCCACGCACAGCAACCGTGCCGCGGCCCTGCTGCAGCTGGGCCGCTTCGAGGCGGCGGCCGAAGCGGCACGCCGGGCCGCCGAACTCGCGCCGGCCTTTCCCGACGCGTGGAACAACCTGGGCTCGGCCCTGGTGAAGCTGCGCAGCAACGCGGCGGCATTGGAAGCCTACGACCGCGCGCTGGCGCTCAAGCCGGTGTGGGCCGACGCGCACAACAACCGCGGCGTGGTGCTGGACGTGCTGCGCCGCCACGGCGAGGCCGCCGCCGCGTACGCGCAGGCGCGCGCCATCGAGCCGCAGTACCGTGGCGTGCAGAGCGCGCAGGTGTTCGCGCTGCGCAAGGCCTGCATCTGGCCGAAGCCGGGCGACGCTGCCGACCCCATCGCCGCCATGCAGGCCGAGTTCCTGGACATGCCGCGCCAGGGCCGCATGATCGCGCCCTTCGTGCTGCTGGCGGTGTCGCAAGACCCCGCGCTGCACCTGGAGGCGGCGCGGCTCTACACGAAGCTCAAGTACCCCACGGCGCCGCGCCCGCTGTGCGCCGGCAACGAGGCCTATGGGCACGCCAGGGTGCGCGTGGCCTATCTCTCGGCCGACTTCCACAGCCACGCCACCGCCTACCTCATGGCGGAGCTGTTCGAGCTGCACGACCGCGAAGCCTTCGAGTGGTGGGGCATCTCGTTCGGCCCGCCCGCGCCCAACGATCCCATGCGCCGGCGGCTGGAGCACGCGTTCGACCACTTCATCGAGGTCGGCGACCGCACCGACGCGCAGGCGGCGCAGCTGCTGCGCGAACTGGAAATCGACATCGCCGTCGACCTGAAGGGCTACACGCAGGACTGCCGCCCCGGCATCCTGGCGCACCAGCCGGCGCCGCTGCAGGTGAACTACCTGGGCTTTCCCGGCACGCTGGGCGCGGACCACTTCCAGTACATCGTGGCCGACCCGGTGGTGATCCCGCCGGGGCACGAGGCGTTCTACACCGAGAAAGTGGTGCGCCTGCCCGACAGCTACCAGTGCAACGACCGGCAGCGCGCGATCGCCGAACGCACGCCTCCGCGCGCGGAACTCGGCCTGCCGGAACACGGTTTCGTGTTCTGCTGCTTCAACAACAACTACAAGATCACGCCGGACGTCTTCAGCCTCTGGATGGACCTGCTGCGGCAGGTGCAGGGCAGCGTGCTGTGGCTGCTGGAAAGCAATGGCGAGGCAGCAGGCAACCTGCGGCGCGAGGCGCAGCTGCGCGGCATCGACGCGGACCGCCTGGTGTTCGCGCCGCACGCGCCGCTGCCCGAACACCTGGCGCGCCTGCGCCATGCCGACCTGTTCCTGGACACGTTGCCCTACAACGCCCACACCACCACCAGCGATGCACTGTGGGCCGGCGTGCCGGTGCTCACCTGCATCGGCCGCGCATTCCCGGGACGGGTGGCGGCCAGCCTGCTGATCTCCTGCGGCCTGCCCGACATGGTGATGCCCGACGCCGCCAGCTACGCCGCCGCCGCATTGCGCTTCGCGCGCGAGCCGCAGGCGTTGGCCGAAGTGCGCGAGCGCCTGGCCCGCAACCGGCTCACCGCGCCGCTGTTCGACACGGCGCGGCTGCGTCGCAACCTGGAAGCGGCCTACCTGGAGATGCAGCGGCGCCAGCGCGCAGGCCTGCCGCCGGCGGGGTTCTCGGTCTAGACCAGCGCCGAATTCAAGGCAGCCGCGCCATCAGCCGGTCCTGCAGCCGCGTCCTGCCCGGCATCATGCTGCGGGCCTGCGCCATCAGCTTGCGCTTCTTCAGCTCCCAGCGCGCCTGCTTCATCATCGGCCCGAAGTCGGCCGTCTGGCGCAGACGGTCGCGCTTGGACAGCAGCAGGGCGCCGACCAGCACCGCGCCGAGCGCCGCCAGCATGGTGCCACCGCGCATCGAACGCGCCATGCCGCTGGCCAACTGCGGCGTGCGCGGGGCGATCAGCTGCAGGCGCCGGCGCGTCATCTGGCCGCCCAGCTCATCGAGTTCGGCGGTCAGCATCTTCTCGGCGCGCGGCAGCAGCACGGTTTCCTCGTCGGCCACGTGGTGCACGATCTTCTGCATCAGCTCGTACAGCGTGCGGTCGAAGCCAGCGTGGTTGGCGTCCAGGCCGCGCAGGGTGGCGATCAGCGCCTTGATCTCCTGGTGCTCGGGCTCGCTCTTCTTTACCGATTCGTCGTCGCTCACGCGGCGCATGGCGGGATAGAAGATCTCTTCCTCCAGCTGCGCATGCACTTCCACGGCCAGGCAGATCTGGTCGGCCAGGCCCTTGCGCACGCGCGCCGACAGCGACGGCTCGTACTTGTGGAAAACGGCCATCACGTGCGTGTGGTCCAGGCGAATCATCTTGGTAATGGAGGTCATGTTTGCGTTCTTCCTTGTGTGGGTGTCGTCGGTTGTTGTCGATCCTGTGCGCTTCAGCGCGCCGCGCGCGGGCCGCCGCGCCGCATCCAGGCCGGCGCCAGGGGGCTGTGCCGCGCGAGCAGGTAGCTCCCGCTCAAGACCGTGGTGGCGGCGGCCACCACGCCGCGCGCGCTGAACGAGCGCACGAGGCTGCTTGCCAGTTCACCGCCGCGGGAAGCTGCCAGCTGCAGGCGACGCCGCGCCATGCGCGCGCCCAGGTCCTGCAGCTGGCCGGGAATCAGCCGCTCGGCCGCGGGCAGCAGCACCGTTTCCTCGTCGGCCACGTGGTGCAGCACCAGCCGCATCAGCTCGAAGAAGGTCTCGTCGAACACCGGGTCGGAGGCCACCATCTGCCGCAGCCGCGCCATCAGGGTGCGCATCTCGCCGTGCTCCACCGGACTCTTGCGCACCATGTCGCTGTCCATCGCCAGCGCAAGCGCCGGATAGAAGATTTCCTCTTCCAGCTGCGCGTGGATTTCCAGCGCCAGGCACACGCTGTCGGCCAGCCCGCGCTTGAGCCGCGTGGAGGACGCCGGTTCGTACTGGTGGAAGGTCGCCAGCACGTGCATATGGTCCAGCCGGATCTGGTTGGTCGCGCTTGGCGAGATCTGGTTGAGAAGGGAAGTCATGTGCACGCGGCCATCGAAGCGATAGCGTCATTTGGCCGCGCAGTCCCATGCACCCATGTCGGACGGCGGCGCGTCTTGTCCGGGCAAACGCTGGTGCAGGGCTAGCGTTCCGGCCAGGCGCGGCAGGGCCTGGCCGATGAGCTCGGCGGCAGGCTGAGCAGTGGCTTCCGCGAAGTCAGCGGAACGGCCGCACCAGGCCGATCGCGTTGCCCTCCGGGTCGCGGACCATCGCGAACCGGTAGGCGTCGGCGTCGGTGGGCTCCATCAGCCGGCTGCCGCCCGCCGCCACGGCGCGGGTGATGGCGGCGTCCAGGTCGTCCACTTCCAGGTAGAAGGCGTGGCCGGGCGCCATGCCCGGCACCTTCGCGTCGGCCTGGCCGATGCCGCCCAGCAGAGGCTGCATGCGCACCGGGAAGCGGATGTAGGCAAAGCCGGACTCGCCCTCCATGTACTGCCAGCCGAACACCGCGGTGTAGAAGGCCTGCATGGCGCGCTGGTCGCGCGCCATGATCTCGAACATCACGCCCGGGTGGCGGTTGGGTACGGCCGGCGCGCTCATCCCACCGCTCCCGCGCCAGCGGCCAGGCCTGTAGGCATGCCGCCTTGCGCCTGCACGTACTCGTAGCTCGGGCCCACGGTCTGGCCGTTGCCGGCGTCGGTGGACATCAGCGCCACCGCCAGCACGCGCAGGTCGTACATCAGGCCGATGGCGCTGTCCAGCCGGCGCGGCTGGCCGTTGAAGGTGTCGTGCAGCGCGTTGAGCAGGGCGCTGTAGTTGTAGGCGAACTGTTCGATGCGGGTGCGCGCCTGCGTGCCCACCGCGAAGTCGGCGATCTTGCAGTTCGGCCTGAGCGGCCACACGCCGGCCGCGTCGAACGGGATCGGGTCGCCGGCATAGGCGAAGCCGGTGGGCGTGGCCACGATGGACTTGCCGGCCGCGATCTCGCCGAACTTGTAGTAGTGCGCCGGATCGTCGGGCGACTCGTACGGCGTGGCCGAAGTGCCTTCGCCTTCCAGCTTGATGATGTCGATGGCGGCGCAGGCGCTGTCGCAGCCGGTGATGGGGAACAGCTTGTCCGCCGGGAACCACGTCGACGACACCACCTGCGGCGGCGCCGTGCCGACGGTGAAGATGGACGGGCCGAGCTTGCGGATCTGCTCCTTGATGGCGTCGTAGAACTCGCCGATGGTGGCGAACTCGGGCTCGGGCTGGCCGGCGCCCAGCAGCCTGGTGCGCACGGGGACCGGGTGCTCCGGCTCCTCGATGGCCATGAAGACGTCCTTCACCAGCTTGATCGAAAACGCCTCGATGCCCACTTGCAGCCCGCCGGCCACGTGCATCGGCAGCGGGCCGGGGTAGCGCGGGATGAAGCCGCGCTGGTTGATCGCCGGCTTGCCGCCGATGGCGATCAGGACGTTGGCGGAAATGCTCATGTGCAGCATCTCCTGGACCACGATGCCGCGCAGCAGCTTGGCGATGCGCTGGTTGGTGCCCGGCTTGAGCGACAGCAGCGCGGTGAGGTAGGGCGGGATCGTGCTGTGTTCCAGCTCGACGGCTTTCTGCAGGTAGCGGTGCAGTTCCTCGGGCGTGGTGGCGGCCCGGATGCCGCGGATGACTTCGCGTTGCAGCTTGATCATGGCTGGTTCCCTCCGTTGGATGCGGCGCCGCGCCGCTGCTGCTCGCGCAGGAAGGCGGTCTTGCCGCCTTCCTCGCTGGGCAAAGGCTGCGGCCCGGCGGGCGCGGCGGCCTGGGGCGCTGGAGCGGCTGGCGGGGCCGGCGAGGGCGCGGGCGG
>NZ_JACCWG010000412.1 GCF_013697775.1 Ramlibacter sp. | reverse complement strand
CCCCCGCTCCACTCCTTCCCCTCGGGAGGGGTAAGGCCGATATGGGGTGCCCACATACGGCCGCACGGCGGCTGGAGAGTGCGCCATTACAATGGCGCACTCTCCTGCCGCCGTGCGGCCGTATGTGGGCACCCCATCTCGGCCTTCCCCCTCCCGAGGGGAAGGAGAGGAGCGGGGGTAGTCTCGTGTTCGGCCGCCTACTTTGACAGCAGCCGCATCGCTTCTTCCAGGCCCTTGATCGTCAGCGGGTACATGCGCTGGTTCATCAGCTGCTGGACAACGGAGATGCTCTGGCGGTACTGCCAGACGCCCTGCGGCTCGGGGTTGATCCAGGCGAATTTCGGGAAGGCACTGGTCAGGCGCTGCAGCCACTCGGCGCCGGCTTCCTCGTTGTTGTATTCCACGCTGCCGCCGGGCTGCAGGATCTCGTAGGGGCTCATGGTCGCGTCGCCCACGAAGACCAGCTTGTAGTCCTTGTTGTACTTGCGGACGATGTCCCAGGTGGCGAACTTCTCGCTGAAGCGGCGGCGGTTGTTCTTCCACATGAAGTCGTAGACGCAGTTGTGGAAGTAGTAGAACTCCAGGTGCTTGAACTCGGCCTTGGCGGCGGAGAACATCTCCTCCACGCGGCCGATGTGCTCGTCCATGGTGCCGCCCACGTCCATCAACAGCAGCACCTTCACGTTGTTGTGGCGCTCGGGCACCATCTTGATGTCCAGCCAGCCGGCGTTGGCGGCGGTGGACTTGATGGTGTCGTCCAGGTCCAGCTCGTCCTCGGAGCCTTCGCGCGCGAACTTGCGCAGCCGCCGCAGCGCGATCTTGATGTTGCGCGTGCCCAGCTCCTGGCTGTCGTCGTAGTCCTTGTAGGCGCGCTGGTCCCATACCTTCACCGCGCTCTTGTTGCGGCCCTTGTCCTGGCCGATGCGCACGCCCTGCGGGTTGAAGCCAAAGGCGCCGAAGGGCGAGGTGCCGCCGGTGCCAATCATCTTGCTGCCGCCTTCGTGGCGCTTTTGCTGCTCCTCGAAGCGCTTCTTCAGCGTCTCCATCAGCTCGTCCCAGCCCATCTTCTCGATCTTCGCCTTGTCTTCGGGCGACAGCTCGAGCTCCAGGTTCTTGCGCAGCCACTCCAGCGGAATGTCCTTGCTGAAGTCGGCGATGAACTCCACGCCCTTGAAGTACGCGGCGAAGGCACGGTCGAACTTGTCGTAGTGCTTCTCGTCCTTCACCAGCGCGGTGCGGGCGAGATAGTAGAAGTCGTCGATGCTCCAGGCGCCGTCGCTCACCGGGCCGACCACGCCTTCCTTGAGCGCCTCGACCAGGGTGAGGTATTCCTTGACCGACACCGGCAGCTTGGCGCTGCGCAGCGTGTAGAAGAAGTCGATCAGCATCGCGTTCTCCCCGAAGAAAGAGTTCAGCCGCGCGGGCGGTCGCGCAGGTACAGCAACTGGGCCTTCGCCTCGGGCCATTCGCCCGCGCGCATGCTGTACATCACCGTGTCGCGGATGGTGCCGTCGCGCCGCAGTGTGTGGCCGCGGATCACGCCGTCTTTTTTCGCGCCCAGCCGCTCGATGGCATTTTGCGACGCGAAGTTGAAATTGTCGGTGCGCCAGCCCACCACGTGGCAGCCCAGCGTGTCGAAGGCATGGCCCAGCATCAGCAGCTTGCAGGTGGTGTTGACGTGGGTGCGCTGGCAGTGCCTGGCATACCAGGTCCAGCCGATCTCCACGCGATTCACCGCCGGCAGGATGTCGTGGTAGCTGCTGGTGCCCAGCACCGTGCCGGTGGCTTCGTCGGTCACGGCGAAGGCGAAGCGGTTGCCCTCCTCGCGCTGCCGCAGCGCGTCCTGGATATAGCGGCGCGTGTCGGCCGGCTCGGGCACCGTGGTGACGCGGATGTTCCACAGCTCGCCGTCGGCCGCGGCAGCGGCCAGGCCGGCCTCGTGTTCCAGGCCCAGCGGGACCAGGCGGATGCCGCGGTTGCTCAAGGTGACGGGCTCGACGAAAGACGCCATCGGTTTCAATCCTTGGTGATGGAGGAAGCGCGGCCGCGGCGCCAGCGGCGCGCCATATGCAGCCCGAGGCCACCGCCCAGCCCGGCCAGCAAGATGCCGCCCATGGCGCTGTTGCCGTAGCCGGGCGCCAGCGGGTCCAGCCCGAGCAGCGAACCCAGGCCCCAGGCCAGCAGCACACCGCCGACGAAGCCGGCGGCGTCAGTCAGGCCCTCGACCAGCAGCGGGTGCATGCGGGCCCCGGCCTCAGCGGTTGTGCCGCTGCATGAACACGAGCTTCTCGAACAGCGTCACGTCCTGTTCGTTCTTCAGCAGCGCGCCCACCAGCGGCGGCACGGCGACCTTGTCGTCCTGGCTCTGCAGCGCCTCGATCGGCATGTCCTCGGCCACCAGCAGCTTCAGCCAGTCCAGCAGCTCGGAGGTGCTGGGCTTTTTCTTCAGGCCGGGCAGGTTGCGCACGTCGTAGAAGGTGCGCATCGCCGCGGCCAGCAGTTCCTTCTTCAGGCCGGGAAAATGCACGTCGACGATGCGCTGCATGGTCTCGGCGTCGGGAAACTTGATGTAGTGGAAAAAGCACCGGCGCAGGAAGGCGTCGGGCAGCTCCTTCTCGTTGTTGGAGGTGATGAACACCAGCGGCCGGTGCCTGGCCTTGACGAGCTCGCGCGTCTCGTACACGTAGAACTCCATGCGGTCGAGTTCGCGCAGCAGGTCGTTGGGAAACTCGATGTCGGCCTTGTCGATCTCGTCGATCAGCAGCGCCACCGGCTGGTCGGCCGTGAAAGCCTGCCACAGCACGCCCTTGACGATGTAGTTGTGGATGTCCTTGACCTTCTCGCCGCCGTCCAGGTCCTTCAGCTGCGAGTCGCGCAGGCGCGAAACCGCGTCGTATTCGTACAGGCCCTGCTGCGCCTTGGTGGTGGACTTGATGTGCCACTGCAGCAGCGGCATGTCCAGCGCCTGCGCCACTTCCTCGGCCAGCATGGTCTTGCCGGTGCCCGGTTCACCCTTGACCAGCAGCGGGCGCTTGAGCGTGATGGAAGCGTTCACCGCAAGCATCAGGTCCTGGGTAGCGACGTAGTTCTGCGAGCCTTGGAACTTCATGTGTGGGATGAGGCGGAAAGAAGGGCGGTGCGCGGCCGATATAATCGTGGGTTGATCCGAGAAGAACGACCCTTTCCAATTGTGCGCGCAAAATGACTAAGCTGTTGATCGTGCTTTCCGCCCTGGTTGTCGCTTGCGCGACCGCATCGGCGCAGACCCCCGCGGCGAGCGCTCCGGCTGCCGCCGCACCCGCCGCCGCGGCCCCCGTGCAGAAGGCTGCGCCGGCCGGCGCCAAGTCGGTCGAAGCCAAGGTCGCCATGTGCGTGGGCTGCCACAGCATTCCGGGCTACCAGGCCAGTTTCCCCGAGGTCTACAAGGTGCCGATGATCTCCGGCCAGGGCGCCAAGTACATCGCCGCCGCGCTCACCGCGTACAAGAACGGCGACCGCAAGCACCCCACCATGCGCGGCATCGCGACCAGCCTGTCCGAGCAGGACATCAGCGACATCTCCGCCTTCTACGCCGGCCAGGCCAAGCAGGGCAATGACAAGCTGAGCGCCGAGCCCAGCGGCCAGGCGGCGGAGCTGTTCAAGAAGGGCAACTGCGTGTCCTGCCACGGCGCCAACCTGTCCAAGCCGATCGACCCCACCTATCCCAAGATCGCCGGCCAGCACGCCGACTACCTGTTCGTGGCGCTGAAGTCCTACAAGACCGACAACAACCCCAGCGTCGGCCGCACCAACGCCGTGATGGGCGCGATCGCCAAGCAGTTCTCCAATGCCGAACTGAAAGAGCTGTCGAAGTACGTTGCCAAGGTGGATGGCGAATTGACAGTTCGTCCCGAAAGCCGTTTTCGCTAGTCTGACTGGCGAGCCAGTTCCCGGCAAAGAGGGCCTGCGCAAACGCGTAAGCGCGAACCAAGCCGACGCGAAGAGCGCGGGCGTGCACATTGCGTTGCGCTGGGCGATGAAAACTGTAGGACTTGCCGAACGCCCACATGCGTTGTCGGCCTCTTGCGCGCCACGGCAGACTCTTCTGAAAATGAATTTCAATCATGTACAGAAGAGTTCGAATGGAAAGATCAACTGTTCACTTCTTTGTTTGCGACACGATGGTCGACTCGGAGTACGGTTACGCCATCGCCGGCATCAACAATCCGATGTTTCAGGCGACGCCTGGAAAGTTCAAGATCAAGACCGTCGGCGTGTCCGACAAGCCCGTCACTTCGGCCGGTGGCTTGCGCGTCGAGCCCGACATGACGCTGGCCCAACTCAAGTCGGGCGACAGCGCGATGCTCATTCTTCCCGGCGGCGCGCTCTGGGAAAAGAAGGGCAACGGCGAAGCGGCGCAAGCTGCGGCCGGGTTCCTGGCCAATCACATTCCCGTCGCTGCCATTTGCGGCGCCACTGCCGGCCTGGCCAGGATCGGTTTGCTGGACGAGATCGCGCACACCAGCAATTCGAAGGACTACCTCATGCAGACCGGCTACCAGGGCGCCGCGTCTTACCGTGATGAGCCGAGCGTCGTTTCCGGCAAGCTGATCACCGCGGCCGCCATGAGCCCGGTAGAGTTCGCGCGCGATATTTTCGAGATGCTCGGTATTTACTCCGACAAGGTTCTCGCGGCGTGGTACGGGCTCTACAAGACCGGCGACGCGAAGTACTTTGCGGAGCTCATGAAGGCTGCCGGATGACGACGCGCCACGGCGGACAGGTGTCCAAGCATGGCGATCTCCAAAGTGGGTGTGGTCTGCGGAGCCCGATCAAGCCAAGCGGTCGGGAATGGGCTTGAGCTGGTAGACCTTCCAGAAGAACAGGTCGGCCAGGTGCTGATCGGCGCAGAAGTTGACGACCTCCTTGATCTTTCCGCCTTCAAAGCGGAAGACCAGGCACCAGGTGAGGTCCAGGCCTCCTGCCTCTTCGCTCCAGCCACGGTGATGGTCGATCACGTAGTCGCCGTTTTCGGCGACCACCAGGGGTTGGGCCTTGAAGTTGGCCTTGCCGAGTTGGTCGAAGAAGGCCAGCACCTCGTCAATGCCGCGCTTGGTGCCGGCCAGTGGGTGATGGCCCGGGATGGTCCAGCTGATGTCGCTGGCCATCACCTCGCGAACGCCAGCGACGTTCTTGGCGGCGTAGGCGGTGAAGAAGGCCTGAATCTTCTGGAGGTTGCTCATGGTGGCTCCTGGGTTTGGTTGGGAAACAGAGGGCCCAAGGCTTTTGCCCCGGCTCAAGGTGGCGATCAAACCGTTCAACTGCCTGCCTTCCCGAGGATTACTTCTTCCGGGGTTAATGCTGCGCGGCGCGCCGCTGCACGCATTCGACATAGGCCTGCCCATCGGGCGGACGCCCCGCGCGCTGGCTCTCCCACAGCATCTGCCCCAGGCACTCCATGGCCTCGTGGTGCGCGTCGTGCAGCGAGTTGCGGCGCGCCGCCAGCAGCTCCACGGCCTGGCGGATGCCGCGCGGCTGGTCGATGGAGCACTGCTCGCTGATCGACAGGTGCATCGACAGGTGCAGGAACGGGTTGGTGCGGCCGTCGGCGCCGTCATAGGCGCGCGCCACCGCGGCCTCGGCGTCGCCCAGGTCGGGGTGGTATTCGGGGTGCTCGGCCAGCCACTGGCCGGCCAGCGTTTCCAGCGCGTCCATCGGCTGGACAGCGCCGCTCTTGGCGTGCACGGCGCAGAAGAAGCGCCGCACGTCCTCTTGCGAAGGGTTGAACATAGGCGCAGCAGCCTAGCACGGCGCCGCGCGGGGCGGGCTCAGCCGGGAAACAGCACGCGCGGGTCGCCGTCCATCCACAAGTTCTCGATGCGCATGCGCCGGATCGCCCACAGGCCGTTTTCGGCCACCAGGTCGCACCAGTAGACGTTCTTCAGCAGCAGGTGCCGGCTGTGGTCGGCCGCGGGCAGGTGCTGCGCCTCCACCAGCGCGAACAGGCGCGCGCTGTCCCCCTGCACCTGCACGCGCGGGTTGGTAACGCTGTGCGAGGTGGTGATGGCCGCCAGCGAACCCAGGATGGCGTCGGTGATGTGCTCGCGCCCGCGAAACGGCGGCAGCTCCAGGCCGAGCCGCAGTGCCGGCTGGGTGAAGTCCAGCTCGGCGTCGTCAGCGGTCCAGGCCGAGTGGAACAGGGCGCGGTCGCGCAGGTCCTGCCCCGCGGCGAAGCGGTACAGCGCATCGACGATGGCGGCTTGCGCGCCGGCATCCGCCCCGGCCGAAGGAGGGTTGATCCAGGAGGTCATGCAGAAGGTGTCCGGAAAACTTAGAGTGCGCGAGCTTCCCGCACCACCCACCCGGTCACCAAATGGAAACCAGCACGCCTTCTTCCGACCCCGCCGCGCACCTGCTGTGCGGCGGCCAGTCGTGCGCGCAGCAGGTCGGCCGCGCGCTGCAGGCGCTTTCGGGCCGCTGGGCGTTCGGGGTGCTGGAAGCGGTCTACTTTGCCGGTGGCAGCGGGCGCTTTCGCGAACTGCAGCGGCGCATCGGGCGCATTTCGCAAAAAGAATTGGCGCGCCAGCTGGTGGGCCTGGCCGACACCGGCGTGCTGCGGCGCGTGGTGGCCGAGGACGCCGGCGTGCGCTACGAGGTCACGCCCGAAGGCGTGGACCTGCTGGTGCGGCTGCAGGCGCTGCGCGAGTGGAGCGGGCCGCGCGAACCCGCCGATCTCGCCGCCTGGGTGCGGCCGCTGGCGCGCTGAGGCCGCCGTCGCGCGTCAGCTTCCCTTCGCGCCGAGCAGCCCCGAGATCCGCCCGGCCGCGCGCAGCAGCGGCGGCAGCATCGTGTCCTGCATTTGCCGGGGCGTGGTGCGGTTGGCCTGGCCGCTGATGTTCAGCGCCGCGATGAAGCGCCCGGTGCGGTCGGCAATCGGCGCGGCGATGGAGACCAGGCCTTCCTCCAGCTCCTGGTTCACAAGGCACCAGCCCTGGCGGCGCGCCTGCTGCACCTTCGCGAGCAGCGCGTCGGCGTCGGTCACGGTGTGCCGCGTCAGCGCCTCGCGCGGCGACGCGCGCAGCCGCTGGCGCACCTCGGCATCGGGCAGGCCGGCCAGCAGCATCCGGCCCATCGACGTGCAGTAAGCCGGCAGCCGCGAGCCCACGCCCAGGCCGATGCGCATGATCTTGCGGGTGGGCACGCGCAGCACGTAGACGATGTCCGTGCCCTCCAGCGCCGCGGCCGAACAGGACTCGCGCACCTCCTCGACCAATTGCTCCATCACCGGCTCGGCCAGGTTCCAGATCGGCATGGACGAGAGGTAGGCGAAGCCCAGGTCCAGGATGCGCGGCGTGAGCGCGAAGAGCTTGCCGTCGGTTTCCACATAGTCCAGCGTCTGCAATGTCAGCAGGATGCGCCGCGCGCCGGCGCGCGTGAGGCCGGCGCGCGCTGCCACTTCGCTCAAGGTCTGGCGCGGCGCGGCGGCGCTGAACGAGCGGATCACTTCCAGCCCGCGCGCGAACGACTGCACGTAGCTGTCGCTGGGGGCGGGCGGCGGCTCGGCGGCTCGGCGCGCGGATGAGGCTGACGGCATGGCGGAGTTGGCCTAGAATTCAACAGACGAACAACTGTTCGCAATTAGAACATACATGATCGACAAGACCGCCTCTTGCGTCGCTGACGCGCTGGCCAGCATCGCCGATGGCAGCACCGTGCTGATCGGCGGCTTCGGCACCGCCGGCATTCCCGGCGAGCTGATCGACGGCTTGGTGGCGCAGGGCGCGCGCAACCTCACCGTGGTGAACAACAACGCCGGCAACGGCGACGCCGGCTTGGCCGCGCTGCTGAAGGCAGGCCGGGTGCGCAAGATCATCTGCAGCTTCCCGCGCCAGGTGGACAGCTGGGTGTTCGACGACCTGTACCGCGCCGGAAAAATCGAGCTGGAACTGGTGCCGCAGGGCAACCTGGCCGAGCGCATCCGCGCGGCGGGCGCCGGCATCGGCGGCTTCTTCACGCCCACCGGCTATGGCACCGAACTCGCCCGCGGCAAGGAGACGCGCGAGATCGGCGGCCGCATGCACGTGTTCGAGTCGCCGATTCATGGCGACGTGGCGCTCATCAAGGCCGAGCGCGGCGACCGCTGGGGCAACCTCACCTACCGCAAGGCGGCGCGCAACTTCGGTCCGGTCATGGCGACGGCCGCGAAGCGCACAGTCGCCACGGTGCACGAGATCGTGCCGCTGGGCGCGCTGGATCCGGAGGCCGTGGTCACGCCCGGCATCTTCGTCAGCAAGATCGTGCAGGTTGCGCGCACCGCCACGCGCGCGGGCGGCGCCCGCCGGGAGATTGCCGCATGAACGACACCAAGCGCAGCAAGGACCAGCTCGCCGCCCGCGTGGCGCGCGACATCCACGATGGTGCCTACGTCAACCTGGGCATCGGCATGCCCACGCTGGTGGCCAACCACCTGCCGGCCGGCGTGGAAGTGTTCCTGCACAGCGAGAACGGCATCCTCGGCATGGGGCCCGCGCCGGCCGAGGGCGAGGAAGACTACGACCTGATCAACGCCGGCAAGCAGCCGGTGACGCTGCTGGCCGGCGGCGCCTATTTCCACCATGCCGACAGCTTCGCCATGATGCGCGGCGGCCATCTCGACATCTGCGTGCTGGGCGCGTTCCAGGTGTCGGCCACGGGCGACCTGGCCAACTGGCACACCGGCGAAAAGGACGCGATTCCCGCCGTCGGCGGCGCCATGGACCTGGCCACCGGCGCGCGGCAGACCTGGGTCATGATGGACCTGCTGACCAGGCAGGGCGCCAGCAAGATCGTCGAGCGCTGCACCTATCCGCTCACCGGCATCGGGTGCGTCAAGCGCATCTACACCGACCTCGCCACACTGGAATGCACGCCGCGCGGGCTCAAGCTGATCGACACGGTCGAGGGGCTCGCGCACGGCGAACTGGAACGGCTCGTCGGCCTGCCGATCGCGCAGGCCTGACGCACACACCACGCTCAATTTTCGGAGACCCACATGACCCAGCACGCCTTCATCTGCGACGCCATCCGCACGCCCTTCGGCCGCTACGGCGGCGCCCTGTCCTCGGTGCGCACTGACGACCTGGGCGCGATCCCGATCCGCGCGCTGGTCGAACGCAATCCCAAGGTCGACTGGCAGGCCGTGACCGACGTGCTGTACGGCTGCGCCAACCAGGCCGGCGAGGACAACCGCAACGTGGCGCGTATGGCGCTGCTGCTGGCCGGCCTGCCCACCGACGTGCCGGGCGCCACCATCAACCGCCTGTGCGGCTCCGGCCTCGACGCGCTCGGCAGCGCGGCGCGCGCGATCAAGGCGGGCGAGGCCGGCTTGATGATCGCCGGCGGCGTGGAGAGCATGAGCCGCGCGCCCTTCGTCATGCCCAAGGCGGAGAGCGCGTTCTCGCGCAGCAACGCGGTGTACGACACCACCATCGGCTGGCGCTTCGTCAACAAGCTGATGAAGGAGCGGTACGGCATCGACTCCATGCCCGAGACGGCGGAGAACGTCGCCGCCGAACACGGCATCGAGCGCGCCGCGCAGGACCGCATGGCGCTGGCCTCGCAGCTGAAGGCGGTGGCGGCGCAGCAGTCGGGCTTCTTCGACGCCGAGATCGTATCGGTGACCATCCCGCAGAAGAAGGGCGAGGCGCTGGTCGTGAAGAAGGACGAGCACCCGCGCGAAACCAGCCTGGAAGCACTGGCCAGGCTGAAGGGCGTGGTGCGCCCCGACGGCACGGTGACGGCCGGCAACGCCAGCGGCGTGAACGACGGCGCCTGCGCGCTGCTGGTGGCCGACGAAGCCACGGCCGCGCGCAACGGCCTGGTGC
>NZ_JACCWG010000410.1 GCF_013697775.1 Ramlibacter sp. | reverse complement strand
TCACGACGCCCGGCGACCCGGGCTCGGCGGCGCGGCCGCCGCAGGCTGCCGCCGCGGTGCGGCCGGCGAGCGAGCTGGACCACCAGCTGGAAGTGGTGCTGGACGGCAAGACGCATCACCTGTCCATGGCAGCGGACGACCGTGTGCTCGACGCCGCGCTGGAAGCCGGCCTGGACCTGCCCTATTCCTGCAAGGGCGGCGTGTGCTGCACCTGCCGCGCGCGCGTGCTGGAAGGCGAAGTCGCGATGGAGAAGAACTTCACGCTGGAAGCCGACGAGATGGCGCGTGGCTTCGTGCTGACCTGCCAGGCGCGTCCGCTGACACGCAAGGTCGTGGTCAGCTACGACGACCGCTGATCAGCGCAGCGACGCGGCCCTGCGGGTGCCGCGCCGTGGCTGCGCCGGCTCGCCGTCCGGCGGGCCGAGGACTTCGATGGCGACCTGCTTGGTGCCCGCACCCGACTCGACCAGCCCTAGCGCCTGGGCAGCGCCACGGCTCAGGTCGATGATGCGCTGGCTAATGAACGGGCCACGGTCGTTGATGCGCACGTCCACGCTCTTGTCGCTGTTGAGGATGCGCACGCGCACCAGGGTGCCGAACGGCAGGCTGGGGTGCGCAGCGGTCAGCTCGTTCATGTCGAACACTTCGCCGCTGGCGGTCTTCCTGCCGTGGAACTGCTTGCCGTACCAGGAGGCGATGCCGCGCTGCAGCTCGCGCACGGTTTCCAGCGCCTTCTGAGGCAGCGACGGCTTTTCCACAGTTTCAGCGATAGGGGCAACGGCCATGACAGGGGCGGGTACGGGCACCACCTGCGCGACGGGCACTGCGGCACCCGCGACTTCACTGTCGAATTCGGACGCTTGCACGGCTGCCGCTCCCAGGAGGAGCAGCCCGGCAAGAAGGAAGGAGGATGTGCGTGCCTTCACCATCCGAGGCGCTTGCAGATCTCCAGCGTGGCAGCTGATTGGTTCATCGTATAAAAGTGAATGCCCGGCACACCTTCGGCGCGCAGCCGTTCGCACAGCTGCGTCACCACATCGAGGCCAAAGGCCCGGATGGATGCCACGTCGTCGCCGAAGCCCTGAAGCCTCAGCCGGATCCAGCGCGGGATTTCGGCACCACAGGTGTCCGAAAAACGCATGAGCTGGGTCGAACTCGTGATAGGCATGATACCCGGCACCACCGGCACCTGGAGCCCAGCCGTCTTTACGTCTTCGACAAAACGTAAGTACGCATCCACGTTGTAGAAGTACTGGGTGATGGCGCCGTTGGCACCCGCCCGCACCTTGGCCGCGAAGGCGCGCAGGTCCGCTTCGGGCGACGCCGCCTGCGGATGCACCTCCGGATAGCAGGCCGTCTCGATGTGGAAGGCGTCGCCGGTTTCCGCGCGGATGAAGGCGATCAGGTCGCTCGCGTACTGGAACTCGCCGCCCGCGCCGTAGCCGCTGGGCAGGTCGCCGCGCAGCGCCACCAGGCGGCGGATCTTCATGGACTGCAGCTGCGCGAGCTGCTCGCGCACCGTGGCGCGCGAGGCGCCGATGCAGGAGAAATGCGCCGCCGCGTCCACACCCTCGGTGAGGATCTCCGATACGGCGTTGAAGGTGCCGGCCTGCGTGGAGCCGCCGGCGCCGTAGGTCACCGAGCAGAACTCGGGCTGGAGCGCATAGAGCTGCTGGCGCACCGCGCGCAGCTTCTCGGTGCCTTCGGGCGTCTTGGTCGGAAAGAATTCCAGGCTGATGGGAAGCTTCATGGCTGCTCCTTCTCTGATGTCGTTGTGGTCGCGTGAATGAAGAACTCGCGGTTGCCGTCGCCCCCGGCGATCGGGCTGTCATGCCAGCCGCGCACCTGCAGTTCCGCCGCGGCGCAGGCCTTGCGCAGCCGCTGCTCGACCGTGGAGTACAAGCCGGCATCCCTGACGATCCCGCCCTTGCCGATCTGCGCCGGTTGCAGCTCGAACTGCGGCTTCACCAGCAGCAGCAGGTGCCCGCCCGGCTTGAGCAGCGGCGCCAGCGCCGGCAGCACCAGCGTGAGCGAGATGAACGAGAGGTCGCCGCACACCAGGTCGAACCCCGTGCCGACCTGCGCGGCCTGCAACTCCCTGGCGTTGACCTTCTCTAGCGCCCGCACCCGCGCATCGGCGCGCAGCGCCGGATGCAGCTGCCCATGGCCGACGTCCACGCCGACCACCCGCGCCGCGCCCTGCTGCAGCAGGCAGTCGGTGAAGCCGCCGGTGGACTGGCCCACGTCCAGGCAGGTCCAGCCCGCCGGGTCGAGCGCCGCCGCGCGCAAGGCGCCTTCGAGCTTCAGGCCGCCGCGCGAAACGTAGCGCGACTCGGCCGTGTCCAGCAGTTCGAGCTCGGCCGCGTCGGGCAGCAGGTCGCCGTTCTTGGCGACCGGCCGCCACTCGCCGTCCGAAGGCAGGCGCCAGCGCACGCCGGCGGCGATCAGCCGCTGCGCCTGCGAACGGGTGGCGGCCAGGCCGCGCTCGACCAGCAACTGATCGGCACGCATGGCGCGCTCAGTAGCGGTACGTGTCCGGCTTGTACGGGCCGTTCTTGTCGACGCCGATGTACGCAGCCTGCTCGTCGCTCAGCACCGTCAGCTGCGCGCCCAGCTTGGACAGCTGCAGGCGCGCCACCTTCTCGTCCAGGTGCTTGGGCAGCACGTAGACCTTGCCGGCCTCGTAGGCGTCCTGCTTGGTGAACAGCTCGATCTGCGCCAGGGTCTGGTTGGCGAAGGAGGAGGACATCACGTAGCTGGGGTGGCCCGTGCCGCAGCCCAGGTTCACCAGCCGGCCCTTGGCCAGCAGGATGATGCGCTTGCCGTCCGGGAAGATCACGTGGTCCACCTGCGGCTTGATCTCGTCCCATTGGCACTGCTTTTCGAGCGACGCGACGTCGATCTCGTTGTCGAAGTGGCCGATGTTGCAGACGATGGCCTGGTCTTTCATGGCCGCCATGTGCTCGAAGCGGATGACGTCCTTGTTGCCGGTGGTGGTGACGAAGATGTCGGCCTTGCTGGCGGCGTATTCCATCGTCACGATGCGGTAGCCTTCCATGGCGGCCTGCAGCGCGTTGATGGGATCGATCTCGGTCACCCAGACCTGCGCGGACAGCGCGCGCAGCGCCTGCGCCGAGCCCTTGCCCACGTCGCCGTAGCCGGCGACGACGGCCACCTTGCCGGCGATCATCACGTCGGTGGCGCGCTTGATGCCGTCCACCAGCGACTCGCGGCAGCCGTACAGGTTGTCGAACTTGCTCTTGGTGACGGAGTCGTTGACGTTGATCGCGCGGAACAGCAGCGTGCCCTTGGCCGCCATGTCGTTCAGGCGGTGCACGCCGGTGGTGGTTTCCTCGGTCACGCCGACGATCTGGGCGGCCTTGCGGCTGTACCAGGTCGGGTCTTCCTTCAGCTTCTTGCGGATGGCGGCGTGCAGGATGCGCTCTTCCTCGCTGGAATGCGTGTCGATCAGCGACAGGTCCTGCTCGCAGCGCTTGCCCAGGTGCATGAGCAGGGTGGCGTCGCCGCCGTCGTCCAGGATCATGTTCGGGCCTTCGGCGTCGCTGCCCTTGGGGCCGAACTCGAAGATGCGGTGGGTGTAGTCCCAGTAGTCTTCCAGCGACTCGCCCTTGATGGCGAATACCGGCGTGCCGTCGGCGGCGATGGCCGCCGCAGCGTGGTCCTGGGTGGAGAAGATGTTGCAAGAGGCCCAGCGCACCTGGGCGCCGAGCGCCTGCAGCGTGTCGATCAGCACGGCCGTCTGGATGGTCATGTGCAGGCTGCCGGTGATGCGCGCGCCCTTGAGCGGCTGGCTCTTGGCGAACTCCTCGCGGATGGCCATCAGGCCGGGCATCTCGGTTTCGGCGATGCGGATTTCCTTGCGGCCCCAGGCGGCAAGCGACAGATCGGCAATGGCGCTGTCCTGGTCGGCAGCGGGTTTGAGAACGGCGTTCATGAGTGCTCCAAAAGCTTGGTGGGTCAACCACGTTCTGGAGGCGAGGGAACTCACCGCACGGGAACGTGGGTGAGCGTCGTTGCGATGGGACTCCGAGCCTCGCGCCGGGCGCATCTGGTGGACAGACGGCGGCGCTGCAACGCTCCTCGGATGGCGGCGATTGTGCCATCGAAGCCCCGGCGGCGCTAGACTCGGCCCATGAAAGCCCGGCTGCTGCTGTCACTGTTCGTCCTCATGCTCATCGGTTTGCCGGGCTGGGCACAGCAGCCCGCGCAGTCCGCCAGCGCGTACGTGGACACGCGCGAGGAATGCACGCTTCTGGGCGGCAACTGGCTCCCGGGCGGCGACGGCTGGCAATCGGCCTGCCGCATGCAGTGGACGCGCGACGAATGCCTGCGCCTGGGCGCCGGCTGGACCGCGCAGCCGCGCGCGGCCAGCGGCGGCGTCTGCAC